>JBEQAD010000096.1:5917-10448 GCA_041640515.1 Saprospiraceae bacterium | reverse complement strand
ATCTAGCACCATGGCACCTTTGGCGTAGCTAAGCCGTCCGCTGAAGATGCGGTTTACGTTAGTAGTATCGTTCACACGGAGAGACCCTCCTGGCTGAGAGGTAGCGCTACTGATGCGCCCTTGCTTGAAATTCTGCCAATACTGTGGCAAGAAGCGCTCGTAGCACAGCCCCGACAAGTACGTAGCAAAACCTTCGTTGAGCCAAATGTCTGCCCAAGAGCCGCAAGTTACCTTGTTGCCAAACCACTGATGAGCCAATTCATGAGCTACCAATTCGTATCCAAAGCTCCCCATGAAAGACATGGTCTGGTGCTCCATGCCACCGCCCCAGTTGAACTGGGCATGGCCATATTTCTCTGCTGCAAAAGGGTAGAGGCCAAAGAGTTCGCTAAACAACCGCAAATGGTCTGCCAAGTAGCTCATGCTGGCCTGAGCAGCCGCTGCGCTTTCTGGATAAACGTAGTTGACTATCAGTACACTATCCTGACCTATAGCTACATGCGCTTCGAAGTCTTCGTAATTAGTGACGGCAATGGCGACCAGATACGCCGCAATGGGGTATCGATGTTTCCAGTGCGCCGTCCGCCAGCTGTCATGGACGATTTCCGATTGGAGCAAGCCGTTGCTGGCCGCTCGGTAGGCTGCTGGAGTGGTAATGTAGATGTCTATGGAATCTATTTTATCATTGAGGGATTGCTTGCAGGGCCACCAGTCGCGTGCTCCATAAGGTTCCGAAAGCGTCCACAAAACGGGCGTTCCGTTATGTTTAGCCGTTTCAAAGGAACCAAATCCAGTGGAGGGCGGCACGCCCTGATAATAAAAGACAACAGAGTCGCGCAAAAAAGGCGGTAAGGCATGAGGAAAGTGCACCGTTAGCACCTCGCCTTGCTGGCTGAAGGTCAACGGCTTACCTCGGTACAGGATGCTATCCATGGAGAGGGTTGCCGAGAAGTCGAACTCCAGCCGGTCAAGTTCCTCCAAAGGTTCAAATACCGTCATAATGGAGCCGCTGATGTAGCGCACGGCTGGGTCTACCGTCCAGTGCGCGCGGCAATACTGGATATCAGAGCGGTTGTTGGCACTGCTCAACAGGCCTCGCTCCAAGGCCGCTTGGCGTCGCAACCAAGCGCTCTTTTCCCATTCCACGATGCTGTCCAACGCAGCACCGCCCTGAGTAAAGCCTGAAATAGGCGATAGCCAGAGCACTCCTGCTGATAACAGAAGCGGCATATTAGAGGCCAGCGCCTTTAGTTCTTTACGGATAGAAAAAATTAGAAAGAAGACCACACTGCAAAAGAAAACCGCCAGACTTATCCAAAAGGGCTGGGTGTAAAATAGCACGGACACCAGGCCACCAAGTACACTGCGCTCAACAGACAGCTTCAGCGCGCTAACAACGGGTCGGCTTACGGGTCGATTATCTACCCATTGCACGGTTATTACTATGAGTTGGCTAAGAGCCATCAGCCCATAAAACGCACAGACGGCAGCCGCCAAAAAGCTCAGTCCATATTCTAAAGATAGACTTATCGGATTCATTGTTCTATAGTTGAAATGTTTTCTTGAATGTTTTTAAAAAAGAAAGGTGGCGCAGGTAGTTTGCCTTTGGCTTTTGTAGGGTGGCCCAACAAGACCGTTGCGCTGACTGCAATGCGGTGCTTTGGCGCGACGAAACCTTCGGCCATGTGGTGCACTATCGGCAGGGAACCGCTTAAGCCAAGAGAAAAGCCTTGCGTAAACACTTCCACGCCGGCAAAGCCCAGGGCAGCCCAGCCGCCTGTTTCCGGCTGGTGTTCGCCGGCAGCCTTATCGGCAGCGCGGTGATCCAGCTGAGTGCCGAGGTAGGGTATCCAACGGACGGTTCCGGAGCCAGCGATGTGAAATACTCGAACAGCGCTGTTCCAGCGCGGCCCCAAGCGATAGCCGTTGCTGTTAGTGCCCGTGACCCGGAAGATGCCATCGGCGCTAGCGCCCCATCGGCCTCGCTGGATAGCGTAAAGCCCGCTGAACAGTGCGTCAGCACTACCTGAGCCAGGTTGTAGTGCTACAGGCAGGGGTTCTTTTGGTCGCAACGGGTCGCGAATTTGTGTGGCACCGGTAGGCATCTTGAGGCCAAGCCCGAGTTGAAAAGCATGTTGCCATCGGCGCAGCGCCTGCCGCCGAGGGTCTACCAAGGCGAACTGCACCAACAAGGACGCATCCCCCAGGCTGTGGAGGCGTTGCTCGTAGCCGTCATCAAAGCGCCGCGAGTGATATTGAAAGGGTATAAGACCAAGCATCTGCCACCGTGGATGTGGCATCCAGCGCCCCCAAAATTCCACCGTATGAAAAAACTCCCGGCTGTTTGGAGCGCTTCCATGGGCCGTGGTACGATAGATCTGCTCGTACCACCGCACGCCGATAAAAGAACGCTGTACTAACGGTAAGAGCCCAAAGGTGTTTGCGCCGCTCGAGCAGCCGCAAATGTCGCAGCCAGCAGCCAAGGCAGGCCAGTAAACACTGCTCGCGAGCAGCATAACGCGCAGTAGTAGCATGATAAGAAAAAGGTTTTAGTGGTATATGCAGTACGTTGAACCTCAACGACTTACAAAGTCGCGAGGATGCGCTATCGAGCTAGGCTAAATACTGCACAGCAAGGCGGATGAAAAACGCCCCAACTAAAACCTCGAGATACGCCCACCGTCAACAGGGCGAAATCTTGGCGCGTTGGCTCAGCTGATTGGCTCAGCAGCCAAAAGACTGAAGGCCTCCAAAACAGCAGGTTATCTTTCAAAGTAAAGAAAAAAGCAGGGATTGCGCCCGCCTGACTAGATCTACCCTGGGCATCCGCTATGGCTATTTGCTTCTTCAAGTGACATTTGCCATAGCAGTCCAACTCGGGCCGGTTAGCGTTTTCGCAGTAGGCTGCGTAAGCCGCTCGATTCCAGCGATAATGCAGTACTAACGCCCCTCGGATGAAGGTTTGTCCCAGCATGCCGAGCATCAGCAAGAGCACCCATATGTACCGAGCCACCATAATAACAATAACAAAAATACGCAGCGGCGGTGTTCTTGTGTGCGATTGGGCGGCGGGGTTTGCCCTATTTTTGTAAGATTTAGAACCGTTAAAAACTCAAACGAGGGCTCTTGATGCAAGATTTTCACATCCAGCTAACCGACAAGGTTTTTTAGCGGCTTTGCCACCACACCCGCGCCCGGTAACCAGTAAATACCCCAAGACCGCTGAGTAGGCCGCCCAACAGGCCGGTAACGCCTAGCAGCCCCCAGCGAGGCAGACCCAAAAATAGCGCTCCCACACGCGCCGAGAGTATGCCTCCGTTGGCCACATCGCGCAGCAGCGCAAAAAAAAGCCACAACAGAAAGCCGCCCCAAAAGCCACTCCAAAAGCTGTGGCCGTTCCCTTTTGCCCACAACCAGCCGCCTACAGCACCTATTCCGGCTAAGGCCCACCACGGCAGCCAACCCACTTGACAGAGTATTCCCCAACCCCATAGCCAGCCAATTATCCAAAAGGTATGCTTCATTGTGGTAAAAGTAGTTGGCGGGTGAAAGTGCGTGCTGCGGGCAAGTCCTCAGGCCTTTTCAAAAAAAGCAGGTCGAAATAGCGCCCGTTCGCCCAGGTGTCTAAGAAATTGTCGTAAAAACGGCTGCCCGGATTACCCGACTGACCGCCGGGATAGACGCCTCGCCCGCGCACCTCACTGCCCATCTCCACTATCATGCGCCACGATGGGCCGTGATTGCGCGAGAGCGCATTGAGCGCCGTGCTGTGACCGCCTACTGTTACTTCGCGGCTAAAGGCATCTATTTGAGCCAGATGCCGCACTACCACAGGCCGAAATTTGCCCCAAGTAGTGCGTTTGTCTGGGTTTTTTTGAAAAAACTTCTGCATTCGAAGGTAAGCGTCTGTAACGATGTCAGCAGCAGTCTCTCGCTGCGGCGTGTCTTT
Organism: Saprospiraceae bacterium; assembly: GCA_041640515.1. Lineage (GTDB taxonomy): Bacteria > Bacteroidota > Bacteroidia > Chitinophagales > Saprospiraceae > M3007. Next base: position 6,499 of record JBEQAD010000096.1, on the reverse strand, counting down.
TCGGTCGAAGAAAGGATGTGTGGGCGCCTTTTCCAGCAATTCGATAAATCGCCAGCGCTCTGGCAAGAGGAGAAGTTGTTTTTGGCCGGTGCTGTCCAGCATTTCGTCCCACGTGCGCACGTAGCAAGTATCGAACCATACCTCATAGAGAGGTGCTGCGGTAGCGTGGGTGTCGTAGCGATAGTCCCAGGTTTCCAGATCGGTGAGCCATTTTTTCCCTTCGTCGTCGAGAACGGTTCGGTTGAGCAGTTGCAGCAGCACTGGCAGTGCGTCGGCGGCGCGTTGACTGTAATTGTCCAGTTGAATACTGGTCATACTGTCGGCAGTGGCCTGCTGTAAGGCTGTCAGGCGGTCGTAAAGATGTCGGCCCCGATAATCATCGAAGTCACGGCTGGTGTAATAATAGGGGTAGGAGGGTGGGGTAGGGTGTTGATTGGCCGAAAAGACAAACCCTTGCTGAGGTGAGCGCAGGGCAGGCAGGTGCTCTTTCGGGATAAAGCCTGGCCACGCGAAGGCGTTGTGGCTGCCATCGAGTAGAAAGCGTCCTTGTTCTTTGCGGCGCGCGGGTAGCTTGCCTTGCAC
>JBEQAD010000096.1:0-5907 GCA_041640515.1 Saprospiraceae bacterium | reverse complement strand
CGCTTTTAGTACATAGAACAAAGTTTTGCGCTGGCGCCTCATACGAGGCGATGGCGGCTCGGTAGTCATCGTAGGTTTTGGCCAAATTTAGCAGTAGAAATGAGCGCATTTCGTTGGGGTCGGGCTCGTCGTGCGTTATCCAGCGCAAAGCGTAGTTGTACAGCGGATGGTCGGGCTGGCTGTCATAAGGCATGGGCCCCCAGAGGGTGTAGCGCACGCTATCCAACAGGGGGGGACACCCTCGGACGTTGATTTTTTCCACGCGCCACCGCACCTCGTGAGTTTCTCCATCTACTATGTAACGCGTTCGAGCGGCATTAGCCCACTGGATGTGGTACCAGTCGACTACGTCGTGGCCAGCGTTGGTTACACCCCAGGCCAAGTGCTCATTGAAGCCGATGATAATACCCGGAATGCCTTGGAGCGACACGCCATAGCAGTTCATTGTGGGCGTCCATAGTTGGAGTTGAAACCAAATAGAGGGCAGCGACAGCGTCAAGTGGGGGTCGTTGCACAGGAGAGGCGCGCCAGAACGCGTGCGGCTACCCGCTACAGCCCAGTTATTCGAGCCAAGCAAAAAATCGTCTTCGATAGGGGCCGCGATCCCTCCGAGCCTTCCCGTCGGCATCAGATGGTGCTCTCGAAGCGAGCCGCGGATATTGCGCCATTGGCCAGTGTCAGGCACGATGGGCCGCTGGCGTGGGTTCCACTCTGGATACAGTTCGTCGAAAGTTTGGCGTCCAAGTTGCTCTAACGCCCAGGTCGAGAGCAAGTCGTTCTCTCCACCACACAGTGTTTCGGCCATGTTTTCTACGATGAGGGCGGTTTTCAGAGGTGACCACGGCTCTGGTGCGTAACCCAACAACTTGAACTCTAGTGGATAATCTGCTGGCTTCAAACGGGCTATCCATGTGTTGACACCCGCGCAATAGGCTTCCAAGAGCCGCATGCCTTCGGCGGAGCGTTGCCAACCGCGCACAGCGTTTTCCGCTGCAAACGGTAATCCGCGCCGCCTCGTCATGCGGTCAAGTTCCACCGTCCGCTCACCCAACACCTCTGAGAGGCGGCCGGACGCTCGACGCGCCGCTAAATCCATTTGCCACAACCGATGTTGAGCCGTCACATAGCCCTGCGCCCACAGTGCATCTTCTATGCTCTCAGCGAAAATGTGAGGTATTAACAAATCGTCGTACACCACCTGCACCTCGCCGCGCAGCCCTGTTAAGCGCACTTCCGACGGCAGCCTTGGCCCTTCCTGGGGTTCGGCATTTCGCCAAAAACCGCTGAACGGATTGAAGAAGCACCCTAATGCTGGAAGGCGTTGCTGACCCAACGGCAAGGGCGAGTGTAACAGCCCGATTAACCCGATGGTCAGCGCTAATGACAACACAAAGAGAGAGCCTCGCATGGCGCGAAGGTAGGCGCTAAAAACAAATCCTACGTGAGGCCGTGCTTAATTGTTCTGTTGTGCCCATACGACGACTGCTCTGGAGGCGTTCCTTTGTCTCTTCTTTCGTGAACGAAAGGTTTCGCCTCCTGTTAAGGGACATAATTAAGTGAGCATGCGTCTCTTTTTGCTAATGGTTTCTCTGACGTTTCGAGGACTTTATTCAACGGCGCAGCTGGTGCCATATCCCGGACAGCCAGCCTCAGGGCCGGGCGGAGCGGATTACCAGCACCACAGCGTGGCCTTTTACGATGCTGCACAGCGACCTGATGGCTTCTGGTTGTTTGAGCCTGCCGATCCTAAGCCCGACTCCGCCAATGTGGTCATTTTTCTACATGGCTATGGAGCCTACAATCCTATGGCGTACGGCAAATGGATTAAACATTTGGTGGGTAAAGGCAACCTTGTCATTTACCCGCGCTATCAGCAGAACTTGTTGTTGCCGACGCCCGATCGTTTTCCAGCTTATGCCGCCAAAGGCATTCGCGATGCTCTGGCGCTGCTGCAAACAGGCGATCATGTGCGTCCGCGTTTGGAGGGCGTAGGCTACTTCGGCCATTCTTATGGCGGCGTCATCGCAGCCCATTTCGGCGTCCATTGGGCGCGGCATCATCTGCCCAAGCCGGCGGCCCTACTACTGGCTCAACCCGGCACGGGACCGCTGAAGGGTGCACGCTTAGAGAACTACGCCGGCATGCCCGCTGAGTTGAACTTACTCGTTATTGTGGGTGAAGATGATTATGTGGTGGGCTATGAGTTCGGCAAATTGGTCTTTGAAACAGCCATCCACACGCCTAACCGCAACTTCATCATGCATCGGCGCGACACTGATGGCCAACGCTGGATTCAAGCCTCACACGCAGAACCCTATGCCTACGACCTGGATTTCGACACCGGTGTGCGCAACTACACTGCGCTGCGCGTCTTGCAGGTCGGCCGCCTGGATGAGGTGGATTTCAACTGTTACTGGAAATTGGGCGACGCACTGCTGGAATATACTCGGCACGGTCGCTGGGGTGAAGTGGCCTTTGGCAACTCACCCGCCCAGCGTTACTTGGGCCGATGGGCAGATGGTAAACCTATTCGTCCGCTTGAAGTATTTCTACCCAAGCTCGCCCAGGCTGCAGCAGCAACAACGCAGCCCTGAAACAGCGCCTTCTTTTGCCCGATAATTTACCAGCATGCCTACCTTTGCCCGCCCTCTCGGCTGGGCCGGTAGGCGGGGCCGTGTTTTGGTAAAGACAACAGATGCTGGCGAAACGCACACGACATCATGAAACGAACGAAAGTTGCAGAAATCCTGCGAAAAGAGCCTATTGGACAGGAAGTTACGGTAAAAGGTTGGGTAAGGGCCTTTCGAAACAGTCGCTTTATTGCGCTTAACGACGGCTCTTGTGCGACGCACCTGCAGGTAGTGGTTGACCCCGAGCGGCTGGACGAGCAAACGCTAGACCGCATCAAGTTTGGCGCTGCCATCGGGGCCCAAGGGCGCGTAGTGGAAAGCCAGGGAAAGGGGCAGCGCGTCGAGGTGGAAGCCCACAGCCTTGTCATCTACGGCGACTGCGACCTGGAAAGGTACCCTCTTCAAGCCAAGCGCCTGCCTTTGGAATTCCTGCGTGAAAACGCCCATTTGCGCATGCGTACTAACACGTTTGGCGCAGTGTTTCGCGTTCGCCACGCGCTAGCCTACGCTGTGCATCAGTTTTTCCACGAGCGTGGGTTCTACTATTTGCATACGCCTATCATCACGGCCAGGGATGCCGAAGGCGCCGGCGAGATGTTCCGCGTGACAACGCTTCCTTTAGAAAATGTGCCCAAAACGCCAGATGGGCAAGTAGACTACAGCGAGGATTTCTTCAAACGCCCAACTAACCTAACCGTCTCTGGCCAGTTGGAAGCCGAACTGGGTGCACTGGCGCTGGGCGAGGTGTACACTTTCGGTCCGACGTTCCGCGCCGAAAATTCGAACACGACGAGGCATCTAGCCGAATTCTGGATGATAGAGCCTGAGGTGGCCTTTGCTGACTTAACGGACAATATGGACCTGGCTGAGGCTATGCTCCAGTATGTGTGCCGTTTCGCTTTGGACTACTGCCCTGAAGACCTGCTCTTGTTGGAAGAACGCCTCGTTGAAGAAGACAAAACCAAACCGCAGGAACAGCGCTCCCCTATGCTGTTACGGGATAAAATCCGCTTTGTAGTAGAAAATCGATTCGAGCGACTGACCTACACCGAGGCCATTGAAATCCTGAAAAACTCTCCGCCCAACAAGAAAGGGAAGTTTCAATTCCCTATCGAGCGCTGGGGCGCCGACTTACAAAGCGAACACGAGCGCTACTTAGTGGAAAAACATTTCAAGAAGCCCGTTATTCTAACTAACTACCCGGCAGGTATCAAGGCCTTTTACATGCGCCTGGATGACCACGCAGAAGGTGTGCCTGGTCCTACGGTAGCTGCTATGGATATTCTTTTCCCTGGCATCGGCGAAATTGTGGGTGGTTCCCAACGCGAGGAGCGCCTCGATGTTCTGCTGCGGAGGATGCACGAAATGCATATCCCTCAGGAGGAGCTCTATTGGTACCTCGACACGCGTCGCTTCGGCTCGTGTCCACACGCAGGCTTCGGATTGGGCTTCGAACGGCTGGTGCAATTCGTTACGGGCATGAGCAACATCCGCGATGTGATTGCCTTTCCGCGTTATCCGGGTAATGCGGATTTTTGAGGCGCTATGCAAGTCTTTGAGAAAACTGCTGACCTACAAGCATGGTTGGCCGATCAGCGGCGGGCGGGTAAAACCATTGGCTTTGCACCTACCATGGGGGCCTTACACGAAGGCCATGTGAGTTTAGTCCGCGCTGCAGAGGCTGCTGGCGATGTATCCGTGGTAAGCATCTTCGTCAATCCTAAACAGTTCAACGATCCGGAGGACCTGCGCAAGTACCCGCGTATGCCGGAACACGACCAAGCCCTTCTGCAACAAGTGCATTGTCAGGCGCTGTTTATGCCCGACGTGGACGAGGTGTATCCCCCTGGGCAAGACGTTGCGGTTCGGTTGGATTTTGGCCATTTGACCCAAGTAATGGAAGGCAAGTTTCGGCCCGGCCATTTTGAAGGTATGGTCACGGTAGTCAAGCGTTTGCTCGACATTGTGGCTCCGCAGCGGCTGTATATGGGTCAAAAAGACTTTCAACAGCTGACTATTGTACGAGAAATGATACGGCGGTTGGCTTTGCCCGTGGAGCTAGTCATGTGTCCTACAGTGCGCGAAGCCGATGGTTTGGCGATGTCGAGCCGCAACCTGCGCTTGTCGCCGGAGATGCGCGCAGCAGCTCCGGTCATCTTCCATACCTTAGAAGAGACTCGCGCAGCATTTGCCACTGGTGTTACCGCGGACAGTCTCCGGCAGCGCGCCTTTGAGCGGATGCGGCAGGCAGGGCTTCGTCCTGAGTATTTCGACATTGTTGACGGCCACACGCTACTGCCCGTGCTTTCAGCAAACGCTGCATCCTTCGTTGTGGCGTGCACAGCCGCCTGGGCTGGCGACGTCCGTCTTATTGATAACGTAGTGCTTCAAGGGCAACCAGAGACTTCGCTTTAATGCTGTTGCGGCACAGAGTCCCCCTTTTTGTAAAAAACACGCCTCTCTTATTCAAGACCTTTTTACCCGCTAACTATTGCTGCACCTATGCGACCAGCTGCTATTACGGATGAACACATCCGCGACTTCATTGCCGCCGGCTTGCGCGAAGACATCGGCGCCGGTGATTACACGTCATTGGCCACTATTCCCCCAGAACACCGCAGTCGAGCTGTCCTAAAGATCAAGGACTATGGCGTGTTAGCAGGTGTGGAATTGGCTAAATACATCTTTGGTTTCCTGGACCCAGAGGCGCGTTTTACGCCGCATAAATCCGACGGTGATGACATCTTCTACGGCGATACGGCTTTTGAAGTAGAGGGGCTTACCCGTGCGCTACTTCAGAGTGAGCGCTTAGTGCTTAACACCATGCAGCGCATGAGCGGCATTGCTACGCTGGCCAGCCGCTTTGCTTTTGAAGTAGGAGACCTGCCCGTGAAAGTACTCGACACGCGCAAGACAACGCCACTTATGCGCTTTCTCGAAAAATGGGCTGTGCGCATTGGCGGCTGCGAGAATTACCGCTGGGGCCTTTACGACCGCATCATGATCAAGGATAACCATGTGGATGCTTGTGGCGGTATTCGCTCCGCTATTGAGCGCGTTCACCGATACTTGCAGGAACATCAACTGAACTTGGAAATTACAGTAGAAGTGCGCAATTTGATAGAGCTTTACGAAGCCCTCGAGGTAGGCGGTATTCAACGCATTATGTTCGATAATTTCGAAATACCCATTCTGGCTGAGGCCGTTGCCATCGTGGATCGCCGCGTAGAGACTGAGGCGTCGGGTGGTATTACGCTATTCACTGTGCGCCGCTTTG
>JBEQAD010000095.1:0-10462 GCA_041640515.1 Saprospiraceae bacterium | reverse complement strand
TATTGCCAGTTTTTGTTTCATTAAAAAAACCGAAACACCATGCCTCGTCTCTTCCTATTGCTATTCCCACTGTTAACCCTCCTCTTCGCCTGCCGTTCGGCGAAAGAAACCACTGCAGTATCACCAACGGCGCCAACGCCCGCCCCACCAACGGCGCCAGCACCACCGCCAGCCGCACCGCTTGCCTCAGCCGGCGCCTTCGTTAGCTGGGATAAGAAACGGATAGACTTGGGCTCCGTCAAGCGCGGCGAAAAGCGCTCAATGTTTTTTGAATTCACCAACATATCAGGTGAAAATGTGCAGATTGACCTGGTAGATGCCTGTGAGTGTACGCGCGTAGACTACCCGCGTCGGGCCATTGAACCAGGTCAGAAAGGTCGCCTGGACGTCACTTTTGACAGCACGGAAAAGGAAAAAGCTGAGACTATCCGCATCACTGTTGTTTTCAAAAACACACATGCCAACGGCCTGCCTCGTATCGAGGTAGTCGAATATCAGTTCGACATAGCGCCCTGAGCCGGCACGGCGATTATTTCCGACGGCTTTTAGCGCCCGAGCCTAATGAACGCGCAGCTGCTCTGGTCGCAGGTGCGGTTTTGGCCGGTGTCGGCGGGTTGTCAGCCAGCGGTGTGCTGCGAAGCACCGGTTGACTGCGACGCCATTGCCATATCGCCAAGAGGAGCAGCAAGAGCAGCAGCGCAGAGGCCGCGTAGGAGAGCGTTTCCCCCAAATAGAAAGAACGCGGCTCAAAACGCATCTCTAAGCGCATGTTTTGCCCGGCAGGCAAGCGCATAGCGCGCACTAAGTAGTTTGCCGGGAAAAAGTCGGGCGCTGGCTGGCCGTTGATAAAACACTTCCAACCCTTGGCCGGCGGGTAATAAATTTCAGAAAAGACAGCCAACTGGTCTGTAGACGCGGAGTACTCGTACTCCATTCGGTCAGGGTGGTAGCGCGTCAAGCGGATAGTAGCAGAGCTATCAAATACCGGCGTCCAGCCTTTGATTTGTGCGGCATAGGCCTCCTGGACGACGGCTTCTACCTTAGGGTCGAGCGTCCGCAAGGCCTGCAGTTCAGCATCGGCATTGGGTACAATGGTGAAGCGCGCCACAAACCAGGCGTTGCCGCAGGCTTCGGGCAGGCGCATTACTTGCCGTTCCTGGGTGACCAAATACTTGCCATTGAGCATACCTACCAAGTGCAGGCTTTGGCTCAGGTTGGCCCCTAAGAACGTGTCCACCACTTCCTGAAAGCGCTGCAATTTGGCTGCATGGTAGCCGCTCAGGCTTTTATGGAAAAATGAGGTAATGGCATTCGCTGTGATGCCTCCGCGCGACAGGTCAAGCACGCGGTAGTGGGTATCGGGGTCTTTTTGAATTTCTAAATCGAAAGGTTCCGGTTTCGGCGTCGTTAGCCCTGCTCCTGCTCTTTCGTACTTATCCCACGACAGGGTGCGCGTGGTGATAGGCCAATGATCAACCAGCGCCAGCAGAACAAGCATCCAGGCGGTCAGCCCAGCCTTCAGCGCACCGCGCAAGTAGAACCAGAGCAGAACAGCCGCCGCCAATACAAAAGCCAAAGAACGCAACGCGTCGGTGCGCAGCAAGTCAGCGCGATCTTGTCGAAGCAAGCTCAGCAGTTCGGGTGGCAGGTTGGCATCGTAAGGGCCACTTTCGTTGTGCAGTACAAACGCCGACAGGCAAAGCACAGCAGTGAGGCCTGCCGACCAGAGGAGTGCCCGCTGCCTGGTTTCTCTGGGAATACCTGCACTCATCAGATGCTGTACACCCAGCGCTGCTAAGGCCGCAAAACACCATTGGGCGATGCCCAGCGCCATAGATACCGCCCGGAATTTTTTAAACATAGGTAGGTAGTCGTACCAGACAAAATTTAGGAAGAAATGCTTGCCCCAGGCCAAGGAAAGCATGAATAGCCCCCCAGCTATTAACCAATATTTCAACCACCCTGGCACCAACCAAGCCCCCAGGAAGGCCAGGAAAACAATGACAGCGCCAAAGTAAATGGCCGTGCCCACAAAAGGCTGCTCGCCCGTGTAGAACAGGCCACTGATCTGGTTGCGAAACTGCGGATCAACGGAGGAGTACAACCGCGTCTGGCGATACGACTCCCCGGCACCACCACCGGCAAAATGGGGTACCAGCAGGGTCATGCTTTCCGCGATGCCATAGCTCCAGCCAAAAAGATAGTCGGTGTCCAAACCGTCGCCCTTGCTCTTTTTGCTGCTCAACTCTGAGCGCCCCCGGATGGTCTCCTGGCTGTATTCGTAGGTTGGCCACAGGCGCGATGTGTTGGCTGCAAAACCCAAAACCAACGCTATGCCGCAGGCTATCACCGCCCGCCCCCAGCGGACCAGGTCTTTCTCTAAGAAAGCACTGACACCGCGGGCCAACACGAGAAAGCCAAAGAGAATCAGCGTATAATACGTGATTTGCACGTGGTTAATGTACACCTGCATGGCCGTGAACAACGCCAACAGCGCACCACCCAAGAGCCAGCGCCCTTGAAAGGCTATGGCTGCGCCAGCCAGCATTCCCGGAGCCAAGGCCAGCGCAATCATCTTGGTCGTGTGGCCTGCTTCGATGATATCGGCGTTGTACGTAGTAATTCCGTAGCCTATCGCTCCCAATAGCCCAACGCGCCAGTCGGCCCCTAACACTATGAGAAAAAAGTACATGCACCACATGGCCAGCAACACTTGCGGCCAAATGGTGGTCATGATATCGGTACCAAAGAGCAAGACGCGAAACACCGGTGCGGTCAGGTTGCCCTGGGCGCCGCTGTATATCTGGTAGGATGGCATGCCGCCAAAGGCGCTGTTTGTCCACAGAGGCACCTTGCCTTCCGACTTCATGTAGGCCTGAATCTCCGCCTGCATACCGCGGGCTTTCTGGTTATCCGGCTGCGGCAGTACCCTGCCTTGAAAAGCATTAGGAAAGAAATAAACTAACGTCAGCGCGGCCAGCACGACGGCGGCCAAAGCGTGGAAGCGCAGCTCTTTGCTCATAAAAATGGGTAGTTCAACAGGTGTTGTTGGCCACAAAAGGCGTCTTGCAGCGGGCGAAGGTAGGCAATTGCCATGGGTAGCACTTACCTTAGCGGATATTTTCCGCTGCTGCTAAGAGTGCCTCGGTGGGGATATCGTGGGCGCCTCGAAAAGTCTTTTTGTGAAAAAAGATACCCTCGCGAGCCTCCACGTACTGCACTTGCTCTCGCCGTTCAGGCGTAAGGAAAGGGTCTTCCGGACTAAAAAAGAGGTACAAATTGCGCTCCGCTAAGTAATCGGCATGGTCGCGATAGCGGATGTCTTCAGGCGGCAAGCCTGCCCACAAAATCAGGTCGTGAAAGGGTGGGTGGTAGCGCGTCACCCAGCGACACAACGTAGCAGCCCCCTGCGAAAAACCAAACAGGACGATACGCACGTCGGGGGGCAGGCCAGCCATACAGCGGTGCAGCAAAGCTTCTAAATAGGCGCTGTTGTCGGCAATAGCCTCCTCGCGGCAGTAGCGGGTCATCCAGTTGGCGCCCACCGGACCGTCAAAGCCTTTTTTGTAAAAATAGTTTAGCCCTTCGGGAGCGGCTATGAGGCGAGAGCCGTCGTTCAGGGGGCGCAAGTGCTCCAACAACTCAGCAGCCATTTGGGCGTAGCCGTGGCAAGCAATCCACAGCTGGCGCACGTGCAGGCTAGGGGTGCCCAGGGTGTAAAAGTGCGCCGTTCGACTAACCGTCAGGGTATGGTGCTCCATAATGCACAGGCTGGGAAACTCAGGCGCAAGGTAGAGCAAAGGCGGAAATAGAATTTGACTACCACCTGTATTTCTGTGTGTGCTATGGCTCGCTTCAAACTGATTTACCTTTGCGCCCCACAAATTGAACCGATTTTGATGAATACACACACGACTACCTTAGTTTTTGCTACGCAAAATCCACACAAAGCGCTTGAAATTGCGCAGATTTTGGGGCCCGACTACCGCATCCTAACCTTAAGGGACATCGGCTGTACAGAAGACATACCCGAGACAGAATCTACTTTGGAAGGCAACGCCCTGTTCAAGGCGCGTTACGTCAAGGAACACTACGGCTACGACTGTTTTGCTGAGGACACCGGGCTGGAAGTGGAAGCACTGGGTGGGGCTCCCGGCGTACACACGGCGCGCTATGCTGGCGAAGCCAAAGACACAGAGGCCAACCTGCAGTTGCTATTGGCTAATTTGGCCGGCCACAAAAGCCGCCGCGCGCGCTTTCGCACGGTCATTGCCTGTCTATTCGGCGGTCGCGAAGTACTCATTGAAGGCATTTGCCAGGGTCGCATCGCTACTGAAAAGCGCGGTACTGGCGGCTTTGGCTACGACCCAGTGTTCATCCCCGAAGGCTACGACCAAACGTTTGCCGAGTTGGGCGAAACCATCAAAAACCGCATCAGCCACCGCGCCATTGCCACAGAAAAGTTCCGCCTGTGGCTGAGGAGTGGCTGACCGCTGCCATTTCTATGCTCCGCCTGCTGCATTACTTTCGCCCCTACAAGCGCCTGTTACTGCTGGCCGTGGTCAGCAATCTGCTCATGTCGCTGTTCCTCATCGTCAGCATCCCCGTGCTGCAGCCTTTTCTTCAGATTTTGTTCGACATGCCAGGCAAGGCGCCAGCTCCAGAGGCCCTGCGCGAGGCTACAGGCTTTCGGGCAGTGGAGCAATCGGTCAATGCCTACTTTGCCGAGCTGGTGCGCGTGCGCGGTCGGGAGCAGGCGCTGCTGCTGGTATGTGGGCTGTTGGTGGCTACGTTTTTGGGGAAAAACCTCTTTCGCTACCTGTCCCTTTACTTTTTGGCTCCGGTGCGCAACGGCGTCGTGCGCGATCTGCGCAATCGAGTCGTAGCCAAAATTTTGGAGCTGCCACTCTCTTTCTTTTCTGAGGCGCGCAAAGGTGACCTGATGAGCCGCGTTTCTGCGGACGTACAAGAAGTGGATACCAGCATTATTGGAGTGGTGGAGTCTGTCGCACGCGACCCGATTGTCATCCTGGGCAGTTTGGCCTTTATGCTCTACGTCTCTCCTGCCCTATTGGGTTTTGCCCTGTTGCTGATGCTTTTCTCAGGTTTAGTTATTGGTCGCGTGGGGTTGGCCCTTCGGCGGCAATCGTATGCAGCGCAAGCGCACTTGGGCATGGTGTCGGCCGTGCTGGAAGAGACATTAGGCGGGTTGCGCATCATTAAGGGTTTCAATGCCCAGCGTTGGCAGCAAGCGCGCTACGAGCGCGAAAATGCGCGCTACGCCGCCCAACTGACTCGCATTAGCCGTCGGCGCGACTTGGCCTCGCCTCTATCGGAGTTTCTGGGCATCGTTGCGGTGGCGATCATTTTGTGGTTTGGCGCCCGTCAGGTGTTTATCGGTGCTATGACGGCACCTACGTTCATCACCTTTCTTTACGCCTTTTACAACATTATTGAGCCGGCTAAGCGTCTGAGTGTCGCCTCGTACAGCATCCGCAAAGGGCTGGGCGCTTTAGAGCGCGTCGAGGCTGTTCTGGCTGAACCGGTGTCTATTCGCGACCGCACCGACGCTCAACCGGTAAGTGCATTTGCCCAGGCTATTGAGTTTCGCAATGTCTCTTTTCACTACCCCAATGCCGAGGGCTACGCCCTGCGCCACATCAATTTGACCATTCCTAAGGGCAGAATAGTAGCCCTGGTTGGCCCTTCGGGTGCGGGCAAGAGCACTATGGCTGACTTGTTAGCGCGCTTTTACGATGTTAGCGAGGGTGAAATCCTGCTCGATGGCACCGACATTCGCCAGCTGCGCCTGCGCGATTTGCGCGCCCTGATGGGCATCGTTCGCCAGGAGGCCATCTTGTTCAACGATACGGTGCGCAACAATATCGCTTTTGGCCTGGAGGGGGTCTCTGAAGCCGACATAGAAGCAGCCGCTCGAGCTGCCCATGCGCATGAGTTCATCTCGGCCTTGCCAGAAGGCTACGACACAAACATCGGCGAACGAGGCACGAAACTCAGCGGGGGCCAACGCCAGCGCCTAACCATTGCTCGCGCCCTGCTCCGCAACCCGCCTATCCTTATTCTTGATGAGGCCACTTCTGCTTTAGATAGTGAATCCGAGCAAGTCGTGCAGGCTGCGCTTAATCGCCTCCTACAAAACCGCACAGCAGTGGTCATTGCCCACCGGTTGAGCACGGTGCAACATGCCGATGAAATTGTCGTACTCGACCGTGGGCGCATTGTCGAGCGCGGCGCTCACGAGGTGCTCATCCAGCAGGCCGGCATCTATCGCAAACTGGTCGAGCTTCAAGCCCTCTAACCTCAATCGCTATTGAGGGTAGGCGAATTTTTTCGTCTTCAGGATGTCGAAGGCTATTTTTTATTCCATCCACGCAACTTGAAAGCCTCAGCAGGTATCTTACCTTTGACACCGCACTTTGCAGGCTTTTTCCCTAAACACTCATTTCTTTTTATGAAAGCAATGCTACTCGCTGTACTTTCTATGCTCTGGCTGAAGGCAATTGCCCAAATTACTATCACAGCAGCCTATTTTCCTGCAGCTGGCGACACCCTGCGTTACGCGCAGGACCTCACTCCGCCGACCTCTCTGAATCTCATCACGCCACCTGGCGCCAATCAACAGTGGGACTATTCCGCACTGAAAACCAATCAACCGACCCAAACCATTTTTCTGCCAGCCTCAGCGGGCAACAATGCCGCCTATTTCCCTGGGGCCGACCTCTTGATTAAAACCTTTGGCGGTGGCGAGTCTTACTACAACGTAACGAGTGCGCAGTTCGAATTCATGGGCTTCATCGGTGGGGGGGCCATCCCCTTTGTGCCTAATGCCGTTGGGCGATATACCCCCGCGCTTATCGAGCGCCGTGCACCATTGGACTACCTCAGCGTACATAGCCAGACCTCCAATCTCACTATACCGTTTGCCATTACTGATCTGCCACCCATCTTCGACAGCATCATTTCGAGCATACCCGGCGGGCAGCTCTTCGACTCCGTGCGCATTCGCGTGCGTTTTCAAAACGCTGACACCGTAGACGCCTGGGGTGAGCTAAAAATCCCTAATGCGAAAGAATTCACTCCGGTGTTGCGCCAAAAGCGCGTGACCAAGACCCGTAACACTGTGGAGGCGCGGATTGCTGGCTCCTTTCCTCTCTGGATTGACATCACCGCCTTCCTTGGCGGAACGCCCTTTGGCGGATTTGCTGGCGCCGACTCCTTTGTGGTCTATCGCTTTCTGAGCAATCAGTACAAAGAGGAACTCTTGACCGTCACAGCTAACTTCACCGAGGACACCATTCGCTCTGTCCGCTTCAAAAACCTGCCTATAACTGTCTTTGTGGCGCCCGACCTCCACGACGCCCCCGCCGCCAGCATCCAAGCCTTGCCCAACCCAGCGGTAGACAAGGTGCGTTTCGAGTGCAACAAGCTCCCTTCCGACGAGTACACCCTGAAGGTGTTCAATTTGGTAGGTAAAGTGGTGTGGAAAGAGACCTTTTGGGCTTCCGGCAAGTACTCCCTTCTGCTCGATTTGGAGGACTTCAATAAAGGCACGTACTTGTACAGCCTCTCTAATCGCAAAGGCGAAATCCTTAGTACGAAGCGGCTCATCATTCTTAAACCTTGAAACCAGGCAGAAGTACCTGCTGGGGGACGCTACGACGCTTCAGTTACTTACCGCCCGGAGATATTGCCAGCAAGGTCTCCGGGCGGTATTGCTTTGGCCCCCTTGCCTTTTTGCGGCGCGGGGCGGAATAGCGTCTTAGTTTTGCCGCCCAAAATCACCACCGGCGCGAGCACTGATGAATCTGACCGCCCTTTCCATTCGACGCCCTTCGTTAGTTATTGTTGTATTTGCCGTGCTAATGTTCATGGGTGTGACCAGTTATCTGACCCTGCCCATTGAATTGGTGCCCAAGTTCGACCCGCCGGTCATTACCCTTTCCGCCATTTACCCTGGCGCTTCGCCTGCCGAGGTGGAAAACGCCGTGGCGCGTCCGTTGGAGGATGCGGTAGCCTCGCTGGAGGGGGTGCAGCTCATCCAGATAGGCTCAAACGAGGGCATTTGCTTCATCGCGCTGGAACTCAGCCAGGAAGTAGATATTGACCAAGCGGTGCAGGAGTTGCAGCGCAAGATTACTCAGATATTGCCTACCCTACCGCGCGAGGTGCGCCCACCGGTGGTCAACAAGTTTGCTCTTTCGGAGCTGCCGGTCATGCGCTTGGCGGTGCGCTCCAACTTGGCTGGCGCCAAGTTCTACGACCTGGTCAAGGACCGGCTGCTGCCTGAAATGACACAGGTGCGCGGCGTGGCGCAGATAACCATTCTGGGCGGAGAGGCGCGCGAGGTGCGGGTGAACATCAACCGCTCGCGCCTGGAACAATACGGCCTGTCGCTGCTGCAAGTGGCGCAGGTCATTCAGACCTCTAACTTGGATTTTCCGACCGGGAAGCTGGTCAGCGGCGAGACGCAGGTGCGCGTGCGCCTATCGGGCAAAATTCGCACGCTGGACGAGTTGCGCCGCCTTATCGTGGGCCGCTCGCGCCAGGGCGGTGTCATTTACCTGGACGACGTTGCCGACGTGGAAGACGGCGTGCGCGAGCCGGAGGTCTTTTGCCGCACGAACGACGAGCCGGTGTTGGCGCTGGAGGTGCGCAAGCAAGGCGACGCCAACGCGGTGGAGATGAGCCGCCAGTTGTTGGAGCGCATGAAGGCGCTGGAGCACACCTATGCTTCGGAGGGATTGCGCTTCGAGGTCATTTCCAACTCGACGGTGTTCATTCGGCAGGCTACGGACGCCGTCCTTCACGACCTGCTTTTGGCCGTGGTGTTGGTGGCGTTGGTCATGTTGCTGTTTTTGCACAGCCTGCGCAATGCGGCCATTGTGCTGGTATCTATTCCCACTTCCATCGTCAGCACGTTTGTGATGATGAAGGTGATGGGCTATTCTATCAACATGATGTCGCTGTTGGGGCTGTCGCTGGCCATCGGCATTTTGGTAGATGACGCCATTGTGGTCATTGAAAACATCTACCGCCACTTGGAACTGGGTAAAAACCGGGTACAAGCAGCCTACGACGGGCGCCAGGAGATTGGCTTCACGGCCATTAGCATCACGCTGGTGGACGTTGTGGTGTTTCTGCCCATCATCTTTACCACGGGCATTGTGCCCAACCTGCTTCGGCAGTTTTGCATGACGGTGCTGGTGTCCACCCTTATGTCGCTGTTGGTATCGTTCACGCTGGTGCCCTGGTTGGCTTCACGGGTAGGCAGGCTGCATCGGTTTGAGGGGAACCACTGGACAGGCCGGGTGGTGCTGCGCTTCGAAGCGTTTTTGGAACGGCTGGCCGGTTCCTTTGTGGAGGCTTTGCGCTGGGCGCTGGGCAGTTGGCGCTCCAAGGCGACGGTGCTGCTGCTTATGCTGGCCCTCGGGGGCGGTGCTGTGTGGTTGGTAACGGCTGGCTTCATTGGCAATGCTTTTATTGATGCCGGCGAACGCAACGAGTTTTTGCTGGAAGTGGAGCTGCCCAAGACGGCCTCGCTCAAGCAGACGGATGCCACCGTGCGCCAGGTGGAAGACTGGCTGCGCCAGCAAGAGCACGTGGTGCGGTTGTTCACCACCGTGGGCACCACCACCAAGTCGTTTGGTCTCAACGCGCCCTACGTAGCCGAGATACTAGTTGAGCTGGCTCCCTATCCGCGGCCGCGCCGGGTGTCAACCGACGTCTTCGCCCGCCGGGCCAAATTGCAACTGGAAGAGCGGATCGCCGGCGCTCAAATACGCGCTAACCCGATTGATATTCTGGGGCTTTCCTTTGCGCCCATAGAAGTGCGCATCAATGGCCCCGATCTGGATAGCCTTTTGGCTATGTCCGACGCAGTGATGAAGGTGATGGCATCGGTGCCGGGTTGCGTGGAAATAACACCCAGCGTAGAAGCCGGCAACCCAGAGGTGCAGGTCGTCGTTGACCGGCAGCGCATGGCTGAATATGGGCTGACGATGGCCCAGCTGGGGCTGACGCTCCAGACGGCTTTTAGCGGAAATATTGACGCGCGTTTTCGCGATGGCTCCAACGAGTATCCCATCCGCGTGGTGCTCGACGCTTTCAACCGCCGCAGTGTGGAAGACATTCGCAACCTCACCTTAATCAACCCCTTGGGCACGCCGGTGGCCATTCGGCAGTTTGCCGAGGTGCGCGAAGGTTTCGGCCCCACTCGCCTGGAGCGCCGCGACCGTTTGCCCTCGGTGCAATTTTCGGCCTCCGTCATCGGGCGTCCTACGGGCACGGTGGCACGAGAGGTGAAAGCCAAGGTCATGGCCCTGCGCCCGCCTACGGGAGCGCATTTCCATTTCGGCGGCGACTTGCGGCGACAGGAACAGGGCTTGGGCACCATGAGCTTCGCCCTGTGGACGTCGCTGGTGCTGGTGTATTTGGTCATGGT
>JBEQAD010000094.1:0-10522 GCA_041640515.1 Saprospiraceae bacterium | reverse complement strand
CAAAACAGCGCACAATGCTATTAGGGCAGGTGAGTTTAGGCGGCAGGGTATCGCGCACAAAGACGGTGATGGTTTCGACGGACGTATTGCCCACTTCATCGGTGGCGGTAATGGTCAACTGCTGTGGACCGACGTGAGAGCAGTTGAAGGCTTTAGGCTCAAAAGCAACGGTCTTAACGGCGCAATTGTCCGTTACGGAGAGGTCAGGCACATTTTGCTGGTTGAGCGTAATGCTGCCTGACGGGCCGAGGAAGACGTCCAAAGAGTCGCCTGCAATGACAGGAGGTTCTACATCGGTCACCTGGATGGTGGCTTGAGCCGTAATGGTGCAGCCGTTAGCATCCGTAGCCGTTACCGTGTAAGTACCTGGAGATAAGCCGGCGGCCTCTGGTCCTGTTAGACCATTGTTCCATTGGTACGTGATGCTTCCCGTACCTCCCTGAGCTTCTACTATAGCGCTGCCCTCAGGACGGCCTAAGCATTCGGTATTCGTAGTAGAAAGTACCTCGATAGTTAGCGCAGGTGGCTCGCTAAGGGTTACTTGGTCTGTCACTTCGCAGCCCTTGCTATCGGTGATGGTTACGGTGTAAGTACCCGCGGGCAAGTTAGGTTCTGTTTGAGCCGTGCCGCCCGAGCTCCACTGGAAGGTAAAGGGCGGGTTGCCACCGGTAATCACCACAGAGGCGCTACCCGTGGTACCGCCATTGCACAAGACAGGGTTACCCAGCATACTGGTAGTTACGCCGCAATTACCAGGCTGCACTTCTACTGTTTGCGTAGCGGTGCAGCCGTTGGCATCGGTAACGGTTACCGTGTAAAGGCCGGCAGAGAGTTTAGTAATGGTTTGCGTGGTATCGCCATTGCTCCAGGTGTAGGTATAAGGCGGGGTTCCTCCGCTGGGGTTGGCTGTGGCTGAGCCATCGTTGGAAGTGGGACCGCTCATGTTTACAGCACTGGCGTTGGCCAGCACTGCCGTATGTTCAGTAATGGTAAAAGAGAGCACCTCCGGACAGTTAGCGCCATCCACTACTTCAACGGTATAGGTGCCAGGAGCGAGATTCGAAACAGAAGGCGTGGTTTCGCCCGTACTCCATGTATAGGTGAACGGGCTTACACCCTGAATAACAATTACTTCTGCAGAGCCATCGCTAATATCTTTACAAGATGTGTTTTGCGCGCTAACAGTAGCATCGAGGGTGCAGTCGTAGGCACTGACATTAGCCACACCAATGGCAGTGCAGCCGTTAGCATCGGTAACGGTCACGGTGTAGACGCCAGGCAAAAGGTTTTCGATGAGCGAGGTGGTATCACCCGTGCTCCAGAGGTAGGTGTAGCCTGGCGTTCCACCGGCGGGCGTGGCGGTAGCGGTTCCGTCGTTAGCGCCATTGGAGCCTTGAGGTGTGCTGGCTGTAGATACGGTCAGCAGTGGCGGTTGAGTGACCGATACGCTGGCCGTAGCAGAACACCCTTCGCCATCGGTAACGGTCACGGTGTACATACCGGCCGACAGATTAGTCAGGGTTGGCGTGTTGTCTCCCGTATTCCACAGGAAAGTGAAGACACCATTGCCCCCTGTGGACGAGACTGTAATGCCACCGTTTTGCTGACCAAAGCAGAGCACCGTCACTACATTTTCGACATTAACTGCTACGGGTAGACGCTGGATAACGGTAACGGTGGCGCTAGCCGTGCAACCGTTACCCTCGTCAGTAATAACCAATACGTAGTTGCCGGGCTGGTCTACTTCAAATACCGGAGTATTTCCGGTGTTGAACTCGATGCCATCGGGGCGCCGCCACAAGTGAGTACGCTGAGACGGCGGCAGGTTGCTAGAGGCAATAAGATTTACTGCAGCGTTTTTGCAATTCAGATTGCCCGAAACGCTGACCCCAGCCTGAGGCGGTGTGGTGTTCTCAGTAACCACGGCTATGGCCGTGCTGGTGCAGCCGTTTGGAGCGGTTACAGTTAGCAGATAGTTGCCTGGCAAAGTGGCCACGGGGTTGGGCGCAGAGGAGACGAAGCCTCCTGGCCCAGTCCATTCAAAGGTGACATTCGAGGTTGGCGAGCTGCCCTGTAAGGTAACCTGTTGGAAGATGCAGTTTAACTCGCCACCCGAAGCGGAGGCCCCAGGCCGCAGGGTATCACCTGTCACCACAGCCACAGCCGAGTTAATGCAACCGGTGTTGCCATCGCGTACAACGACGGTGTATGTGCCAATTACGCTGACGGTGGGGCTCTTCGCTGAGGAAGAGAAACCGCCCGGCCCGCTCCAGGTAAAGGTGGGAGCGTTAGCGTTGGTCGTAACGTCCAAGGTAGTACTGGTCACTGCACAAGAAATCGTCCCACCCGTGGCCACGGCGGTAGGAGGCGTAGTAGTGGCGGTAACCAACACGTTATCTGTTTGAGTACAGCCGTTAATTTCATTCGTCACTTGAAGGCGATACGTGCCCGCAGCATTGACCACCGGGTTCAGGGTGTTGCTGCCAGAGACTATGTTGCCCCCATTAAGCGCTACCCAAAAATAAGAGTACTGTGGGCCAACGGGACCTACGCCTTGCAGCTGGATTACCGGTTGCTCACAGGTGATGACGCGGTCGGGGCCACCATTGGCATTAGGCAAAGTCACATCCACCGGCACGGTTACTTCTGCCGTGTCGGAACAGATAATGCCGCCGCTGACGTTGTTCACGATGAAGTAAAACGGGCCGGCAGTAGAGACGTTCGCTGTCTTCGTCGTGCTAATGGTATTGCCGAGATTGTCTAACCACTTGTAAAAAACAGAATTTCCGCTTGTCGTCAGGCTATCGGCACGAAGAGTGACAATGGGTCTTCGGCAATTGACGGTGTCGGGTTTTTGAATGCCCGCTCGAGCACGTACTTTGAGGATGGAAAAAATAACAGTGCTGTCGCAGCCATCGGCGGCTGTCATCGTTTCCTGATAATTGCCTGAGTCGCAATAGGGAAAGCCATTTACTTCCAGGCATTCGTCGTTGCACAGCCGCGTGAGAGGCAGGATGCGCTGTTTGCGCGGTTGAGCAATGATGCGCTGCCGGACGGTACTGTCACAGCCTAAATAAGAGGTGTACGGAGTGGAAGTGAGCACATAAGTGCCTGGTGTGGATATAGCCGTGAATGGCTCTTCTTCCCAGAAGAAAGGAAGTTCTTCAAAGCATATTCGGAGGTCAGGCAGTTGCGTAATAGGCAAAGGTTGGTTGTTCACAAAAATACACGTGCTCTTGGGGGTGTCGCAGGCGCTGTTGGCCGTTACGCAAATAGGGCCGCCCTGGTTCGCAAATTCTACCTGAATAGTGGAGGGCGCGTTAGGAAAAGCCGGCACAGTAAGAACATTGGCATTAGTGCCATTGATTTTGGTATTGGGTGGTGTCGTCCAGGTATATGAAATCGCTCCAGGAACAGGCGGTAAGGTGTAAGTAGTCGTCGCTTGAGGACACACTTGTTTCAATCCTTGAATGCTGTCAATAGCCCCCAAGGGCACCTTAGTAGAACCTAAAGCCAACCTGATATCAAATCGACAGTTGGCACCGTCGATGCCATCCACCACCAAATAGTACACTTTACCCACAGTCAGGCCTGTGGCTACGACGAGCGGATTCAGCGGGTCTACTGGCCCACAGGTTACTGCTAAATTGGGAAATTCACATCCCACTGCTATTGCTGCTTCAATGTCCGAGCCCGAAGAACAACCTAAGTTTCGGATCCAGAAAGCCACCGTTTCAGAACCAGCAATAAAACCATACCAACGCGGCCGCTCCAGCGTCATGGGAGGGGAGCCAAAGTCACAAAAAGTAAAAGCGGGCGGTTGCTGGGAAGGCGAAATGGGCAACAGGATATTGCCCTGGTCGCTGATGCTGTCAAAGTTGCACAAAATACAAGCAGACTGGCAATAGAGCGCTCCGCCAGGAAAAGGTGTAGGGCATGGAAAAGGCCCGTTAGAGGGTTGCTGCGCTACGCCTCGTACACTGAGGATAGCTAAACAGAAGAGCAGTAAAAAGCGCATAACTCGGTACGTTTAGAGGATGTAATGTTGTAGGCCAGGATAATAGCTTTAGATGCGACAAGATTACTTATTGTAGTAGGGTGTATTATTGACCCTCAAAAATAGCTATGCAACGGAAGTGTACCGTAGGTATTTTGTCCCACTTCGACTGGCTGACGACACTTTGAAAGTAAGAAAAGTAGGGGGCCGTACTGCGCGGTTTTTTATGGCGAACTGCCGTTTAAAGAGCGTCATGGTCATTTCTAAAAAAGGAGTTAGGTACTGGCCGGGATAGCCCTAAGCAGCGGTAGTTAAAATCACTGGCTCTACTTCTGCATATGCACTAATAAGGATGATTTCAAAAATCAGACCTACTTTTACACGCCTAACTAAGTTTAACTTTTCTGCTCAAACAATTATTCTGCTACACACCTGCTATGAGTTTGTCTACTATGCTCTGGCCACGGTTGGAAGCCGCGGCCTTTTCGTTTACAGCCGTACTGGCGGCGCTTCTGTTTTCTGTAGCGCGATTAGAGGCCCAATGCATGGGGGCCCCCTGCTCTACGCCTATTCCCTCCACTAGCGCTCAGACGGCGTGTATTCTGCCTAATCCATCGGCGCTAAACTGCTATCAGGGAGCAACAACTCCAAGTGCTCCCGAGTCTTTTCCTCCTTATTGGTGTTCAACCATTGAAAATAACCACTGGTTTGCTTTCACTGCCGATGCCACCACCGTTTCTTTCACCCTCGAGGTATTGAGTTGTTCCTCGGGCAGCTGCCTGCAAGCAGCTGTGCTCAGCTCAACCGACTGCATCAACTTCACCTTTATGGGGCCGTGCGTGAGTGGTATTAGTCCTGGAGGGCAAGCCAATATAACGGGCAGTGGGCTGGTGCCTGGCCAGGTGTACTTTCTCATGATAGATGGTTGTGCTGGTGCCATTTGCGATTACGTCATTAACGGCAATGCGCCTCGTATCGTCAATGCACCTAACTTAGTGTGCTTGCCGGCTGGGCCTAGTGTATTGACGAGCAACTTACCAGGTAACTGGACCATCGACCCACCCAATGCCGGCACTTTCGTGGGCCCTTTCAACAATACGAGCAGCATAGGCATCAACTGGAACACCAGCTATCAAGGGCCCGTGCAAGTGTGCGTCTCTAGTCCGACGTGTAATAATCAGAACTGCCGCAATATTGAAATCGGACGCCGGGAAGCGACGACAGTAGAGCTCTTCCTCTGCGCCGGTGAAAGCGTAGAATGTGCAGGCAATACCTATAGCTCCGGAGGTACCTTCAACACCACCTTCCAGACCTATCAGGGTTGCGATAGCGTAGTTACTTGTCGTATCATCCCAGTGCCTACTTATAGCTCGCCGCTTTTTCAAATTAATAAGTGTGCTCCAGGTTCGCACATCGTATGTGGGGAAGAATACAATCAAACAGGCGGCTACAACCATGTATGCAAAGGATATCGCGGCTGCGATAGTATCATCAACTTTTTTTTGGCCATCATGGAGCCGAAGGCCGTCATCAAACCGCCGGCCATCTTAGACTGTGACCAGAACAAAGTAATAACCCTGGACGGCACGATGTCCGTTACCAACCAAGCGGCGCAATTTGGCGGTCTGACGCTATACAATTGGAGCGGCCCTGGCATCATCGGGCCAGCCAATCAACCCACCGTTCAGGTTGACCAGCCGGGTCAGTATTGTCTCATCGTAACCCATACGCGAGGGGGCGTGTATTGTCGAGACACCTCTTGCGTAACGGTCTCGGCGGATTATGCCAAGCCACAACAACCGCTACTGCTGGGCAATCCTAACCCTTGCGGCGATTCTACGGAAATCTATGTCGTTCGACCTGTGGGTAGCCCGGCGCCGACTTCTTTCACTTGGGTACCACCACCAGGGGTCAGCATCACCCAGATAAGTCCGGACTCTATCCGAATTAAGTGGGATACCCTGATTACGGGACAACTCTGCGTTACAGCCAATAATGCCTGCGGTGCCTCACCGCCTGTTTGTTTGCCTATCGTGGTGCAACAGCCCATCATCCCTCCACAACTGAGCGGCCCCAACGCGGTGTGTCCAAATGGCGGTGCTTATTTGTTCACGTTAGACACTGTGCAGATGGGCACTACTTACACCTGGACTGTCCCCCCAGGGGCTGTGCTAACAGGTGCTAACGACTCGGTAAGGGTAGATTTTACCAACGCCTCCAGCGGCCAGGTGTGTGTCCAAGTATCCAATGCCTGTGGTTCTATCGCTCCCATTTGCCAAAATGTACAGGTAGCTCCTTTGCCAACGGTATCGATTAGTGGGGGAGGCTCCATTTGCTTAGGAGACAGCCTTACCTTAACGTTTACAACCTCGGGCAATGGCCCTTTCAACGTAGTGTGGTCGGCTGGAGCGGAAAACAACCCGCTTAATGGCATCCAAAACGGGCATACCATCCGTTTGGCTCCTACAGTAAACACTACCTACGGACTGGTGAGCGCCACCGATGGCTCTACTCCTACCTGCCAGGCGGTGGTCAGCGGCAGCGCCTCCGCTGTGGTCAACCCCCCCTATACCACTAACCAGGCAAGGCAAATTTGCGAAGGTGACTCTATCTTGTTGCAAGGCGCTTACCAAAAGACCTCAGGCATCTACCGCGACACCTTGACTACCGTCAACGGCTGTGATAGCATCATTGTTACCGCGCTCACTGTCTATGACATCGACACAACGCTCATCAATACAGGCTCGTGTGATCCTAATCAGGTAGGTGTGTTTACCAATATTTACAGCCAAACAAACGGCTGTGACAGCGTAGTGATCACTACTGTGGCCCTCTTCCCTACCGATACGACGCGCTTGTTTGGTAGTAGCTGCGATATTACTAAAACAGGAGTTTTTGTACAAAACCTCAACAACCGCTTCGGCTGCGACAGCACGGTTATTCTAACTGTTAGTTTCTCTCAGTCCGACACTGTCGTGTTCTTCCGCAACTCGTGCAATACTAGTGAAGTAGGTGTTTTTTTTGAGCAATACGTTTCCTCGCTGGGCTGCGACAGTATAGTTATTACAACCGTCAACTTTTCTGGCATCCCAGTCACCCAACTAACAGGCACCACTTGTAACCCAGCCGAGGCAGGCGTATTTACACAAACCTATACAACGCTACAAGGCTGCGATAGTACCGTAGTAACTACCGTAACCCTCTTGCCTTCTCATCAGATAGACCTGCAGACTACTACGTGTAACCCAGCTGAAGTCGGCGTTTTCGTGCAAAACCTGACCAACCAGTACGGATGCGACAGTATTGTCACCACTACCGTCAGCCTGTTGCCTAGCAACACCACTAACCTGACAGCAACGACTTGTAACCCAGCCGAGGCAGGGGTTTTTGTACAGAATCTAACCAATCAATACGGATGCGATAGTATAGTGACTACTACAGTAACCTTCGTGCCCCTTCCTCCTACCCAACTGACAGCCACAACCTGCGACCCGGCAGCAGCAGGTGTTTTCTCGAGAACACTTCTAACCGCCCAAGGATGCGATAGTACCATTATTACCACGGTAATGCTGCTGCCTAGCGACACAGTTAACCTCTCAGCGCAAAGCTGTAATCCGGCTAACGTGGGCGTGTTTGTTCAAGATTTAACCAATCGCTTTGGCTGCGACAGTATAGTCATCACGACGGTCACCTTCTTCACGCTGCCCGTCACTGAGGTGTCTGCCACCACGTGTGATTCTGCGCAAGCAGGTGTTTTCACTAAAACTCTGAAAACCGCTCAAGGCTGTGATAGTACCGTCATCACAACGGTAACGGTGTTACCCAGTAGTGCTACTTTCATTGACCGCACAACTTGTAACCCTGCTCAGGCGGGCGTTTTCTACGAGGGCTATCTCAACCAGTACGGCTGCGATAGCTTAGTCACCATTACCGTCTCCTTTGTGCCTCTGCCGCCCACTAACCTAATAGCTACGACCTGCGACCCCAACCAGGCAGGTGTCTTCAGCCAGACGCTTAAGACAGCCCAAGGCTGCGATAGCACGGTCATCACCACCGTAACGCTACTGCCCAGCAACACTACTAACCTAACGGCTACGACTTGCAACCCGGCGGAAGCGGGCGTTTTTGTGAAAAAACTGACCAACCAGTACGGCTGCGACAGCACCGTAACAACTACGGTCACCCTACTGCCGCGCGATACTACTTACCTAACGGCAACCACCTGTGATCCTAGCCAAGTAGGTGTTCAGCGTGTAGTGCTGACCAATCGCTTTGGCTGCGATAGTACGGTGTTCACCACCACTTCTCTGTCGCCGCCCGATTTCTGCAGTGCCGAGGCCAGCGTGACCGGCTCCGAGATCCCGTGTGATCAAACAACGGGAACGCTTACCATCAGGGCTACGTTGGGTATCCCGCCGTTTACTTACGAGGTGCGGCAAAATAACCAGATCGTCAGAACAGGTAGCATCAACACCCTCAATACTCCGCAGGTGATCAGTGACCTGCCCGCTGGCTCCTACACCGTCGTTGTTACGGCCTCTACAGGCTATGCGACTACACTGCAAGCAACTATCGTTCAGCTGCTACCTCCAGCCATTAGCGGCCTGACGACCCTCGACTACGGCGGCTTTGGCGTTAGCTGCCCAGGGGCGGCGGATGGCAGCGTCAAAGCCAGCGCTACTGCCGGCAGACCACCGTATACCTTCGCCTGGTCATCCGGTGCCGCAGGTAATGAAGCTAAAAACCTAAGCGCCGGCACCTACACGGTAACCGTCACCGATGCCAACAACTGCACGGCCACTGCGTCTGTGACCCTGACAGAACCTTCACCCTTAACCTTGGCCTTTATCGTCGCGGACATCAGCTGCTTTGGGCGCCGTGATGGGAGGATTACCGCCCAGGTAAGTGGCGGCGTACCTCCTTACCGCTACGCCCTCAACAATGGCGTGTACCAGAGTAACGCCACCTTCACTGGCCTAAGCGCGGGTTCGTTCACAGTGCGCGCCATAGATGCCAGCGGCTGCGAGATTGCTGAGGTCATCGTCATCCACTCGCCTCCTCCGCTCGAAGTGAGCCTGGGCGGTAACAAGACGATTGCTCAAGGCGACTCTACAAAGCTGGAAATTGTTGTCAACGTTCCGTTAGACAGCATCCAATCCATCACCTGGGGGCCACCTTTAGACACGACTGACTGCGTCCGCTGCTTCTCGCTAAATATAGCACCTATCGTAACAACCACCTATTCTGTGACCGTGGTAACCAACCAAGGCTGCGCAGATTCTGATAAAATAACCGTCTTCGTGGATAGGCGCCGTTATCTCTATGTGCCTAATGCTTTCGCACCGGGTAGCGACGGAGCCAATAGGATTTTCTACATTTCGGCTAAACCCAACACTGTCAAAAATATCCGCACGCTTCAGGTCTTTGGGCGTTGGGGCGAAGCGATCTTCCGCCTGGATAACTTCCAGCCAAACAATCCCGAACTGGGCTGGGATGGCACGTTCCGCGGCCAAGCCCTCACCCCGGGAGTATTCGCCTGGATGATGGAGGTAGAATTCATCGATGGCGTCATCGAGATGTACTCTGGCGATGTAACCATTGTGCGCTAAGTGCGCTGAAGCTCACGACGACGAGGTTCAATTGGGAAAACACTCCGAATTGAACCTCGCGTTTTTTTCTGGCGTTTAGCAGCCATGCAGTTTTTTCGGAAGAAAATGGGACAGCCGACTTTTCAAGCTCTTAGAAAGACAGCATGGTGGGCGGGTTTGCTATTAGCCGGTATAGGATTGGCCCAGTGCGAACAAACGCCAGGGCGTATGGAGGGCGCGAGTTTATATCGTGTACACTGTGCCAATTGCCACATGGAAAATGGCGAAGGACTGGGCGCACTCATTCCACCTCTGGCCAAATCAGACTACTTGGCGACTCATCGGCAGCAATTGCCTTGCATCGTACGCCATGGTCTGAGGGATACTATTGTGGTCAATGGTACGGTATACACAGAAGCCATGGCGGGCATATCATCGCTCTCTGACATTCAGATTACTAACATCCTCAACTACATCCACACCAATTGGAATAATAACTTGCCACCCTACAGGCTTGATGAAGTACGCCAGCTCCTTGAGCAATGCCCGTGAGGGTAAGCGCTCCTATTTACCAATGCAAAACCGCGCAAAGATGTTGCCCAGAATATCTTCTACTCCTACTTCGCCGGTAATTTCACCCAGACAGGCTAGGGCTCGACGGATGTCTTCGGCTATCCATTCGCTGCTCACCTTCTGCGTCAGCCCTTGCTGCACGTCAGCCAGCGCCTGATCGGCTCGGTGCAAGGCCTCGTAGTGGCGTGCATTGACAACAACAGTATTTTCCAATTGTACACCTTTGCCTACCGCCACCTCTAGCAGCGCTTCCTTTAAGTATTCGATGTTCATCTGATTCTTGGCCGATATGGGTATGATAGCGGCTGGAGGTATCGGTAACGTATTGGAAGGCAGTTTTCCATGAACTTGGCTCCAAGGATAT
>JBEQAD010000093.1:0-10872 GCA_041640515.1 Saprospiraceae bacterium | reverse complement strand
AAGTAGCCTTAGCGCTCGTTGATGGCTCCCGTGAAGGCTCCTTTTTCATGGCCAAAAAGTTCGGAATTGATGGTGCCTTCAGGGATAGCGCCGCAGTTGACGGCGATAAACTCATTGTGCTTGCGAGTCGATAGGGCGTGTATAATTTTGGAGAAAACCTCCTTACCTACACCACTCTCGCCAGTAATGAGCACTGTAAGGTCAGTAGGAGCTACGCGGACGGCTGTTTGGAGCGCAGCGTCGAGCAGCGGAGAGGTTCCAATAATGCCAAAGCGAACCTTTATGGCTTGCAAAGAGGTCATGGCTATGCGCGCTTAGTGGTTTTTTAGACGATTTCACCCAGTAGGGTTGCACTGGTAGCATCGTGGATGCGCACGTGAACATAATCGCCGGGTTTAAGGCCGTGTTTTTTAGGAAAAACAACCATTTTGTTTTGACTGTTGCGGCCACAAAAGTCGCGGTCTGAGCGCCGAGAGTCTCCTTCGATCAGTACTTCAAAGGTTTTGCCGATATCGGCCTGGTTATGGCGCAGGCTGATGGCTGTTTGCAGGCGGATAATCTCATTGAGGCGGCGCTTCTTGACCTCTTCAGGTACATCGTCTTTGTATTTTCGAGCTGCCAACGTGCCAGGGCGCTCCGAATATGCAAACATGTAGGACATCGAAAAATTGGCCCACTCCATGATGCTGAGCGTGTCCCGGTGTTCTTCCTCGGTCTCGGAGCAGAAGCCGGCAATGATGTCGCTCGACACTGCAGCGTCTGGAAGGATGCGGCGAATAGCCCGGATGCGCTCCTCGTACCACAGGCGGTCATAAGTGCGGTTCATCAAAGCCAAAATGCGGCTATTGCCCGACTGTACAGGCAGGTGGATGTACTTGCAAATATTGTCGTAGCGGGCCATAGTGAGCAATACTTCGTCGGTCATGTCTTTCGGATGGCTCGTGCTGAAGCGCACACGCAGTCGCTGATGGATTTGCGCCACCATTGCCAACAAATGGGCGAAATGGAATATCTCGCCCGTTTCTGGGTTTTGCCAGCGATAGGAGTCCACGTTTTGCCCTAACAGCGTTACCTCGCGGAAACCTCGCTCGAACAAGTCCTGCGCTTCAGCGACAATGCTAAATGGGTCACGCGAGCGCTCACGGCCACGAGTGAAAGGCACCACGCAAAACGAGCACATGTTGTCGCAGCCGCGCATGATAGAAATGAAGGCTGTCACGCCGTTGCTGTCCAGTCGTACTGGGTTGATGTCCGCGTAAGTCTCCTCCCGGCTGAGCAGCACATTGACCATCCGCTGGCCGCTCTCTGCACCACCGATGAGGTTGGGCAAATCCCGATAGGCATCGGGGCCAACGACGATATCCACCAGTTTTTCTTCTTCCAAGAAGCGCTTCTTGAGGCGTTCCGCCATGCAACCTAACACGCCAACCAGTGTCCCTGGACGCCGCCTCTTGACGGTTTCGAACACACGCAAACGCTTGCGTACGGTCTCTTCGGCTTTCTCACGAATAGAGCAGGTGTTGATGAGGATTAGGTCACTCTCTTCCATATGGCGCGTGGGTACGTAGCCTACTTCCCGCAAGATGGCTGCCACGATCTCTGAATCGCTAAAGTTCATTTGGCAACCGTAGCTCTCAATATAAAAACGCCGGGCACCGGGTGCCGCGTTTTCTGCCCAGCTCTCTCGGTACAAGACGCTGCCTTGGCGTGCCTCGTCTATGGTCTTTATTCCTTGCTCAAGGTTGTGTTCTTCGTGCATCATGCTGTTGGGTTGCCTTTTTGGAGGGCAAAGATAAGCCATTACAAGAGGAGAAAATGACAAAATGGCAGCATCTCATTTTGTCCCTTCAAAAATGACGGAGGCTCTAGCCCCTTTGGAGCTACGGCCTCCGCCATTTTGTTACACTGCCTCGCAGAGCGCCCTCAGCGCGTGATAGTCAAGTCGCCCGCCCTGAGCTCCGTTGTTCCGTCCACGTATTGCAGTTCGATAACATACACGTAAACGCCTGGCGGTGCATTTTGCCCGCGCCAGCGACCGTCCCATCCTTCCGCAGGGTTGTTGGGTTGGACGTTGAGTTTTTCAAATACGCATTCCCCCCAGCGGTCATAAATGCGCATGAAGCGGAGGTTGACAATCTCTGGTCCTGTCGAAACGAAGAAGGTGCCATTAGCGCTGGCCCCCGGCTGGAAAATGTTGGGAATGTAAACGCGCGGTTCGCGAATGACGCTGATAATAATATCGTCTTGTGCGGTGCAGCCCGCGGTATCGCGTACCTGAATGAGGTATTTCGTCGTGCGAGGAGGAGTGACTGTGGTTATCATACTGGTTGGCGTGCTGAGGCCTAAGGCTGGCGTCCAGAAGAACGTATCTAAGGGGAGGCCTGCAGTGAGTGCTTCTAAGCGCACGCTATCTCCCAGATAAATGGTTGTATCGGGGCCAAGCGCCACGACCAGCTGCGGTGGGTCAGCTAACAGGATGCTCTGCTCACTGTCGCAGCCGTTGGCATCAACCACCAAGACCGTGTAATTACCTGCAGACAGGCCCTGAAATAACGCAGGCAGTACCGTCACCACCTGCGGAGGCGCTCCATTAAGTCCTATGGCATAGGGCCCTAGCCCACCTTGAATGTTCGTTATCGAGAGGCGTCCGTTACGCTCACCAAAGCAGCGCGGAGGTGTTGTGGCAATGATAATTTCCGTGCGCGGCGGCTCCGTCAGGGTGAAGCTGTCTCGGTAAGTACACCCTAAGCTATCGCGCAGCACCACCCTGTATTGACCTGGGCCTGCGTTGCGCAGCTCTGTTCCAGAAGTACCGTTGTCCCACTGCACCGATATGGGTGGTGTGCCGCCACTAACCTGAAGCGAGATGGAACCATCTGCTTCGCCTGAGCAGCTGATGTTGTGCCCATTACCATAATCCGATAGTTTGGCCGTCAGTGATATCGGTGGCGATACCGTTACCGTCGCACCTGGCCCGATGGTCTGAGCACACAGGTTGCCCTGAGCCACTAATGTCCCAATGGTGTAGGTGGTCGTCGTCGCAGGGCTAACGCGCACGGTTGCTCCGCTCTGGATGTTGACTAGTTGAATGGGAGCCGCTCCACCCGTTAAGGTAACGCTGTACGCCGTACCACCCGTCAGCGTAAGTGTCAGCGTGACACTGTCGCCCAAACATAGGGCACTGCTTATTGGGCTGATGGATGCCGTAGGGCCCTCCTGAATGCTAACGCGATAGGAGCCGCTTACCGTGCCCGTGCAAAACTTGTCTTGCACGGAAACGAGCTCGAAGAGCTGGGGTTGTTGGATGTTATTGCTGGAGATGGTAAATGCGTTTTGGGGCGAGGATACAGCCGTTTGCTGTACGCCATTTATGCTGTACACGAATTGGAAAGGCGCTTCACCCGTAAAGCGCACCTGGAAGAGAGCGTTGCTATTGACGCAAACGGTCGTATCGCCAGCGAGCGTGGCTGTTGGCCGGTTGTGGAACACCACCGGTACGGGCGGCGATATCGACAGACATGGGCTGAGAGGGTCTACCGTGCCCACATTCGAAGGCAAACCTGCCACCGTCGAGATATAGTATGTGGTGCCTACTTGCATGTTTGGCTGGAAGCTAAACACTGGAGTATTGCTCACTGCAAGGATGCCTGCTGGCAGCGTTGCCGGGTTCTGGTAGAGAATGTACTGCAGTATTTCTCCTGGCGCTAGCACGGTATTCACGGCACTGGCCACGCGCGCTGAGTCAGGCAGACATACGTTGAGCGCAGCCGTAGGAATAATGCCAGCGTTGGTGATGCAGCTACACGTGGTAGAGCCAGTAGCGGTGGTTGTACAGCCCTGTGGCGAGGAAACTACGAGGTTGAATACCTGACCGCTGTTGACTGGAGCAGAAAGCTAACCGTGTAGGTGAGCGTTGCTGGATCGCATGCAGTGGTCAAGTTTTGAATTACTGGCACCGGATTAACAGTAACGGTAGCACTGCCGCTTACATTGGCTGAGCAGCCATTGCCCGTGGCACTGATGAGCGTGTAAGTACTCGTGACATTTGGCTTGACTACCAGATCAAACACTGGATTGGAGGTGTTGATAGAAGGCTGATTATCGCCGTTAATTTGGTAAGTAGCCGTGAAGGGCGGGTTTCCTGTAAATCTAAACTGGAGGGTTGTCGAGTCTCCTGCACATAGGTTAGCATCCACACCCAGGATGGCCGTAGGTTGAGGCTGCCAGATAACCGTTGGCCCTACGGCAATAGAAGCACACGGATGATTTAAGTCAATACCCGTAGCAGGGTTGTAAATGCCCGCCAACGCAAAGATGTAGTATGTTGTCCCTGCCGACATGGTCACCGGATCGAAAGCAAAGGCAGGTGTATTGCTTAACTGCAGTAAGGTCCAAGTGGTCGGCGAGGTCGTAGTTACCAAAGCATAGAGTAGCGTGTCAATAGGCCCCAGCACAGCGCCAGCCGTTGGCGGCACTATCGCTATTTCGCCTGGGCAGAGGTTGAGGAATGGTTGGCTCATTAAGCCAGCATCGGTCACACAAGGGCAAGTGGCCTGTCCGCTCACTGTATCGGACCCACACTGCCAGCGGTCGCGCGCTATGATGAGATAGTCCACTGGAGGAGGCGTGGGGTCGCTCGTGTACCGGCCCGTAACGGGATTATATGTTCCTCCTAACAGCCCTGTAAACGATACAAAAGGCCTATCGCCCTCGACGACGTCAATCTCCAAGACGAAGGTAAGGTTATCAGGTGCGCAAGTTACGGTCACGTCGCTCAATTGTACTGGAGGGTGCACCGTGGCCGTAGCCGAGCCGGAGACGGTACCCGGGCAGTCCGCTCCCGAAACGGATACCAGCTGGAACGTCGCATTTTCTTGCAGCGTAGCGCTAATAGTGAAAGACGTTTGTGTGGCCGTGGCCGTTTGCGGCTGGCCATTGAGCGTGTAGGTCAGATTGAACGGCGGTGTACCGGTCAAATTAACAGGAATAAGCGCCGTGCCCCCGACGCACAGGTCAAAATTACCCGACATAGCTGCGGTGGGCTTCGTTCGCCAGCTGACCGGTGTTCCTGCCTTCACCGACAGGCATGGGTCGCTCAGGTTGACGCCCAATGGCCCACCCTTATTACCTGCCACAGGTGAGAGGTAATATGTGGTATTCACCGCCATAGTGTTGGGGTTAAAAACAAATACCGGCTGATCTGACGCTGCTAAGATGGTTCCTAGTGTGTCTGTCGGGCTGGTGTGTAACACAAAAACAAGTGTGTCTTCCACTTCCAGCTCTTCCAAACCCAAGAATAGACCAAACAACGTGTCGCCCACACAGCCCGTAAGCGGTGTGGTGTCCAGTTTGCCCGCATCCGTTAGGCAAAAACACTGCGACAGGCCCTGAATAGAAAGCGGCGTGCAGTTGTTATCATCGCTAAGCAGTATGTTGTAAGGATCATTGAGCGGTATGGGTACGCTGGTAAAGTGGTTACCCGTAAAAGAACCACCTACGCCTGTTACAGAAAATGGCGGCGTGCCCAAGGCATCGAACTCCACCGTATAGGTCTGATCAACGAGGTTGCAAAGGATAAACAGGTTTTCGATATGCGGAGGATAGTTCACAAAGACAGTGGCCGCGCCCATAACCGACCCTACACATCCTGGTGATTCCACACCGATAAGCTCATATACCGTCGTTTTATCCACTTTTACTGGAATAAAATAAGGATCATCGAAGGTTTCCACTATTGGTTGTACTACCCCGTCAATGGCGTATTCCAAGAGAAAAGGTCCGCTACCGGTAAAGTCCACTACCAAGAAGGTATCCGCATTTTCGCACACGGTAATATCGCCTTGCAATTCTGCTGTGGAGGGCGTGAACACAGCTACGACCGCCACACCCGAAACAGTGCCCGTGCAAGCAGATGCATTGCTGACGCTCACTAATTGATAAAACGTACCTGAGGACGGTTTTACTGGAATAATCAGAGGATTATCGTTAGTAGTAATGGCTGGCTGCACGTTGGCGTTAGCCTGATACACGACCGTATAAGGGCCTGTGCCAGTAAAAGAAATAGAGATAGTAGTGCCCGCTCCGTCCTGACAAATCTGGCCTCCCCCTGAAATTTCAGCAGATAAGGGCGGTAGCACATTTACCTGAGCTGTGCCCGCGACGGAACCGTTACAGCCGTTTGAGCTAACGCTCAGAAGGGTATAGAGAGTGGTATCAGATGGAGACACCCTGAGCACCTTCGGACTGGAGAGCGCCGTATCGGGTGGTTGCGGTACGCCATTGGCTGCGTAAGTAAACACAAACGGCGGTGAGCCTGTAAAAGTAAACGTGAGGTTAGTGGAGTCGCCGCTGCACAGCGTGGCTCCGCCTGTCAGGGTGGCCGTGGGCGGAGTGCCCACTAAAGCCACTAACGTGTCGCCACTGAGGGCGTCGCACAAGCTATCAGCCAAGAAAAAGATTCGGTAAATCGTCGTGCCCAGGGGCGGGGTGATGGGAATGCGCAGTAGCGTATCGCTCGTGGCAAGTAGCGGCACCGTGTCCGCTTTCATGGTGTCGGTTCGCACCGAATACTGCAGCCGAAAGGGTGGCAAGCCTGTCAACTTGATGCGCAGAGTGTCCGTCTGGCCTGCACACAGAGTGAGGGTATCCTGTAGAAAAGTAGCCTTAGGCGCTGAGCGCGCAAAAATGGTGTCGCGTCCGCTGGGCACCCCAATGCAGCTATCCGCCGTGACGCTTTCCAGCTGGATAATGTGCCGCCCAGCAGGCAGCGGTGGAGTTAAAAAACGATGCGGGTTGTTATTGGTAAAAATAGGCGGCTGATTAACACCATTGATAGAGTAAACAAAAGAATAGGGTGGGTTGCTCGTAGAAAACTGTACCTGGAGCGTGTCGCGCTGCCCAGCGCAGATAGTGTCCGGCCCTACCAGCGTCAGCGTACAGGAGGGAGCGCCCGTGACTACGGCTAAAGCACTGGCATTCGGCCCTTTGCAAAAAGCATCCTCCAGGCCTTGGATGGTGTAGGTTGTTGTGGATGTGGGAAAAATAGGGTGAATCCACGGGGATTCGCTCGCAATGAACGACCCCAAAGGATTACCGTTGGCCAGCAGATTAAACGACCAAGGCGCCTGGCCCTGGAAGGTGACTGTCAGCCGCACCGACTTGCCCGGACACACCGTTGGAATAGGACCAATGCTCACTTGCGGCGGAGTGTGCACGGTTACTGTGGTTTGATTAGGCAAGTTGCATACTGCCGTAGTGAAAGTCAACAGCTGAGGTCCCAACAGACCCAGCGGATTGAAGAAGAGACCACTCACCCCTGGCCCTGACCACGTACCGTTGGGCACGGCAGGGTCTTGAAGTTTCGTTAGGTCAAAAGGCCCGCCATTTTGGCAAACGTCGGCAGTGCCCAAGTTAGGTTTTGGGCATATGACATCAAATGCCATGTAGTTAGTAAAAGTCTGATTGCACCCCGGTGGCAGCGGCTCCACAATGCCCACGACCCAAAACGGGCCCTTGTTGCACATGTCTTCCGTTACAGTGGCTGTATAGGGTGGTATTTCTATAGGTGAGCTGCCTCCGCCCCCACCTCCGCCCCCAGGCAGGCTTGGGAAGCCGCAGCCGGCATTGCCATAAAAGGTAGGAAAACCACCATCCGTCACGAACGCACCATCGCCCCCTACCAATTGGGCTGTGTTGTAGGTGGTACTCCAAGAGCAGCCGCAATTTAGCCCAAATGTGACCGTCTGAGCGCCGCCCGTGTTTGGAAACGCCTCACCGCTGCGCGTACAACCGTTTTGCATCACGTAAATCACCGGCGACAGCGGACACAAGCTGCCGAAATTGTAGTTGTAGTCGTAAGCTGCGCTGGTAAACACAATCACGGGCACGCCTGGCGGCACCGTCTCTCCGGGGCCAACGCCAATCACAATAGCGTTAGAACAGATGGACTGAATGCTCGAAATAGCGTTAGCACTGGGCACCTGCCACGAACAACCCACGCCAACGTCGGCATCGCCCCCGCTGTTATTCGGAAACGTTAGCGTAGCGTCGTCCACGGAGAAACCGCTACCCGACCATATTGCCATCATTTCGTTGTTTTGCTCCGTGCCACAGGCATTCACGAACAAGGCTAATGTCCTGGGGCAGCTATTGCATGAGTTGGGCGGTGTGCTGCGCACCTTAGAGCAGCCCAATAGCGTACCTTCGCCCTGATAAGGGTTAAAGTTGGGAGTCGTACCATAGTACCAATTGACGCACACCCCAGGCCGCAAGCCCGTACCCGTTGCGCGCAACGTAAACTGGTCGCCTGGACACAAGGTGCACGGCGTTAACCCTGGGCGACAACTGTTGGAGGTGAACGTGGCGTTCTTATTGAGCGAGGGACAGGGCTGAGCCACCAAATGATGAGTGAATATCAGGCAGCTAAGCCATAAAGAGGCGGAGATAAAGGTTCTAAGCATGAGAAATGTTTTGGGTTCTTTGTCCATGCGGGAGGTAGCAATAGTTTGATTATGGAAGATTGTTCGGAAGTCGTGTCATGCGCGAAGGTAGGACACCCCTAATTTTGATTGACCAAAAATAGCCGTCTAACATGTACGAGGAACTGTTAAAAAATCTCCAAAACCGAGGTGTTGCGTTGGTAGCCGTATCGAAGACTCATCCGCCAGAACGCATCTTAGAACTGTATCGCCGTGGCCAGCGCGACTTTGGCGAAAACCGTGTGCAAGAACTTTTAGCCAAAGCCCCTCAACTGCCTGAAGACATTCGCTGGCACCTCATTGGCCATCTGCAAACAAACAAGGTGCGTTTTATCACCCCGTTTATTCACATGATTCATTCTGTAGACAGTTTGCGGCTTTTGGAGGAAATCGAAAAACACGCCACCCGTATTGGACGCCCCGTAAATTGCCTGCTTCAATTCCACATTGCTCAAGAGGAGACCAAATTCGGCCTAAGTGAGCCCGAAGCCGACGCTCTTTTGCAAAGTGCTTCTTACCAAGCCATGCAGTACGCGCGCCTGTGTGGCGTCATGGGCATGGCCACCTTTACTGACCGTACTGAACAAGTACGCGCAGAGTTTCGTCACTTGCGTCGCATCTTTGAACGCCTGCGCAGCACCTACTTCGCTCAAGCGCCGCACTTTCGGGAAATCTCCATGGGGATGTCGTCGGATTGGGCCATTGCTGTAGAGGAAGGCAGCACCATGGTGCGCATTGGCAGCCTGATCTTCGGGCCGCGGCTCTGACTACCCTCAGCTTAAGAGGGTTTGCGCTGAATGCTTTCCAACACCCGCCGCATGCTTGGCTCAAATTGCCCGCCCGAAATATCCAGTACTAACACGCTCTTCAACTGTTGAATAATTTTACCCAAATTATTCTTCAATTCGAACAGCCTATCGCGATCATCGTCAAAAGCGCGCGTATCCCCTCCCAAGGCTTTTAGCCGCTCAATCTTGTTGTCCAGTTCCTGGAGCCGCTGCTGGAGGGCCTCTTGCGCTGCAATCTGAAAATCAATGTCGAAGGCGGCGCTATCTAAGCGCACGGGGATAAGCTTCTTGTCGGCCAACCAGATAGCGTACATCGCTGCTATGCTTTCCTGACCTACCCAACCGGACTTGAGGCTTCGTTCTGATACGATGGAAACCATCGCATCGCATGCGCGCACCGACTCCTGGATGAACTCCATGACACTCTTCCCGGCAGGCATGTTGTCTTCGTCCAAAATCACCCGCACACCGTTTTGCAATAG
Source organism: Saprospiraceae bacterium (assembly GCA_041640515.1). GTDB lineage: Bacteria > Bacteroidota > Bacteroidia > Chitinophagales > Saprospiraceae > M3007. Next base: position 1,125 of record JBEQAD010000093.1, on the reverse strand, counting down.
AAAGTCACGCACTCGCCGAGCCGTCTCTGTGTCGGCGTGGTTATACGAAATGAAGACCGTTGGCCCTAAGGTTGGCCGTTCCTCATCGTTATAAGAAAAATGCGACGCAGTATCAGGAGTGTCCTCAGGAGCAAACTCCACCACTGCCCGGGAAATGCGCGCCATCTCCCGGGCATGCTCGCGGTAGTCAATCAGCCCTTGAAAATATTGGTCATTGGCTCTGTGATATTGCGATAACAGCTGCGTTGCAGGATCAGGCTTGGCCTTGGCCAGCAGTTCTAACGCCTCTTTCATCTTTCCCTCAGCAACGAGGACCCTGATTTGCTGTTTCATAACCGGCGATCTTTCTGTGCCAAATATAGTTGCCTTGCGATTAGCGGAGAAACCTCACTCCGAGCCGCAGTTTAGCGTCAATGGAGATAGAGCAGCCAAATGAATGCTCCTATCCAGCCCAGCAGCGTAACCTGCAGAAAAGCGTCGCGCAACAAGGCACGCGTAGGAGACTCCGTTCGGCCAAAGACCAAGGCCAGTTGGAGATAGCGCAAAATGCCCGTGATAACGAAAAAGGCAGTGTAATAAATACGCTGGCTGCCAATGCGTTCTGTAACCTCTGGAGAGAAACAATACATCAGATATGCCACAATAGCTACCGTCGAGCACATAATCATGGCAGCGTCTAAAAAAGGCAAGTTGTAGCCCTCTAACGCCCGCCGAAAACGGTGGCCACGCACCGCAACGACGTACTCGCCGCGGCGCTTGGCTAAGCCTAAAATAAGTGCAAGCAGGAAGGTCATCACCGTCAGCCAATGCGACACTTCAACATTCGTAGCCGCTCCACCTGCCAGTACGCGCAACAGAAAGCCCATGCCAATAAGGCTGATGTCTACGATAGCGATGTGTTTGAGCACAAAGGTATAGAGCACATTAATGCCGGTGTAAAGAGCGCCTAATAGCAGCACAACCGGACCTAAAAAACTCGCCAACACAAAACCAATGGCAAGAGCGCCAAAAAGCAACAGCAGCGCCTCGCGTCGCTGAACTACTCCCCGGGCTATAGGCCGATGTCGCTTATCAGGGTGATTGCGGTCTTGTGGTGCGTCTACCCAGTCATTGAGTACGTACACG
>JBEQAD010000092.1:0-11059 GCA_041640515.1 Saprospiraceae bacterium | reverse complement strand
AGACCCTCCTCAATCAGCCGCGCGGCTACACTCCGGATGTAGAGGAGTACCGCAACTTCCTGGAATGTGGGTTGGCGGCCTTTGCCCAAATTAAGGAACGCCAGAGCGAGCCCTCGCTCCTTGGCGGGTCAGAGCGTTAGTAGGGAGTTCAGGCTACGCAGTATGTCAAGTGCTCCTACTTTTGTGCGCAGGGGCGCGGGACGCTGTACGCCGTCTGCCAAAAACGCTGCCTGCCACAACCTGTATGCCTTGGTATCGGAAAATTCACTGGCAAATCATCATTGGCCTTGTTTTAGGGCTTCTCTTTGGCATTGCCGCTGCCGCTAACCAGTGGACGGCATTCGTCAAGAACTGGGTAGAACCCTTTGGCGCCATCTTCCTTAACGCCCTCAAACTTGTTGCCGTGCCCCTGGTTCTTGGCTCGCTCGTTAGCGGAGTGGCGTCGCTGTCCGATGTCAGTAAATTAGGGCGTATAGGAGGTAAAACACTCGTTATTTATGTGGCTACTACTGCTGTGGCTATCGCTATTGGTCTGATAATGGCCAATTTGGTCCAACCAGGCAAGTTCTTACCCTCCGAAATGCGCGACGACTTAATGGCTGCTTACGGCAGCAATGTAGAAGCCAGCCGCCAAAAGGTAGAAGAAGTAGAAAAAGGCGGGCCGCTCCGAATTCTTATGGACATGGTGCCGGCCAACATCTTCAATGCCGCTGCCGACAACCGCAACATGCTCCAGATCGTCTTCTTTGCCATCTTCTTTGGCATCGGCCTACTGCAGGTACCTGAAAAGCGCGCGCGGCCCCTGCTCGACTTTTTCCAAAGCCTCAGCCACGTGAGCATCCGTCTGGTGGACATCATCATGCTCATGGCGCCTTTGGGTGTCTTTGCCCTGATGGCCAACACTATTGCCATCGCCTCCGGAGGTGACCTAAATCGCCTCGTCGGTCTGCTCCAAGGGCTCCTGGTGTACTGCCTTACCGTTGTTGGTGGACTAGCCCTTCACACCTTCGGTGTGTATCGCTTGTTGTTGCGAATGTACTCCAAAATGTCGTTCGCTCACTTTCTTGGCGGTATAAGCAAGGCCCAGTTGGTGGCCTTTTCTACCAGCAGCAGTGGGGCCACCTTGCCCGTGACGATGGAGTGCTGTGAGGAAAAACTTGGCGTTTCTGAAGAGGTTTCCTCTTTCGTTTTGCCGTTGGGTGCTACCGTCAACATGGACGGCACGGCCCTTTACCAAGGTGTGGCGGCGGTCTTTATCGCTCAGACTTTGGGGATGAACCTCAGCGTGGCAGACCAGTTGAGTGTGCTCTTGTTGGCTGTAATGGCCTCCATTGGTACGGCTGCGGTGCCTGGTGCGGGCGTCGTTATGCTCATCATTATACTCGAAATCATCCACGTGCCTAGTGCCGGTATTGCCCTCATCCTTGGCGTTGACCGCCTTCTCGATATGCTCCGTACTGTAACAAATGTTACTGGCGACTGTGTTGTAGCGGTCAGTATCGCTTCCTCTGAGGGCCAACTGCGTGCTATCTCATCTGGGCCAGAAGCCGACACTGTTCGGTTCAAAAAATAAACAACCCCAGCGCCGCTCGAGCGTGCTGGGGTTGTTTAGTAGCGCGGGGGAGGCTTGAACTCCCGACCTCATGATTATGAATCATGCGCTCTGACCAGCTGAGCTACCGCGCCAATGATTTTAGGCCACAAAGGTAAGCGTATTGCTGTGGCACAAGCAACAACCTGCACAAAAACTTCCTTGCCAGGTTGGGGTAGCGAAGCCGAGGCGGAGAGTCGTAGCCCCCATCGCAGGGAGGCTCTGCGTTTCTGTGGTCTTTTAAAGCACAGCTATCTCTTCACCACAGGCACGTCTACAGCCGTTGCTTGCCCAAAGCGTGCCCGGATGCGATAGGTGCCTGCTGGCAAAGCGCGCATGTCGAGGGTGTGGCCGCTAGTGGTAAACGCCACTGCGTGTAAGGCGCGGCCTTGGGTGTCCAGGACGAATACCTCGGTGCGGCCAGGGGTTAGGGCGTGGACGAACAGGTGCACAAAACCGCTGTGGGTGGTGGTAGGAAATACGCAAAGGCGCGGCTGAGTGAGGGAGATGGGCGTTGGCTCTTGTCCTGAGAGGACGCGCCGAATGGCCTGTGTCAGCGGTGTGGCAACCGTAGACCCGCCCACAATGGCTGGCAGATATTCGCCAGTGATGTCCCAAATGGCTACCCCGCGGAGCCGTCGCAGGCGAGCGTAGTGGGCTTTCAGGGCAAGCGAGCGCTCGTCGTCGAAGGAGACAAATGAAGAGGGAGGCGCGTTGCTGAGGAGATAGGGCACCTGGGCGGTGTCGTCCCAATAGTATGCATAGGTGCCATTGCGGAGGTGGCGTGCAATTTCGTAGTAGAGCGGAGTGGTGCCGTTGCGGGCAAAGCGCTCGCTGTCGGGTTGGCCGGTAGTTTGCACATGAAGCCCGGGCGTACCCAAAGTCAAGTAAGAGCGCCCGTACAAGGCTACCCCCAAGTTGACTTTAGCCGGAGGTACGCCATAGGTGAGGAGCGATTGCACGGCTTCTGCGCAGCTGTAGCCCGGTTGGGTGGCGTTGGCCGACGGGAACAGCGGCGCGTTGTGATTTGAAACAGCGTCCCACTGACCATAAAACGAATAGCTCATGAGGTGAATGGCGTTCACCAAGCGGTGCACCTTAGGCCAATCAATAGCAGTTAGGTGCTTGGGTGCTGCTCCGCAGGCAATAGTCAGCATCAGGTCACGCCGAAGCCGTTGATGCAGCGTGTCAAGGGTATATCGTACATCGCGCAGCAGGGCAGTGAAGTTGTCGCGGTCGACTGGGCCGCCGTTGCGCGTAAGGTCACCGGGGTATTCCCAATCTATGTCAATGCCGTCGAGATGGTACAGGGCAATAACCCGAGCGCACTGAGCAGCGAAGCGGGCGCGCTTGGCCGGGTCGGCTGCCACACCAGAAAAATGAGTAGAGTGAGCCCAGCCGCCGACCGAGACGGAAAAACGCGTGCGTTGTCGATGAGCATAGTCGGCGAAGCGTTGCCCCGGCTGGTGGTAAGCAGCGTTGCCTAAATCGGTGGAACGCAGGTAGTCGGCAGGTGCATGAGGGCGCAAAGGCCCCAGCAGCAGCAGCTTATCACGTTCGGGTTTGATGAGCGACAGCGAGCCATCGGCCTCCACGTTGAGAAAAGCAAAAATGACGATATCGTACTGAGAGTAGGCCAAGGTAGAAGGCCCGACCAATTGGTCGCGCTCCGCAATGCGCCAGCTGGGATAGTAGCCAGTAATGAAGTGTTGTGTTTGGCTGCCAGCCGAGGAAATCAGGCCGGCAACGGAACAGAGCGTCAAGAGTAGGGTTTTCATGTTTGCACGCAAGGTTTCGTTGGCATCACCTTCGGGCTCTTAAAACAAGAATGGCGTTTAGAGCATCGTCGCGCTACCTTCCAAAGGCTTTTCCGAGGTCGCCAGCTATGGTATACTGCCGCGGCTAAGGCGCTGGCGCAGTGCTTCGTACAAGCAAATGCCTGCCGCAACGCTGACGTTGTACGAATCGAAGTCAGAGGCTTGTGGAATGCGCGCCATGTCGTCGGCCATGCGCAACAACTTAGGAGCCACCCCTGTGCCTTCTGCGCCAAAAAGCAAGGCTGTCGGGCCAGTTAAGTCCACTTCGAACACCCATTGGGCGTTGGGCGCCAGACCAGTAGCTACCACGCGCACGTCGCGTTCCTGTAGCCATTCTACGGCTGAGTAAAGACTGCGCACGCGGCAAAGAGGAATGCGCGCCAGCGCACCTGCGGAGGCTTTCATCGCCTCTTCATTGGCCGGCGCCGAGCCAGATTGGGGTACCACCACAGCCTGCGCACCCGCACACTCCGCCGAGCGACAAATGGCGCCAAAGTTGCGCACGTCGGTGATGCCATCCAGCAAGACCAACAGCGGCGGCGCCGTCGAAGCTACGGCAATCATCCATACTTCTTCCAGCGAGCGGTACCCTACTGCCGACAAATAGGCTACTACGCCTTGGTGTGCCCCGCGCACTAGCCGGTTGAGCTTCTCCCGCGGCACCACTTGCAGCGGGATGCCGTGCTCTCGCGTCAGCAGGCGTATTTCTCGCTCTACCTCTCCGCGCAGCCCTTGCTGGAAGAACACTTTTTCCACTGGTTGGCCAGCTTTGATAGCCTCCACTACCGGATGATGACCGTAGATGAGCTGGGACATGGGCTGAAATAGACTATTTCTTTAAATAAACATAGCACTACTGCTTGCGGCAAATGTAGTAGGTTTCTGTTCCTTTGCTCTTGCAGCCACTTCTGCCTCCGCCTATGAATAGCCGAAGGAATAGGCTGTTTTTGTTTCCTTATCAACCATATTCCCTATGCAGAACACCATCCAACGCCTCTTGCTGCTAGCCATATTCAGCATGGCAGTAGCGTACTGTTCTCCCCAATACACCCTCGATCGCCTGCCGTCCAAGTACCTGCGCTTTGGCAGCGGAGGCGGCGTTGTCGGAGAAACGACCACGTGGACGCTCCTCCCGAATGGCCAGCTGTTTCGAACCCGCATCCTACAGCCGGATACGCTTGAGTGGAAGCAGCACTCTCGCCGCGCCGCCCGCCGTCTCTTCCAGGAAGCGGAGGCCATGTTGCTGTTGGACCGGCCGCCATTCGAACATCCCGGCAACCGGTACTACTTCATTGAGTGGACGGAGGGCGAGCGCTCGCAGCGCATCGCTTGGGGGCGCCTCGAACACCCTGTGGACAGCACCGTAGAAGCCCTGTACCAGCGGCTCGTCGCACTGACACGCCCGTGAGCGCTCCCTCATTTGTTGGCCAACTGCCCGCAAGCAGCGTCAATGTCCTTGCCGCGGCTACGCCGTACGGTAACGGTGACGCCACGGCTGGCCAAATACGCTGCAAAGGCGTTCAGGCGCGCTTCGTTAGACTTTTCAAAAGCCGCCCCATCAATGGGGTTGTACTCAATAATGTTGACGCGAACAGGAAAGCGACGGCGACACAGGCGCACGAGATTGGCCGCGTCTTCGAGGCTATCGTTGAAGCGCTCGAAGGCAATGTATTCGTAGGAGATGCGGTTGTGGGTCTTGGCATAAAAATATTCTAAGGCCTGCATGAGCACCTCCAAACGATTGCTTTCGTTGATGGGCATAATGGTGTTGCGCTTGGTATCGTCCGCAGCGTGTAGGCTCAGCGCTAAGTTGGAACGGAAGCCGTCGTCGGCCAGTTGTCGGATCATTTTGGCGATGCCGGCAGTGCTCACAGTAATGCGCTGGGCGCCCAAACCCATGCCCAGAGGCGGAGCGGCCGTCAGACGCTGGATACTTTCCAGCGTACTGGCGTAGTTGAGCAAAGGCTCGCCCATACCCATGTACACGACGTTAGTAATGGCGTGGCCAAAGATCTCTGAGCATTGCCGATTAAGCAGGGCCACCTGGTCGTAGATTTCATAGGCGGTCAGGTTGCGCTTGCGCCCCATGCGGCCGGTGGCGCAAAACGAACAAGTGAGGCTGCAGCCCACTTGTGTGCTGACGCACACGGTGTAGCGCTCTGCTTCTGGCACGGGGATGAGAACGCTTTCGATGCGGTGCCCATCGTGCGTGAGCCAGCGCGTTTTCAGGGTGCCGTCGGCGCTGTGCTGCACGACGTCGAGTTGCAGGGTGTGTAGGGTAAACGTCTCTTTCAGGCGCTGGCGCAGGGCCTTGGGCAAGTTGGTCATGGCTTCCCAGTCGGTTACGCTCTTGGCCCACAGCCACTCGTACACCTGCCGGGCGCGAAAGCGCGGCTCGTCCCACGACAGCAGCAGCACTTCCAGGTCAGCCAGTGCTATGGTTCGAATATCTCGCAGCATGGCGGTACGATTAGGTGTTTCGGCGCGTGCGCAATTCGGTTAGATAACGCTCCAGCTCTGCCACATCGTAGTAGAGGACCTCGCGGGGTTTGGAGCCGTCGGCTGGCCCGACGATGCCCAGGGCTTCCAATTGGTCCATAATACGACCTGCGCGGTTGTAGCCTAGCTTGAGCCGGCGCTGGATCATGCTTGTCGAGCCGTGTTGGGTTTCCACCACCAATCGGGCGGCGTCCTCCAGCATGTCGTCCATTTCCGAAAGGCTGAACGCTTTGGCGTTGCCCTCTTCGCCTTCGGGGTGAAATTCGGGCAAAAAGAACGGCTCCGGGAAGCCCTGCTGGGTAGCAATGAAGTCAATGACTCGCTCCACTTCTGGTGTGTCAATAAAAGCTGACTGTAGGCGAATGATGTCGCCACCCACGGAAAGCAGCATGTCTCCCTTACCGGTGAGTTGTTCAGCACCGCCAGCGTCCAGGATGGTACGGCTGTCCACTTTAGAGACGACTTTGAAAGCCAGTCGCGCTGGGAAGTTGGCTTTGATAACGCCGGTGATGATGTTGACTGAGGGGCGCTGCGTGGCGATGATGAGGTGAATGCCCACGGCACGCGACAGCTGAGCTAACCGTCCAATGGGCAGTTCAACTTCCTTGCCGGCGGTCATAATCAGGTCAGCAAACTCATCAATGACCAACACGATGTAGGGCAAAAACCGATGCCCTTTTTTCGGATCCAGACGCCGGGCCACAAACTTGTCATTATACTCCGCAATATTGCGCACCTCAGCAGCCTTCAGCAAGTCGTAGCGCCGTTCCATTTCGATAATAAGGGAGTTGAGCGTGTGCACTACTTTACTCGTTTCCGTTACGATGGGCTCGGGCTGCTCGGGAAGGAAGGCGAGAAAGTGATTTTCTAGCCGCGCGTAGGGGAACAGCTCCACCTTCTTTGGGTCAATAAGGACAAGTTTGACCTGGGAGGGGTGCTTTTTGTACAGCAGGCAATTGAGGATGACATTGATACCCACTGACTTACCTTGCCCTGTGGCGCCGGCAATGAGCAGGTGGGGCATCTTAGTCAGGTCAGCCACGAAGACCTCGTTTTGGATGTTTTTGCCTAAGGCAATGGGCAACTCCATTTTGGCTCGTTTGAAGCGCTCGTCCATAAGCACTTCGCGCATGCCTACGGTTTGGCGCTTTTTGTTGGGCACTTCGATGCCGATGGTCCCCTTACCTGGGATGGGTGCGATGATGCGAATGCCCAGGGCCGACAGGCTGAGGGCGATGTCGTCCTCTAAGTTTTTGATTTTGGAAATGCGGATGCCTCGTGCAGGTACAATTTCATAGAGAGTAACCGTGGGGCCTATGGTGGCTTTGATTTTTTCAATGTCAATTTTGAAATTCAGCAGGGTGTTTACAATCTGGTTTTTATTGTGTTCTAGTTCGTCGCGGTCAATTTCCAATTGGGAATTGTCGTACTGGTTGAGCAGTTGCAGGTGTGGGTATTCGTAGTAGGGTAGCTCGAGCGTAGGGTCGTACGGTTCGCTGAGGTTGGGTGTGTCCTCCTGAATGGCTTGCACGGGAGGTTTATAGGCAGGCGAGTCATCGGGGCTCGAAGGTGGCAAGGGCGGTGGCATCTCGATCTCCCATTCTGCCTCTTCCTTGCTTTCTGGCTCTAAGGCGGGCTCTTCATCGGCAAAAAGAGCGCTTCTTTTTGATAGGTCGAAGGTCAGTTGAGTGCCCTGCGGCGGAGTCTTGCGTTCGAGGGTAGGTAGGGTTGTGGGTGCAGGCGGCGGGGTAGTCTCCGAGGAAGACCCTGCTGCCTTTGGTGCGGGCGCAGTGGCTAAGGTTGGAGCGGTCGGTCGGCGTTTTTTTCCGTATTCGCCGCTGAGCAAATCGCGCCAGGCTCGCTGGGTTTCGTAAATCAGCTGCCGCCAGGTAAAATCTGATAAGTCGGGATTGTTGCTCCATACAAAGACAATCAACAGCGCCAGCACCACGAGCAGCAGCGTGCCAGCGACGCCAAGGAACTTCTGCACCCACATGCTCACGGCCTGCCCGAAAACACCGCCCACGGGAAAGTCCAGCCATTGAAAGAAGAATGACCCTAGGATGGAAGCCACCACCGTGACAATGGCTGTCCGAACAAACAGGCTATTCAGTTGGGACAAGGGTATGCGGCGAATAAGCGCCATGCCGTACTTATAGCACAAGTAAACAAGCGAGAACGACGCTATTCCAAACCCCCAATAAACGAGTGTGTCAGAGAGGAAAGCTCCCAAGCGCCCGAGCCAGTTTTCTACCTCGACGCCATCGCCCATGAGAAAAATCTCCCACGAGAACTGGTGGACAATATCGTGATCGTTGTCCCAGGTAAGCAGGTAAGAGAAGAAAGCAATGGTTAGATAGGCGGCCAAAAACAGCAGCAGGATGCCGACTATCTTAGGTCCTCGTTCGCTGTCGAATTTCAGCAGGGGTGAACTCTTGCCTTTGGCCATGGTGTATAGTCAGGCGTTTTGAGGCTGTTTTTGAGGGCAATAGGCGGAGCAAAGGTAGCATTTTTGGCGCCACCTGCACTGATGGTAAGCGGAGCGCCGGGTTGGTTCGTTCATCCGCGGCGGCCTTCTACCACTACAACTATTTCTCCCTTCACTTCCCGCTCTTGGAAGAGCACGAGCAACTGGCTTAGTGGCGCAGTGGCGATTTCCTCGAACATCTTGGTCAGTTCGCGGGCCACACAGGCCAGGCGTTCGGGGCCACAGGCCTCGCTCAGCTCTGTCAGGCAACGCACTAACCGATGCGGCGACTCATACAAGACGAAAGTATGCGGCAAAGTGGCCAGGTACTTCAGGCGCGTCTGACGCCCCTTTTTGTGAGGCAAAAAGCCTTCAAAGTGAAATCGGTCGCAAGGTAAGCCGCTAGCCACAAGGGCGGGCACAAAGGCCGTCGGGCCGGGCAGACACTCGACACGAACGCCTGCCTGTCGACAGGTGCGTACCAAGAGGAAACCCGGGTCGCTGATGCCTGGTGTGCCAGCGTCCGACACTAAGGCCATAGGAACGCCTGCGGCCAGTTCCTCGGTGAGTTTGACCACTACAGCATGCTCATTGTGCGCGTGAAAGGCCCGCAAAGGTGTGTGGATATTGTAGTGTTTTAGCAAGTGCCGCGTCGTGCGCGTGTCTTCCGCCAGAATAAGCGCTACCTCCCGCAGCACCCGAAGCGCGCGCAGGGTAATGTCTTCTAAGTTGCCAATAGGCGTCGGTACCAAGTAGAGCACGAGCAGCAAAGAGAAGGAAAGTAGGTGTTCAGGCGCTGTGTAGTTGGTAGGTGAAGGTCTCCACGATGGGGTTGGCCAGCAGCTGCGAACAGGCAGTTTCCACCATCTGGCGGGCTTCTGTCTCAGAGGCGGCCTCCAGCGTCATGCTCACGTGCCGGCCAATGCGCACATCAGTGATGCCGCTCAAGTGCAGATGCGATAAGTTATTCACGACGGCTTTGCCCTGCGGATCGAGGAGCTCCTTGTGGGGCATGATGTCTATTTCGGCAACGAATTTCATGGGTACAGTCCGCTTGGCGAAATGCGCCAGCACCGCAAAGGTAAATCGCACCGCTGGCCTAATAGCCACGACACACTGACGAACTATTCGCGGAACTTGTCCAATAGCTCAGCCAGCTCGCGCGCTTCCAGTTCGCTCAAGTGTTTGCCGGGCATTTGTTTAGGGTCAGTAAAGCCACTTTCCTGGATTCGCTCCAACAGATTTTTGCCCGCCATCGAAATCGTCACCAAGGTTATGCGACGGTCTCGCGGATGCACAGTGCGCTCTACGTAATTGTTCTTGTGGAGTTTCTCCACTAAACGGCTCACGTTGCTGCTGCGGTCGATCATGCGCCCCTTAATGTCAAGCACAGAGAGCCCTTTGGGATAGCTTCCATTGAGGATGCGCAGGATATTGTACTGTGGATGCGTAATACCAAAGGGGCGCAAGCAGCGCTGGAGGTAGCAATCCAACCAGCTAGCAGTAAATAAAATATTCAAAAGCGCCCGTTGATGAGGTGGCAGCGGTTTCGTGCTCTTAAGTTCTGCTTCGAGATGCATACACGTGTTAAAGGGGTAAGAGAAAGACCTTAAAACTAAATGGATTTGATCTACCGAGGTTTTTTCTTCCCGGCGTGGAGAATCCTGTATATTTAAATAACAAAAGCAGGAGTATGGTTTTGGAAAGTTGTTGTAATTTTCGCGCCTGGGCTTGCAGAGCCATTAATCCCGCCTCAAGCGCAGCGGCGTCGCGCTTTATTGACCCATTCCGCTATGTGGCAAACCAGTTGGTTCATTTCCGCTCTTTGCTCCTGCCACGTTGAAATGCGCCACTCTGTCTCCTGTCGCTGCGAAAATTTCCCTAACCACGTTCATTTCCAAAACCGGCCCGCTATGAATACTTTCAGAATCGACGTAAACACCTGGCTGCAGAGCCGTCCGCATGTGACCGCCGGACGCTCCTTTCCCTTTGGCGACTACTCGTGCACGCCGTTGTTGTGCGATGACGAAGACTGCGATTACAGCCGCCAACCCACGGCCTTCCTACTGAGCCGGGGCAAGTATATTGAAGTCGTTGAACGGGAGGGTCCTAACCACCACCTCTGGGCGTCCCTCGTGCGCGAAATGGAACACTGGCATATTCAAACGGACACTGAGTCAGCCACTCCGCCGGAAAGTTGGTATGGCTAAAGGCGGTCTGCCACTGATCGGTGCTTTTTCGAGGGCGACAAGGGGCCCACTGAGAACATCTCGTAGCCGGGCGAGGAAGGATGCGGGCTGCAGGTAGAACCGACCTGCTGCCATCCTCTTCGCAAGGGCGAGCAGCTGTCCTACCGCGCTAAAACTTTTGACATCGAGCAACAGGAGGGTAGGGCTATTTTTGCCCCATCGTTTATCGAAAATACTTGTTCGACACCTATGGCAAAGAAATACCCTGCGCCTCGTCCCCAATATAAAAGCAGGCCCATTCCCTCCAAAAGCGCAGCCACATCGCGGGAGAGAGCTGTTCGCGCCTCGGCCTCCACGGTTAGTCGCTGGGAGCCTATGGGATGGCTGCGTTGGGCGCTTGTGGCTATGGCTATTACGGCGGCGTGCTACTTGCCTTCGCTGTCCAATGATTTGGTGAATTGGGATGACGATGCCAACATTACTGAAAACCCCAACC
>JBEQAD010000091.1:0-11132 GCA_041640515.1 Saprospiraceae bacterium | reverse complement strand
ACGATGACGACCGGGATCTCAGGAGGCTCTGTCATGAGCAAAAAACGATCAATACAGCCCGGTTTAAGGTCCGGAAACACCACCGTGCTGATGAGCATGGTCTGGTCTACGTTAGCCGCTAACAAGTGCAGGTCGTGCTTTCGGCGAGGCGACTGCCGCACCACGTAGTTGCGCCGCGGCAAAATCTGCACGATCATCCCTCGCCCCGGCCCCTCCGGCCTCACCTCAACGCGGTCACCTACCGCTACAGGATTGGTCAGGGGCACATTCTCCAAGCGAAATTTCCCCACAATGCGACATTCCCAAACGCCGCCATCAGCATCCAACCGAACCTGATACCACGCCCCTGTTGATTTAATCACCGTTCCTGTTTGCATAGTCGGCAAAGGTGCAAAACGACTGTGATAAAATAGATGAACGCGCTGTAGAAAAGCCGCGATTTAAGTTTTATACACTAAAAATCAATAACTTATACCTAAACTGAAAAGAAAGGCCTGTCCGCTTTAATTGTTAAAATGTCGTTTGGTGGGTGTCGCATTTATTGAAAAGTTTTTTTCTTCGCCTTCGCTAAAAGCGCCTCCTAAAGGCAAAGCTGTTGCCTTAACCGCGGGTGCTCTCAAGCCCTTCTTCACGCTTTTTTTGTTGCTTAACAGACTTTAGTGTGTAGTTTTTAATAAAAATGTTTGGTTACTATTGAGCGTCTAAATACTTTTGTGCGCAGAGAGGCAAACGAGCCAAACTGCAGAACCAACCTAAGTCATTTTTGTGGGCGCTCAACCCCCACTTTATCCAGGCAAATTCTTACAAGAACAGCATAATCCACCATCGTCCACACATAGCGCTATTCCGAGCGAAAAAGGCTGTGTACAATGACTTAGGTAAAAACCGACCATATGGGCAGGAAAGAAAAGTTTGTTTACAACACACAAACCCTCAGCTACGAACGGGTAGTTGTTCCCCTAAAAACAAGACTATGGCAGGCTTTTGGCTTCTTTTCCGCCGTATTAGTGGCAGCAATTGGGCTGCTTGCACTGCTTTACCATTTCTTCCCTTCCCCTCGCGAAAAGGAGCTCCTCCAAGAGATTGAGCAAATGGAGCGCAAATTTGCGCAGCTCACCCAGGAAATAGACGAAATGTCTAAGATGCTTCAAGAGGTCCAGGAGCGAGATGCTTATGTACACCGCGCTGTGTTTGGGATGGACCCGATTGATTCCGATATATGGCAAGGCGGCAAAGGTGGCCACGAGGCACATCCGGAAACAAAAGCCTTCAAATATGGGGGGGCAATCATCCGTAGAACCTTAGACCGGATGGACATTTTGAAGCAACAGCTGGCCCTGCAAGCTCGCTCCTTAGACACCATTATGGCATTGGCTAAAAACCAGGAAAAGATGCTGGCAAGCATCCCGAGCATTAAGCCGGTGCGCGAAGACAAGCTACAAAAGAGCATGAATGTGCTTTCGGGCTTTGGCTATCGAATTCATCCAGTTTATAAAATCAAGAAATTCCATCAGGGAGTTGACTTCCCAGCCCGCATAGGTACGCCCATTCAAGCCACCGGAGATGGTGTCGTGATAGAAGCTGGATGGCATCAGGGCTACGGCAATTGTGTGCGCATCAACCACGGCTATGGTTACGAGACTTGGTACGCCCATATGAGTAGAATGAGTGTACGTGTGGGAGAGCGTGTCAAGAAAGGTCAGAAAATTGGTGAAGTGGGTGATACTGGGCTATCTACAGCCCCGCACCTGCACTACGAAGTGCACTACAAAGGCAAACCCATCAATCCTATCCACTTCTGCATGGACAACCTAACGCCATTGGAATACCAGCAGCTTGTCAACAGCGCAAGCATCGCTAATCAATCGCTTGATTAGGGTAATGAACAAGCTTTTCCTGTAGGCAGGCCCTCTCTCCGACGTCAGTTCGAAGAGAGGGCTGCTGTTTTTTTATACCTCTAACAACTGAGCGGCGTGATTTTCTGTGTCCACCTTAGCGATAATGCGCTCGATGCGCCCTGTTTCGTCGATAACGAATGTTGTACGATGGATTCCGTCGTAGGTACGGCCCATGAACTTCTTGGGCCCCCAAACACCATAGGCTTCCGCTACTTTATGGTCTTCATCGGCCAATAAGCTAAAGGGCAAATTGTACTTTTCAATAAATTTCACGTGCTTTTTTGGAGAGTCTGGGCTAACCCCCAAGATGGCGTACCCCTTGCCAACAAACTGACTGTAGCTGTCGCGGAGGCTGCAAGCTTCTGCCGTGCAGCCAGGAGTGTCGTCCTTGGGGTAGAAATAAAGCACCAATTTTTTACCTTTAAAATCGGAGAGACGAACGATATCTCCCTTTTCATTGGGAGCGGCGAACTCTGGAGCCAGATCGCCTTCTTTTAAGTGAAACATAGCGCAATAAGTATTTTTTTATTCAATAACAACTACGGTCGAGCAGCAGTTTTCTCCCAGCAAAAAACCCCCCAAATGAAACTGCTCCACAACACGGCCCCTAACACCAGTTGCCCGGGTAAAGGCAAGTGGAGGGTTGCCTTTGCGGCCGCACTGAGGCTATACAACACCCATGCACTGATGATGTAGGTGCCCATGCGTCCCAACGGATAAGGTACCGGATAATGCACCCGGCCTGTATACAACGTGGCCACACACAAGTAAGCGTAGCAAATGAGCGTAACCCAGGCGGCGCCCGTGTAGCCCAAGCGCGGGATAAGCCATAGATTAAGCCCAATAGTCAGCAAGGCACCGCCGACGGCAATCCAGGCACCCAGCGCCGTCCGGTCTTTGACGCGGTACCAGGCCGAAAAGTTGTAGTAAATGCCTACCAACACGTTAGCCATCAAGAGCACAGGAACGATATGCAACCCCGACCAATACTGCGGAGCAATAAAATATTTAACTACATCCAAAAAAAGCAAAATGCCCAACATGCCAGCTACTGCCGCCGCAGTGAACCATTGCGTTACGCGGGCCTGGTTTTGCAGGGCGTTGTCCGTTTGAGCGTTGCGAAAGAAAAAAGGCTCTGCAGCGTAGCGATAGGCCTGCGTGAACAGCGAGATAAGCGCAGCTAATTTGTAGTTGGCCCCGAAGATACCCACCTGTGCCAGGTTTTCCTCCGTTGAGCCGGGCAATAAGTACTTGAGCATAGCCCGACTGAACATCTCGTCTACAATACCTGCTAAGCTAACTACGATAAGCGGCCCAGCGTACGTCAGCATGCGCCGCCACAGGGCAGCATCAAATACTGCCTCAACGCGCTGTAACTGGGGCCAGAGCAGCACCAGGGTAACGGCACTGGCTACTGCATTCGACAGAAAAATGTAACCCACCGTGTGCCGAGGCGACCAAAGCCCATGCACCCACTCGTAGCCGTGCCGACTGGCCCAGGGGCAAAACACCAGCCAGAATAAGTTCATGCTGATGTTCACACCGATATTTGTAAGGCGAATGGCTGCAAAGCGAAGCGGGCGCTGTTCCATGCGCAAACGGGCAAAGGGCAGCTCGGTCAAACAGTCTATTCCTAAAATAAGGGCAAACCAGCGTATATACTCGGGGTGTTCCGGGTAGCGCAAAACGTCGGCAATGGGCTGCGCAAAGGCTAGCAATCCGGCCACCACAACACACGTGGTCGCCAACAGTGACCACATGCCCGTGCTATACACCCGGTCGCGGTCGGGCAAAGGCGTGCCAAACCGGAAAAAGGCCGACTCCATGCGGTACGACAATATCACGAGGACAAATGCCGCGGTGGCGTACAAGTCAATGACTATACCATACTCTGCTGTCGAGTTCAACACCCGCGTGTAGAAGGGCACCAGCAACACATTAAGCAGGCGACCCAGGATGCTGCTCAAGCCATACAGGGCGGTCTCACTGGCGAGTTTTCGAATAATAGACATGCGGAGGTGCGGTACCGGTTTTATTGTCGGCAAAAGTGCGGTTTTCCGGGCGATGCGCAAGAAGAGAAGCCGTGCAAGCGAGATACCTTTACAGGAGACTTGTTAAGCGAAACCAAAAAGCCCTCGGGCAGCCAGCGGATGCTAGCTGCGCGAAGGATACTTTTCGTTGAGCGTTAGCCCTTATCGTGCGTAAGCAACAGCGCGCTTCTCGCGAATGACTGTAACCCGGATCTGGCCTGGATACTGCATTTCTTCCTCAATGCGCTTGGAAATAAGAAACGACAAGTCGTCGGCATATTGATCACTGACTTTATCCGCCTCTACGATGACCCGCAACTCGCGGCCCGCTTGCATAGCAAAGGCTTTGGATACGCCTTCATAGCTCATGGCCAGCTCTTCCAGTTCGCCGATACGCTTGAGGTAATTCTCCAAAATCTCGCGGCGGGCACCTGGGCGAGCCCCGGAAATGGCATCGCAGGCCTGAACGATGGGCGAGATAATGTTGTCCATTTCGATTTCATCGTGGTGAGCACCTACAGCATTGATAACCACGGGATGTTCGTTGT
Organism: Saprospiraceae bacterium; assembly: GCA_041640515.1. GTDB lineage: Bacteria > Bacteroidota > Bacteroidia > Chitinophagales > Saprospiraceae > M3007. The sequence continues at coordinate 6,656 of JBEQAD010000091.1, read as the reverse complement.
ATTGTTCGCACATTTTCATGCCGACGATGGCGTGCGAAAGCTCAGTTTCTTCTTCAGCCACCTTACCGATGTCGTGCAATAAGCCAGCGCGCTTAGCCATTTTTACTTGCTTAGGGTTAAGCCCTAATTCAGCAGCCATGATGGCGCACAGGTTCGCTGTTTCGATGGAGTGCTTAAGCAGGTTCTGGCCGTACGAAGAGCGGAAACGCATCCGACCTACCATGCGTACCAACGCTGGGTTGAGGCCGTGAATGCCCAGCTCTATAACGGTGCGCTCGCCAATTTCAGCAATCTGCTCCTCAATTTGACGGGTTACCTTAGCCACCACTTCTTCAATACGTTGCGGGTGAATGCGGCCATCGGCTACCAGCCGTTGGAGTGCCAAACGCGCAATTTCACGGCGCACCGGGTCAAAGGAAGACAGTACAATTGCTTCGGGGGTGTCGTCCACGATGATTTCCACCCCGGTAGCGGCTTCCAGAGCGCGAATGTTGCGGCCCTCGCGCCCGATGATCTGGCCTTTCATTTCGTCGTTTTCTAAGGGGAACACCGATACCGTGTTTTCAATAGTAAACTCGGCGGCCATGCGCTGAATGGTTTGAATAACGATTTTTTTGGCCTCCTTACTAGCGGTGTTGCGCGCCTCATTGATAGCCTCCTGAATAATGGCACGCGCTTCACTCTCGCTCTTGGAACGCACCGCCTCTAACAGCTGCTCCTTAGCCTCCTGTTGGGTCATCTGCGCAATCTTCTCCAGCATCTTGATGCGCTCCTCGTTAGCGGTGTCGAGCTCCTCCTTATTCTTTTGTACGATTTTAAGCTGCTTTTCTAGGTTGTCGCGCAGCAGATTGAGCTCAGCTTCGCGATTTTCCAATTCAGCCTTGCGGGCGTTGACCTCTCTGACCTGTGCCTGAAACTGCTCTTGTTGCATCTGAAGGTCTTTTTGCTTGGTAATGACCTCCATTTCCATCTCCTTTAGTTTGACCTGATGCTGAGCTTTTTCCGCCTCAAACTGGGTGCGCATTTGCGCGTAGCGCTCTTTAGCCTCTTGAATCTTCTGCTGTTTAATGCGCTCATTTTCTGCTTCTGCTCGGCTGATAACTTTCTCCGCTTTTACGGAGGCTTCGTCGGTGATGCGCTTAGCCGACAGGCGCGCTTCTTGAATGATAAGATCAGCCTGCCGGTTCCCCTCTTCTACAGCTTTCTGGTTGACCTTTTTGAAATATTGGCTGACGAACAAATACGCCACAGTGCCCCCTACTATGAGGCCGATGGCAATTCCTATGATAATTTCCATTGTGATGCGATTTACGTTAGTGAATAAAAAAGAGTGGGTGAGTTGGTTTAAGGGGCTACTTTCGAATGGTCGCCTGAAGCTTCTGCTCAAAAGCTCGCTGTAGCTGCTGCATGATGGCATCTATTTCTTTGCCCTGTAGGGTGCGTTCGGCGCTTTCAAACAGGAAGCTGACCGCATAGGATTTTTTGCCTCGTCCTATTTTCTCAGCATCTTCAAAGACATCGAACAGATTTATCTCTCGCAGCAGTTTCTTTTCTGTACTTAAGGCCACCTGCCGGATCTGGGCGAAGGTTACGGCTTGATCGAGGACTAAAGCCAAATCGCGTCGTACAGCTGGGAATTTGCTGGTATCTCTGAACTGTACCTGACGATGGGCCAGAGCCTCATAGAGAACGTCAAAATTCATCTCAGCATAGAAAATAGGCCCTTTGACGTCTAAAAAGCGCAAAACAGACGGAGCCACCTCCCCCATCATCGCCAGCTCTTGTGGCCCCCGGTGATAACGCAGGGCATAGCGGAAAGGCATCTCGCCCTGGAGAGGTGTTTCCTGGAAGCTGACTACCCCGAGACGTTCCAAGAGGTTGCGTACGTATGCTTTCAGGGTGTAGAAATCGACCTGTTTTTTCGGCGCAGGCTGCCAACTTTCCGGGCTGTGGTCGCCACAGAGGAGTATGTAGAGGCGCTCCGTTTCGACCATGTTGCCCATAAGCGTGCGGTAAGTTTTGCCTAACTCAAAGAGGCGCAAGTGGTGATTCTGGTAGTTTTGGTTGCGCAAAGCATTCTCCAAAGCGCTAAACAACAGGGTAGGGCGCAAGCAGTCGAGTCCTTGGTTAGCGGTGTTATGAACAAAAACCAGCTGCTCGCGCGGCAGGGGCAGGGGTGCTTGAGTGCCGATGTGATAAGCGGAGTTAGTTAGCGATAAGCTCATGCACTCCAGAAAACCATTGGCCGCCAGATAATCAGCAGCGATGCGGCGCACAGTTTCGCGCGTAGGATGCTGTGTAACTTCCAGGCTAGTGTGCAAGTGAGCCGGCAAGGGCACCTCATCAAGGCCATACAGGCGCAAAATTTCTTCTACCACGTCCGCCGGACGCGTCACATCAGGCTTATTCGTAGGCACTACAGCAGTGAAACCCGCCGGTGTTTTATCCAACATACCGATGTCAAGGGCCTGAAGGATACGCTCCACCGTTTCTGCCGACAGGTCAGCACCTATCAACTTACAGATGTACTCGTAGGTCATGGGCACGCGCTCGGGCTGTGCTGGCTGAACGTAGATATCGGTAGGTGTGGTGGCAACTTGACCGCCAGCCAACTCCAGTACGAGAGCAGCTGCCCGTAAAAGTGCTTCTGGACAACCATTGGGATCTACGCCTTTTTCGAACACCCAGGCTGCCTCGGTGCGCAAGTTGTGGCGCAACATGGTGCGGCGTATCCATGTGGGGTGGAAACGGGCACATTCGAGCAGCACATCCACCGTGGCCTCTGTAACGCCACTGGAAGCACCACCAAAAACGCCCGCTATGCAAAGCGGATGACCATAGGCATCGCAAATCATCAGGTCTTGCGCCGAGAGACGTCGCTCTTCGCCGTCGAGCGTGGTGAAAGCAGAGCCCTCAGGCAGGGTCATGACGCGAATAGCTCCGCCGCCAATACGGGCAGCGTCGAAAGCGTGCAGCGGATGCCCTCTTTCCAGACGCACGTAGTTGGTGATGTCTACAACGTTGTTGATAGGGCGCTGGCCCAGAGCGAGTAGGCGACGTTGCAGCCACTCGGGGCTTTCCTGTACGCGTACCCCCTGAATGAGCAAGGCCATGTAACGCTGGCAAGCTTCAGGAGTTTCCACGCTTACCGGGTAAGGCGTAGTGAGGCCGCTGGGCAGCGAAATGGTGCTCGCAGGGTCACGTAATTCAGCTTGTAAGTTTTCGCGATAGCGCAACCACGCCAACAAGTTGCGAGCCACACCGAGATGGTGCGTTGCATCGGCTCGGTTGGGGGTAATACCAAGCTCAAAAATGACATCAGTAGGCAGCCCGAAGTACTCTGCGGCTGTACGCCCTAATGGCGTACGCTCTGGAAGCACTATGATGCCCGAGTGGTCGGTACCAAGGCCGAGTTCATCTTCGGCGCAAATCATTCCCTGCGACAGCACGCCGCGCACCTTGCGCTCTGCTATCTGGAAAGGCTGTCCATCTTTGCCCAGTACCCGTGCTCCGGGCAGGGCAACCAGCACATGTTGACCAGCGGCTACATTGTGCGCCCCGCAAACGATGGAGCGCAACTGACCGTCGCCAACATCCACGCGAGTAGCTGAAAGATGGTCGCTGTCGGGAATGCGCGTACACTCCACTACGACACCTGTAAATACACGCTCCAAATCAACTGGCGAAGGACTAACTTGTTCCCATCCTTCTACTTCCAATCCCAGCGAGGTCAGTATTTCAGCAATCTCTTCAGGCTTTTTATTTATATCGAGAAACTCTCGAAGCCAATTCAACGAAACTTTCATCGGTGATTATCAAAATCTCCTAAGACATAGACAGGAGCAGGGTTTTCCCGGCACTTCAGGCAAAGGTAGTAAGTTTCGAAGTTTTGCCCTTCACTCAAAATTTTAGCCCAAAAAGGCAAACATCCTGCCACCAATGCGGAACAAAAACAGGCTACATCAAGGCCAAGACCGTACCTTTCGCCACCTTAAGGGCAACGACATCATGATGAACACTCGCATTCTACCATCGGCCGCCCTACTGGGCGCTGCTGCAGTAGCCTTGGGCGCTTTTGGGTCGCACGGGCTAAAGCCATATATGACAGACTACCAGATCTCTATCTTTGAAAAAGGCATTCAATACCACTTTGTACACACGTTGGCGCTGCTCGCCACAGGTATACTGATGAATCAAAGCAACCGCACCTGGCTGCGCCGAAGCAGCTACCTATTTATTCTAGGTATTCTGCTTTTCTCTGGCTCGCTTTACTTGCTGGCTTGCCGCGACCTACTCCCATTTTCAGTGAGTTGGGTTGGCCCTCTCACGCCCATTGGTGGCTTGTGTTTTATTGCTGGTTGGTTGTCGTTGGCGTGGGGGCTTCAGCGCTAAGGGTCGGTTAGTGCAGCGGCATACCTCACGAATACACCTCTTCTTCTTTGATCAGCGGCGTCTCTACCCGTCGCGCTGCTCCGCGCTTCACTCCGCTCAAGTAGGTGTACATACCAGGGATGACGAACAAGGTTAGTACCAGCGAGAACAGCAAGCCGCCCACGACAACAACCCCCAGCGGGATACGCGAGGTCGCAGCAGCACCTAATGCCAGGGCAATAGGCAGCGCGCCTAATACGGTGGCCAACGTTGTCATTAGGATAGGACGCAAGCGCTGCTGAGCTGCCTGGATAGCGGCTTCGACTTTGTTTGCTACCACACCAGCACGCATTTTTTGGTTGGCGAACTCGACAATGAGAATGCCGTTTTTCGTAACCAAGCCGATGAGCATAATCATGCCTATTTGGCTGAAAATATTGAGTGTATGATTGGTGATGGCCAATGAGAGGAAAGCACCAGCAATGGCCAAGGGCACCGTGAGCATAATGATGAATGGATCGCGGAAGCTTTCAAATTGTGCAGCCAGAATGAGATATACTAATCCTAGGGCAAGCAAAAAAGCAAAGGCTGTGTTACCGCGACTTTCGCGAAAATCGCGCGAGGGGCCGCTCAAATCGGTGTTAAATGAGTCATCGAGGACACGTTGAGCGATAGCCTCCATAGCGGCAATACCCTCGCCCAGCGTCTTGCCCGGAGCCAATGCTGCACTGACAGTGGCTGACTTAAAGCGGTTATAGTGATAGAGGATGGGGGGGCTGCTGGTTTCCGTGAAACGGACAAGATTGTCCAAGCGCACCAGCTGACCTTGATTGTTGCGCACGTAGAGCTTGTTCAGGTCGGCGGGCTCGTCTCGGTCAGAGCGATCCACTTGGCCAATGACGGCATACTGCCGGCCGTTCATGATGAAATAGCCCAAGCGACGTCCGGCTAACGCCAGCTGCAGGGTCTGGTTGACATCTAGCATACTGACGCCTAACTGGGCAGCTTTCAAGCGGTCTACTTCTACTTGCAGCTCGGGCTTGTTAAACTTCAAATCCACATTGACATTAGCAAAAGTGGGATCTTGACTCGCCTCTTCTAAAAAGCGGGGCAAGGCTTCTTCGAGTTTTTTAAAATCCTGGTTCTGCAGAACAAACTGAACGGGTAGCGCTAAGCCAGCACCGAAGCTAGTAGAAATGGTTTGCTCCTGATTGGGAAAAATGCGTGCTTCTGTGAAACGACGGCTCATGCGAAGTAGCTGCTCGTAGATTTCTTGTTGCGTGCGCTCGCGATATTGCGGCTGCACCAGACCTAAGCTAATAAAGCCTGAGTTAGCACCGCCCACTCGCCCACCGCCAGTGATACCAAAGACCATCTGATACTCCGGCACCGAGTCCATCACCTGGACTACAAACTTACTGATAATATTCTCGGTCGCGTCCACATCAGTACCCTCGGGCGCCGTTACGATGGCGCGAATAATGCTGCGGTCCTCCAAAGGCGCCAGCTCCGTTTTCAGCGAGCGACCCACGGCGTAAATGACAACAAAACAGGCCAATACAATGGCGATGCTCACCCACCGATGGCGCATGAAAGCCCGTAATAAACGACCGTAGAGGCGATCTAAGCCTAGAAAGAACGGCTCCGTGAACCGATAAAAGCGCCCATGTGCCTGCGGATTTCTCCCGCTCAACTTGACACTAAGCACAGGTGTTAAAGTTAGAGAAACAAATGCCGAAATCAGTACCGCTCCGGCGATAACAACGCCAAATTCGCGAAACAACCGCCCAGTGAAGCCCTGCAAGAAAATAATCGGCACAAATACTACCGCCAGCGTGAGCGAGGTGGAAAGGACGGCGAAAAAGATTTCCCGTGTTCCTTCGCGCGCGGCCTGCCATTTGTCCATACCCTGCTCTATCTTTTTATAAATGTTCTCAGTAACAACAATACCATCGTCCACCACCAGGCCAGTAGCCAACACGACAGCCAACAAAGTGAGTACGTTGATGGAGTAGCCGAACAGGTACATGATAAAGAAGGTGCCGATAAGGCAAACAGGGATGTCTACTAAGGGTCGAAGCGCGATAAGCCAGTTTCGGAAGAAGAGGTAAATAATGAGAATAACGAGCGCCACCGCAATGACGAGGGTTTCTTGCACTTCCAAGACGGCACGACGCACGAAAATGGAGCGATTAAGCCCTACTTCGGTGATGATGTCGGGGGGAAGGTTTTTCTTGATTTGAGCATAGCGCCGCTCGAACTCGTCGGCGATTTCGATGATATTA
>JBEQAD010000090.1:0-11185 GCA_041640515.1 Saprospiraceae bacterium | reverse complement strand
CTGGACCGCCACGCAGGACAACTTGCCCTGCTTACCGAAGTAGAAGAAGAATTCTCCAACGGACAATATCACTACTACTTAGGACGATTTACCCACCGCGTCGAAGCGGAAAAACTGCTACCCGACCTGTTCAACCTTGGCTTCCGTACCGCCCGCGTCATCTCCCAATAGCACCAGGCCTTTCATTACTATCCCGACGATGTTCAAAATCAGCAACGAAACCCGCATTGGCCTGCTTGCCATAGTGGCCATTGCCATCGCTATCTGGGGCTTCGAATACCTCAAAGGCATCAACCTATTGAAACTCTCCCAGACCTTCTACATTAAGTACGGCGACGTGGAACAGCTGCGCCCCTCAGCGCCGGTTTTTCTCAGCGGCTTCCAGGTGGGCACCGTCAAAGAGATTGACGTAGACCCCACGGACGGGCACACCATCATTGTCACCATTGACGTCGAGCGAGGCATTCAACTGCACAGGCAAACCATGGCCACCATCATCAGCGCTAGCATTATGGGAGGCAAAGCCGTCAGCTTGGAAGTGCCCGGCCCCTGCTCGGGCAGCGACTGCGCCAGCAGTGGCGACACCCTGCAAGGAAGAACCAAAGGCTTCTTAGAAACGCTTATTGGAACCCCAAAAGCCCTCGACGCCTACACCGAACGGCTTCGCATAGGGCTGCAAATGCTCTACGACTCTCTGGCCAATCCCGAAAACCCACAAGGCATCGGGCGTACCCTGGTGGCGTTGGAAGGCACCCTGCAGAATATGGAGCGGCTCACGGCTAACATCAATGCCCTGGTTAACGACAACCGCAGCAACCTTGCCGCCGCTATGGGCGACCTGAAAAGTCTGAGCCAAACCCTCAACAGCAACTCTAAGAACATTGACGGCATCCTCAAAAACCTCAATGCCTTCACCGACAGCCTCCACCGCGCCGGCCTCAGCCAGCGCATAGGCGGCGCCAGCGACTCCCTTGCGCTGGCCTTAGGCACCCTGCGCAGCACCTTAGACAGTGCTCAGGGCACTTTTGCCCGAGTGAATGCCCTGCTCGACGACCCTAATAACAACCTGAACAAGCTGCTGCGCGACTCCCTAGCCTTAGACGAAATCACCCACACCCTGCGCCATGTGCGCTACCTGTCGCAAGACCTACGCCTGCACCCGGAGCGCTACGCAAAGGTCAAGGTGAAAGTCTTCGGCAAAGACCGGCGCCCAGCCTACGAGCCGCCCTATGACGACCCCGTCTATCGAGGCACCCTGGACAGCCTGGAGCGCCAGCTCACTAAACGCACCCGCCAATAGCCCTGCGCGCTATCGGCTCCACAGCAGCACGCTGTCGTTGCCCACGCGCATGCGCTCGCGCAGCACAGCGGCCGGTGGCACCGCAGGCGCCTGGATCCCTGCCTTCAAATAGTGCGGGCTTTGTATAAGGCGAATGTCGTCCCACAGGTCGAGCGCAATGAACTGCTGTAGGACATCTGCGCCGCCTTCTACCAACAGAATGGCCTTCTCGGCCGCGCGCAACTGCTCCAACAGGTAAGAAATCCACCACCGACGCCCACCATCAACCTGAACGTGCGGCGGCATCCAAAAATGCGTGTTTTTCCAGCGACCCGGCCGCTCTGGCCCCAAAATCCAGGTAGGTTGGCGGTCATCGAGGACGTGCGCCTGTAAGGGTAACTTGCCCTCCAGATCCAGCACAATGCGCAAGGGCGACTTACCAAAATACAAGCGATTATCCAGGCGAGGATTGTCCACCTGTGCCGTGCGCGTACCGACGAGAAGGGCATCGGCCTCAGCCCGCCAGCGGTGCACTAAGCGCTGGACCAGTGGCCCTGAAATGAGCGTGCGCTCGCCCGGGCGGCCCAAAAAGCCATCGGCACTTTGCGCCCACTTGAGTATGATGTGAGGCCGGCGCTGCTGTATCCAGGTGAAAAAAGCGCGGTTGAGGTAACGGCCCTCTTCCTCCAGCACGCCCGTGCGCACCCGCACGCCGGCAGCGCGCAGAAGCGCTACGCCCTTGCCCGCTACCAGAGGGTTAGGGTCCGTGTTGGCAATGACTACTTCGGGTATCCCTTCGCGCAGGATGAGGTCGACACAAGGCGGTGTTTTGCCCTGGTGCACACAGGGTTCTAACGAGCAGTACAACACCGCTTGCCGAAGGAGCGGGCGGTCAGCTACAGCCACACTGGCAACGGCATTCACCTCGGCGTGCGCCTCGCCATAGCGCTGATGCCAGCCTTCGCCCAGAAGGCGGCCCCGATGCACCAACACGGCTCCCACCATCGGATTAGGTGAAACGCTACCCGCTCCCAATCGAGCCAACGCAAAGCAACGACGCATCCAAACTTCCGGAGCATTCATGCTGCTAACCAATTAGCCGTCGCCATCCAACAGGTTACCCAGGCCGCCTAAAATGCTGCCCTCTTCGCGCCGGGAGCCGCGGCCGTATTGTAAGATGCGCGAAGCTAAGCGACTGACAGGCAACGACTGAAGCCACACTTTGCCCGGACCGCGCAGCACCGCATAAAAAAAGCCTTCGCCCCCAAAAAGCATATTTTTGATACCGCGCACCATCTGGATGTCGAAGTCCACCTCTTGGGTGTAGGCTACGATACAGCCGGTGTCAATGCGCAATATTTCACCCGGCGCCAGTGTGCGCTCCAGAATATGCCCACCGGCATGCAAAAACGCCAGGCCGTCGCCTTCCAATTTTTGCATGATGAAACCTTCCCCCCCAAAAAGCCCTGTGCCTAAACGGCGCTGAAAAGCGATATCAATAGAAACGCCCTTAGCAGCACATAAAAAAGCATCTTTTTGACAAATGATGCACCCACCCAGTTGTTGCAGATGAAGCGCAATAATCTTGCCCGCATACGGGGCGGCAAACGTTACGCGCCGTTTTTGCGCAGTGTGATTGGTAAAGACTGCAAGAAAAAGACTCTCCCCGGTGAGCACCCGCTTACCTACGGACATCAACTGCCCCCACAGCCCCCGCGATCGCCCATCGCCCAAGATGGTTTCCATTTCGACGCCGTCTTCCATAAACATGAAACTGCCCGTTTCAGCCACAACGGCTTCGCGTGGGTCTAATTCAACCTCAACGCATTGCATTTCTTCGCCATAAATGCGGAAATCAATTTCGTGTTGAAATGGCATAGGTCTATACTTTTTTATGGGCTTTATAAAAAATTGCCTGTTCCTGACAGGCGCTGAAGCAGACGCGCCAAGTATAACACTAAGGCTGCAGAGAGCAGAGCCCAATAGAGTGGCACAGCGATGTCCTCTTCCAAATTGAGCGTAGACACATCGCGATGATAAAGGTACTGTACTAATACCTGCAGGCCATTGTTGGCAAAATGGGCGGCTGCCGGCACCCAAAAGTTTTGAAAACGCCAATAGAGCCACCCCAACAGCACCCCGAGCAACAGGCGGGGTAAGAAACCTTCAAACTGAAAGTGCGCAAAACTGAACACCGCCCCGGCCAATAAAATGGCTACCCAAGGCTCGCGCACCAAGCGCATGAGCTGCTGCTGCACCACACCGCGAAAGACCAGCTCCTCTCCTATGGCCGGCAGTAGAGCGATAAGCGCCAAATTAGCCAAGAACTCCCATCCATTGTCCATACGCAGCAGTGCCTTGAGCATTTCGTCGGCCTTTGCCTCGGATTGGCGCAGAGCATCGGGGATGGGAAGGCTGCGGTTCCACTCGTAGATATAAAGTACCAAGGGAAGAGCCAGCAGCATTAAACTTACCGCTCCTCCTATGACGAGCGCCTGCGGAGCGCGGTATACTCTTAGGTAGTCCAACGCGCGGGAGGTTGGCGGGTAAAACAGGCGTACCACTACCCACCCCGCTAATGCGAAGGTAAGTAGATGGCTCAATGCCAACAATACGCGCATCTGCCAGCGCTCTGCCGGAGCGGCGCTGGCCCGCAGACCGGTGCGGATAAGCTCCGTGTCCCAGCCCACCGCCGTGGCTAACCCTTGATAGAGCGCAACCGCCGTAGCGCCCAACATCAGGCTGGCCAGCAGCTGAACGCTCAAGATGAGGAAGGGATGATGCTCCTCGCCCGGTACCGGGAGGAGCGCTGCTGAGGGTGTAGGTCCTTGCTCTTGGTCCATGGCTCGGGCTTGGTGACTGCGATATAACCAGCGAAAGGTGCGACGGTTTTTACATTTGAGCCGAAAAATACACTGAGCTCATGACGCGTCTATCCGTCAATATTAACAAGGTGGCTTTGCTGCGCAATGCCCGCGGGGGCAATTTGCCCGACCTGATTCAATTTGCTAAAGACTGCGAGGCGTACGGCGCCGAAGGCATCACCGTGCATCCTCGCCCCGACCAGCGTCACGTCCGATATGACGACATTCCGGCGCTGCACTCGGTGGTCTCCACAGAGTTCAACATTGAGGGCAACCCCACCCCTGCCTTCTTGGACTTGGTGCTGGCCTACCCACCTCACCAGTGCACCCTGGTGCCCGACGCCGCCCACCAACTGACCAGCGACCACGGGTGGGATACGGTGGCACATGCTGATTTTCTGCGCGATGTTATCGCTGCTTTGCACGAGCGGCGGATTCGCGTGTCGCTGTTTGTAGACCCTGACCCGCGCCTAGTGGAAGGGGCCAAGGCGGTAGGAGCCGACCGGGTAGAGCTCTACACCGGCCCCTATGCCCACCAATTTGCTTCTAATCCTCAGGCGGCTATCGCTCCCTATGTTGCGGCCGCCTGTAAGGCCCAAGAGGTAGGCTTAGGGCTAAATGCCGGCCACGACTTGAATCTGGACAACCTGCCCTACTTCCGACAACACTGCCCCTATCTACTCGAGGTCAGTATTGGCCACGCCCTTATCAGCGATGCGCTTTATTTCGGTATCGCCAATACCATTCGGCTGTATCGGCGCGCTTTGGCCGCAGAAAAATGACCCCCTGAACAAAGACCAGCAACCATAGTGAGGTAGGGGTATATGTCGTAGAACAGACCCTTGTCTCTAAAAGCTCTTTTATCTTTTCGAGACCTATTTGATAGTCTAATTCCCTGATTTTTTCTTATAAGACTTGGGGAAAATTCTGTTTAATCCATTAGTCAAGATTTTTTCACTAAAACCCATTATTTATGAAGCGTTTACTCACAACTGTCTGTTTCGCGCTGGCCTTCACCGGGTTGGCGTTTGCACAACGCACCGTCATGGGCACGGTGAAAGGCGATGATGGCGAACCGCTCATTGGGGCGACGGTCGTCGTAAAAAATGGTACTGCAGGCACGCGCACCGACGCGGAGGGTAAATTTACCCTGCAGGTGCCTGCTGACGCCGATGTGTTGGTCTTCCGCTACACGGGTTATGAGACGAAGGAGGTAGCCCTGGGCGCTTCCAACGTCGTGGACGTGGTCATGTCGAGTGGTCTTCAACTGACTGAGATGGTCGTTACGGCCCTGGGAGTTTCGCGGGAGCAAAAGTCGCTGGCTTATGCCGTGCAACATTTGGACGGCAGCCAACTGATACAAGCGCGCGATGCCAACCTCGTGAACTCCCTGTCGGGTAAAATTGCCGGTGTGAACGTCATCAGCTCTTCAGGTAATGTGGGAGCGTCGTCGCGCATCGTCATTCGGGGCAACACTTCGATCACGGGTGACAATCAACCCCTGTTTGTGGTGAACGGCATTCCGATGGACAACCGCAACCAGGGCGCTGGTAACACGCAGTATGGCGGAGTGGACTTCGGCAATGCCATTCAAGACATTAACCCAGACGACATCGAGTCCATCACGGTGCTTAAAGGCCCTAACGCCTCAGCCCTCTACGGGGCGCGCGGTGCCAATGGGGTCATTATGATCACCACCAAAACCGGCAAGGGAGCAAAGAAGGGCCTGGGCATTTCCTACACGGGCGATATCGGCTTTTCTTCGCCGTTTCGCCTACCCACCTACCAGAACAAATTCGGTCAAGGGGTAGGCTTCCAGTTTAACTACGTGGACGGCGCGGGCGGCGGCTTGTGGGACGGCGTGGACGAAAGCTGGGGCCCGGCGTTTGATGCTTCCATTAGCCAGCAAGATGGCATTGACAACAACGGCAACGGCATGGTAGACGAACCGGGCGAAGGCGAGCGCTTCGACCAATTCACAGGTAAGAATCAGCCTTGGGTGGCTCGCCCCGATAATGTGCGCAACATCTTTGACACAGGTATTTCGCTCAACAACAGCCTAGCCATCACGGCGGCGGGGGAAAACATGCACGGTCGCTTCTCCTTTACTAATTTCGACCAAAAAGGCATGGTACCCAATACCGACCTGCGCCGCAACATTTTCAACCTGGGCTTCGGTATGAAGATGAGTGAGCAGCTAAACCTGGACGGTAACATCACCTACACCGCCTTGCGCTCCAACAACCGCCCGGGCATCGGCTATGCCGGCGATAACATTCTGCAGCAGACCATCTGGACAGGTCGCCAGGTGGACTGGGAGTATCTACGCGCCAATTACAAAAACCGAGATGAGTTCGGCCGCATCATCAACTGGAACCACAACTATCAGAACAATCCCTTTTTCACCCTGTACAACAACACCAAACCGCAGCGCCGCGATCGCACCAACGGCTATATAGCCCTGACGTATAAGCTGCTGCCTTGGCTCCAAATCATGGGTCGCACGGGCACCGACTACTATACCGACAACCGCGAGATTCGCTTTGAAAAGGAAACGGTGGACTATCCTAACGGCAACTTCCAAGCGATGTCCTATGTGTTTCAGGAAACCAACTCCGACATCCTGATCACTGCAGACAAGTACTTCTCCGAAGCCTTCTCTCTGAATGCTACCATAGGCGCCGTGCGCCGCGACTCGCGTTTCCAAGGCTTTGAGCAGACAGCTAATGCCTTAGTGGTGCCCGGGCTGTTCAACTTTTCTAACGCCGACGGCGCTGTCAATGTAAACCAGTTCGTCAACACCCTGCGCGTCAACTCTGTGCTGGCCAGTGTGTCGCTGGGCTTTTGGAACTTTATCTATCTGGATGCTTCGGCCCGCAACGACTGGTCGTCCACGCTGCCAGCTGACAACCGTAGCTACTTCTATCCAGCGTTCAACGCGAGTGTGGTACTGTCGGAAAAGATGCAAATCCCTGGCATCAGCTTCCTGAAGTTGCGCGGTGGGTTTGCTCAGGCGGGTAAGGACACCGAGCCCTATCGCTTGACTCCAGTGTATGCGCCCAATATTCCATGGGGCGGAACACCGTCGTTCACTATTCCGAACGCAGCCCCCAACAGCGAGCTGAAACCCGAACGCGCTCAATCCATCGAAGCGGGTTTGCAATTGCAAGCGCTCAACAACCGCGTGCGTCTGGATGTAACGTACTACAACACGGACAACATTGACCAGATTATCCCACTCAATGTCTCCTCCACAACGGGCTTCACCAGCCGCTTTGCCAATGCGGGCACCATCCACAACGACGGCGTAGAAGTGCAACTGGGTCTGACCCCGCTCAAGCTTGGCTCGTTCCGCTGGGATATTGACGTCAACTGGGCGAAGAACAACTCCACCGTGAAGGACCTGCCCGAAGGCGTTACGGAAATTACACTGAACACCAACTGGGGGCTGCGCCTGGTGGCTCGCGAAAACGAACCCTACGGCGTGCTCGTAGGCCGCCGAGTAAAGCGCGCTCCCGATGGCCAGATCATCGTGGCCAATGGCCGCCCGGTGTACGATGCCGATGCTAACGGCAACATCAACAACTTTGTGCTGGGCACCATCACCCCTGACTGGGTGGGCGGCGTGCGCAACACCTTCACGTGGAAAGGGCTGTCGCTGAGCGCGCTCATCGACATGCGCCAGGGCTCCGACCTCTTTTCCATGACGTACATCTTCGGGCGCTACGCGGGTGTGCTGGAAGAAACGCTCGAAGGTCGCAACACACTGGACGAAATCAAAAATGGCTACAACTTCGGTGGTGTAGTGGACAATGGCGACGGCACCTACTCGCCCAATACGGTTAAGCGCTCGGCCGAAGCCTGGAACGCCGACTTTTACAACCGTCGGCACGACCGCGGCGTGTTTGACGCTAGCTTCATCAAGCTGCGCGAAGTCACGCTAGCCTATGACTTTCCGAGAAAATGGTTTGTCAACTCGGGCATCGGCGGGCTGCGCTTAGCCGTGTACGGCCGCAACCTGGCATTGCTCAAAGCGAACGTGCCACACATTGACCCAGAGACAGCCTTCGACAATAGCAACGCTATGCAAGGTATCGAGTTCGGCCAGCTGCCCTCGGCCCGTACCGTGGGCCTGACCATTAGCGCCCAGTTCTAAGGGAGCCGCTAAACCTCATTTCTTTCATCCACAAACACTCCTTTACTATGAAAAATATAAAAATCTGGTTGCTCACGTTAGCTATTGCGCTGTCGGGCAGCGGCTGTGAAAAAGATTTCGATGAAATTAATACCAACCCCAACCGCCCAGAAGATGTGCCGTTGACTAATGTGCTCATCTCGGCTATCTCGCAGGGCGTTCGGCGCACCCATGGCGCTAATATGAACATGACCTATGCCGGCCTATGGGTACAGCATTACGCTAAAATTCAGTACATCGACGAGGATTACTACGACTACCGCCCCGACGCCTTCACGGCGCACTTCGACGCCCTCTATTCGGGGCCACTGGCCGACCTGCAGAGCATCATCAATAAGGCGCCTAACCCCAGCAACATGCTGGCTGCAGCCCTGACGATGAAGGCTTACTACTTTTCCATCATCACCGACATGTGGGGCGAAGTGCCCTATACCGAGGCACTCAACCCGTCGCTGACCACGACGCCGCGCTACGACGACCAGTCTATCATTTACGATGGCATGATACGCGACCTGCGAACGGCTGCTGACATGTTCAACCCTGCAGGCGATAACCTCGGCGCTGGAGACCTCATCTATAAGGGCGACGTGGCCAAATGGAAAAAGTTTGCCAACTCGCTGCGCGCTCGCCTGCTCAACCGGGCTAAACACAAAAACCCATCCTTTGCCTCCGAACTGCAGGCATTGCTGGCCAATCCCAATAACCTCATCGCCAGCAACAGCGAAAACGCTTACATTACTTACCCGGACAATACCGTAAACTCCAACCCCATCTACAGCAACAAATACAACGACGGGCGCAACGACCACGCCGTATCCAAAACGCTGGTAGACCTGATGCTGAGCACCAACGACCCGCGCCTGCCGGTATACGCCGAAAAGAACGACCAGGGCGTGTATAAGGGCCAACCCAATGGCACGGTAGAACCGAATCCGTTCACTTCGGTATCAGCCATCGGCCGTGCTTTCCGCGATGACCCCGCCGCGCCATCCTATTTGATGACCTATGCTGAGGTGAAGTTCATCATGGCTGAAGCGCTCAACAACAAACAGCACTACCTGGACGGCGTGATGGCCTCGTGCCAGCAACACGGCGTGACGCCAGACCCTGCGTTTATGGCGACGGTCAGTACCGCTTACGATAATGCGCCGCTGCGCTCTATCATCACGCAAAAGTGGCTGGCCCTCTTTGGCGACGGCTGCGAAGCCTACACCGAATACCGCCGCACCGGATTCCCTAGCGAGGTCAAAGAAGTGCCCCTGTCGTCATTTCCGGGCAAGGGCGTGCCCACACGCTTCGCTTACCCCACTAGCGAAACGGGCAACAACAAGGCAAACTTAGAGGCCGCTATCCAGCGCCAGGGCATCGACAACACCGGCATCTTTAGCAATCCGATGTGGTGGAAGCTGTAAGGTGCCGCCAATAACTGTTCCATACAGAAGAAAGGGGCGGCCTGTCCTTCGCCAGAGGGGCGGCCGCCTTTCTTTTTGGGGCAAGCAGCCAAGGTGGTCGTTAATGCCCCTCAACTCATGAACACGCGCACCAACAGCACGAGGCCAGACAGGAGCAAAGCCATGCCCAACCCTTGTTGCAAGCGCTGTAAGTGACGCACCTGCAACAACAACCGCACGCGCTTGGCCGCATACGCCTTGAGGGTATCCGTGCCCACCAAGACGCCCAGCATGCCACCAAAAAAGGTCAACACCTCCTTAGGCGACAACTGGTTGGACACCACAAAAGCACTGGCCAAGCCCAGCCAAAAGAAGACCGTGAAAGGATTTACCGTATTGAGCAAAAAGCCGCGCAAGACATAGCCAGGATACCCCCAGCGCGTCCAGTTGTGCTCGACGCCGGGCGGCTCCGGGCCATCCAGCACGTCGAGCAGCCGGTCCGCAGCCGTCGGCTGCAAGGGGGCGGTTGGCGCCGATTTTTTCATGAGGGTGATGCCGCCAAAAACCACCAATACGACGCTACCGGCCAGCCCAGCCCACAAGCGGAAGTGTGGTAGGGCCGTCACGCGCATGAGCGCATCTACCCACCGGTACACAATCAGCATGTACAACAAGTCACTCACCCACACACCGCTCGCCAGCGCCAAGCCGGCGCGAAAACCTCTCTCCAGACTGGCTTCTACAATAGCGAACAATAACGGCCCTACCAGAAAACTCAGCGACAGGCCTAAGAGCATTCCTTGCCAAAGCATGGCGCGAAGGTATTATTCCAGGCGTTAAGGGTTTAGCTCAGCGACCCAGATGAATGAGCAGGACGCTAATATCCGCCGGGCTAACGCCTGAAATGCGGCTCGCCTGACCAATAGTGCGCGGCTTATGGCGGCTCAACTTGTCGCGCGCTTCGGCGCTTAGTGCAGTCACAGCGTGGTAATTGAAATCCGCATGCAGGTGCAAGTCTTCCAGTCGGCTCATCTTTTCCACCATCTCCTCCTCGCGCTGGATATAGCCTTCGTACTTCATGTTGATTTCAGCCAGTTCTATGAACTCGGCCTCGAAGCGAGCCAAAAACTCGCCCACCCAAGGCACCGCTTGGGCTAAGGCGCCTATGCTGACCTGCGGGCGCAGCAACAGGTTGTGCAGCTTCACCTTTTGGGTAATCGGGCTTGACTGGCTTTCGGCCAGATAGCCATTAACCACCTCAGGAGCCACCGAGGTTTCGCGGAAAAACCGCTCAATTTCGGCGGCGGCCTGTTGCTTGGCACGCACGCGTTCCATACGCACATCGGCCCCCTGCAGCCCCAAGCGATAGGCAATAGGCGTCAGGCGCAGGTCCGCATTGTCCTGCCGCAGCAGGATGCGGTACTCCGCCCGGCTGGTAAACATGCGGTAGGGCTCT
>JBEQAD010000089.1:10952-11206 GCA_041640515.1 Saprospiraceae bacterium | reverse complement strand
GGAGGTAGTGCATCGGCCGCTGGTTCGATGGACGTGGGAAACCATTGCCCGTCTTTGCCTACCGGGCTGTCGCCGGGCATACACGGTTGGCCCTGCGTTGGCTGGCCTTTTTACTCAAAAATACGGCGTGCCCTTCGAGGTGGTGCGCAACCTGCCGGTGGCTTTACCTACTTTCCAAACGCTTTCGCCGCCGTCGCCGCCCTATGTGCTGCTGTATCAGGGCGCGCTTAACGAAGGGCGCGGCATTGAGTGTA
>JBEQAD010000089.1:0-10942 GCA_041640515.1 Saprospiraceae bacterium | reverse complement strand
CGCCTGCCTATAGACGCCGTCGGAGCAGTGGACTTGGATACCTTACTGGCCGCGTGGGTGGCTACGCGCCTTCGCCGCAAACCGATAGTATTTGATGCGCACGAATATTTCACTGAAGTGCCGGAGGTAGTGCATCGGCCGCTGGTTCGATGGACGTGGGAAACCATTGCCCGTCTTTGCCTACCGGGCTGTCGCCGGGCATACACGGTTGGCCCTGCGTTGGCTGGCCTTTTTACTCAAAAATACGGCATGCCCTTCGAGGTGGTGCGCAACCTGCCGGTGGCTTTACCTACTTTCCAAACGCTTTCGCCGCTGTCGCCGCCCTATGTGCTGCTGTATCAGGGCGCGCTTAACGAAGGGCGCGGCATTGAGTGTATTCTTGAGGCGATGGTTCATTTGCCCGATTGTGTCTTGTGGCTAGCGGGTGAAGGCGATTTATCGGCCGCGCTGAGAGCACAGGCAGAGCAGCTCCGCTTAGGCGAACGCGTATGCTTTTTGGGGCAGCTGCCTCCCCAGACCCTGCGTGCCTTGACCCCGAGAAGCTGGTTAGGGCTAAATCTTCTCGAGAAGCAAGGACTGAGCTACTACTACTCGCTGGCTAACAAGTTCTTTGATTATGTGCAGGCAGGGGTGCCTGTGCTAACCATGGACTTCCCCGAGTACCGGGCGCTTCAGCAGCAGTATCCAGTGGCCTGCCTCCTCGAAGAGCTCACGCCAACGGCTGTAGTAGAGGCCGTGCGCCGTTTGCAGCATAACCCTCGGTACTACGAGCATCTGCGGAGCGCCGCTCGACAGGCGCGTGAAGTCTGGATTTGGGAACGCGAGGAGCCAACCCTGCTCGCCGTTTGGGCCCAAGCATTAGGTGCGACGTGACTACCTTTGTCTGACAACTCATATTCCTCCATGCGCATTTTGTACCTCATTCGACACGCTAAATCCAGCTGGGAGCATCCTGGACTGCGCGACTTTGACCGTCCTCTCAACGAGCGTGGTCATCGCGATGCGCCGCAAATGGCTCATTTCTTGAAGAAAAACGGCTTTCAACCTGACCTTATCGTGAGTAGCCCAGCTAAACGCGCCCTTACTACGGCTCGCTATTTCGCCGAAGTATTTGGTATACCGGAGGGCAGTATTGTCCAGGAGGCGAGCATCTACGAAGCCTCTACACACGATATTATCGACATCATACACCGGTTGCCCGACGACATTAAGGTGGCTTTTCTTTTTGGCCACAACCCAACATTTACCGATGTAGCCAATCACTTTTCAGAAGAATACATTAATAACATACCCACATGCGGCATTGCGCGCTTGGAGTCCAAGGCAGTACGATGGATCGATGTTGCGCCAGCTAACACTCGCTTGACCCACTGCTATTTCCCTAAAGATGTGCTCTAACACCCTTGCTTGTCGGAGGAGTACTCTGCTGCCCTGGCAACCAACGGCGCTGTGGCTGTGTCTAGGGCTCCTGGCCGCTGGAGGCTGTCGCTCTAAGGAGCAGCCTAAGCTGTCAGAAGAGACCCTTGCGCGTATCATGGCAGACCTTCATCTGGCCGAGGCCGCTACTACCGGTCTAACGGGCTACCGAAAAGACAGCTTGCTTTACCTGTACTACGAGCAGATCTTCACCTGGCACGGTGTAGAACGCCAGGTATATGAAAATGACCTGCAGCTGCTAGCTCGGGACGAGGCACAGATGCGGGCTGTCGTAGAAAGAGCAGAGGCCATTTTACAAGAGGCCGATGAGGAGCAGTAACCTTCGCTATTCTATACCTGCTACCTCACAGTCCTCATTAATTGGAGAAAAGCCCCTGTCATATACCTATGTCTGAGCCAATTGCTTCACCGCCGTTCGACTGGAGAGACTTTGCCTTCCGAGTGCTACGCCACTGGTACTGGATAGCGCTATCGGTGATGTGCTTTCTCGTGTTAGCCTGGCTTTACTTGCGCTACGCAGTACCGCTTTACCAGGTATCAGCTACCATTCTTATCCAAAGTGAAAAGAATCAGCGCACCGTCACAGAGGCGTACATTGCAGAAAAACTTGGATTAGAGACCAACTTCGAGATTGAAGATGAGATACAGCTGCTTAAATCGCGCACGCTGATGCGTCGCGTAGTGGATAGTCTGCAACTGCATGTGCAATATTTTTCTGAAGGACGGGTGAAAATCTCGGAAATCTATGCCACACCAGAGCAGCCCTTGGCTATCCAGCTGCGCTATATTTTGCCAGAGAAGCAGGCCTACGGAATGGCGTTGCGCATTGAGCCAATACCAGGTGACCCTGATTATTTTGCCTGCTGGCTACCGTCGGGCGATACCTTACACGCTCGCTTTGGGCTGCCGTTTACCGTCGGTAAAATGACCTGCTGCATTGATCGCAATGACTCGCTGTTTCATCGGTCTGGTCTGCCGCACATCATCCGGCTCAGTGCTCCCGACGCAGTAGCTCAAAATTATGCTGCAGCCGTCTCTGTACAGCAGATTGGCAACTCCAACGTTCTGGCTATTAGCCTAATAGGGCCTGTGCCGGAGAAAGCCATCGCCATTCTCAACACGCTTATGGAGATGTATGCGCAGTCGGTCATTGAGGATAAAAACAAGGTCGGCCTCCAAACGCTGCGCTTCATTGACGAGCGCCTGCGCTTTGTGGCAGAGGAACTCTACGGTGTGGAAAAAGCCGTGGAGACATTCAAGCGCTCGCGCAACCTGCCAGTGGACTTATCAGTGCAGGCACAGAGTTTTCTGACCGAAATTGCAGAGCAAGACCGCCAGCTAGCAGAGCTAGACCTTCGCGAGCGGCTCTTAGACAGCATTGCCCTAAGTTTTGCTTCCGACTCGGCTTTACTGACACTGCTGCCCGTGGCCTCGGAGATCATCAGCGGCGAGCTGGCCGTGCAGGTGCGGCAGTACAACGAAACCGTGCTGCGCCGTCGGCATCTTCTTGAAAGCGCCACTGCCGAAAATCCTGCTTTGCGCACCTCCTTGCGCCAACTGGCTCAACTGCGCCAGAGCATCCTGGTCAGCGTGGGCAATTTGAAGCGCGAAACGGCTCACCGCCGCCAGCAACTGTTGCAGCGCCTGCAGCCGTTGGAAAACCAAATGGCTCTCATGCCGCGCAACGAACGCGAATTGCTCCAGATCATGCGCCAGCAACAGATAAAGGAGAACCTGTTTCTTTTCCTCTTGCAACGGCGCGAAGAAACAGCCCTGTCCGTAGCGGCGCAGGTGAGCAATTCGCGCATCATTGACCGCGCAGCTAACTTAGGCCAGATTGCTCCTAAACGCCTGCAGACGCTTCTCTTCGCCACTCTGGCTGGGCTTCTCCTGCCTCTACTCTTCTTGTATGCGCGCGTGTTGTGGCGCAATACGGTGGATTCTGAGGCTGACCTCAAGCAGGTTTCCTCCTTGCCTTTCCTGGGCAGTGTGGCCACCGAGCGCAAGAGCAAGAAAACGCCCATCGTCGTGCGACCTAACAGCCGCTCTGCCGTAGCGGAGATGTTTCGCCTGTTGCGCACTAACCTCCAGTTCATCTTGGCTGATGAGCCATCCCCCATTGTGCTTATTACATCGGGCGTGAGCGGTGAGGGCAAGACTTTCCTCTCGGCCAACCTCGGCGTGGCCATGGCCCTGTCGGGCAAGCGCACCGTGGTGGTAGGGCTCGACCTTCGGAAACCCAAACTGGCCAACTATTTTGGTGAAAAGAAGGACAGCAAAGGGCTGACTCAATACCTTATTGGACAAGCCAGCGCAGCCGAGATTGTGCATCCTACAGATATAGCGGAAAATCTGGCTTACATCCCTTCAGGGCCGTTGCCGCCTAACCCAGCAGAGCTCATCCTCAATGGCAAACTGGAGGGGCTCTTCCAGTACTTGCGGCAACATTTTGATAGCATCCTCGTAGACACAGCGCCCTTAGGGTTGGTCACCGATGCCCTCTTGCTCACGCCTTACGTGAGCGCCACTATTTGCGTCGTCCGCGCTGGCAAAACAGACAAAAATCTCATTCAACTGATAGACCAGTTCTATCGAGAAGGCAAACTCAAACGCCCCGCCTTCGTCTTGAACGGTATTAAAAAGGGCAGAGGCTATGGCTATGGTTATGGCTACGGTTATGGCTATGGTTATTATCAAGAGTAAGCCCGACCTTTACTAATCAGAGGCAGGGCGCGGTGTTGTCGGGCATTTTTTTGTAAAAAAATTGTGGCGGCTTCTTGCGCATTTTCGCGTTACACCCGTACCTTTGTGCCCGCATTTGAGGGAAAAGTTCCTCAAGCCAAAAAACAAGCGGAAATAGCTCAGTTGGTAGAGCGCAACCTTGCCAAGGTTGAGGTCGCGAGTTCGAGTCTCGTTTTCCGCTCCTCATTTAGCCCACGCCACAGCGTGGGTTTTTTCTTTTCAAACGTATCTTTGACGGCCGCTTTGCCCGGGTGGTGGAACGGTAGACACGCAGGACTTAAAATCCTGTGGCCGTTGAGGCCGTACGGGTTCGAGTCCCGTCCCGGGCACATGGTTTAACAAGCGGAGCGCTGCGACAAGGAGCGCCTTGCTATTTTTCTCTCTCCGCGCCGTGCGCTTTTGCCCAAAAGGCCGCATCTTCGGGGCAGCTTTGCTGCTAAAAGCGCTCTATGACCTACAAAGCTACCCGGAGTTTTATCGTTCGCGCCGCCATTTTGCTGGCCTGGGGGTTAAGGCTATCTGGTGCTTACCCCCTGGCCGCACAGACCGAAGATCCGGCTACTGGCGAACTGTTGGAGAGCTTCTTTCGCGAAAACGAGCAGGTAAATGAGGCAGAAGCCCAGATGTTCCTGGAGATTTTGGATGACCTCCGCCGCCGCCCCCTCGATTTGAATCGCGCAACCCGAGACGATCTATTCAACCTACGGTTGCTCAATGAGTTGCAGATTGAAAACTTTCTGCAGTATCGCGAGCAATTGGGGCCGCTGTTGAGCATCCATGAGCTACAGGCCATCCCCGGCTGGGATTTACCCGATATCCGGCGTGTGTTACCCTATGTGGGCGTAAATACGGGCTTGGACGACCGCTACGGCTCCGTTTGGCGCGGGCTGCGGCACGGGCGCAACGAGCTGCTGCTTCGCTGGGGGCGTCCTATGCCCTGGGCGATGCGCTCCGCAGAAGGTAGTGCCGATTGGGTGGCCCTTCGATTTGTCCATTCGTTCGACCAGCGGCTGCGTTTTGGGTTTACAGCTGAGAAGGACCCGGGCGAGGCGTTTTTTCGCGGGAGCAATCGGCAGGGTTTCGACTTTTATAGCGCCCATTTTTGGGTGCAAAATGTGCACCCTGTGCTGCGGGCGGTGGCCTTGGGTGATTACTCGGTGCGTCTGGGGCAGGGGTTGGTGCTGCAGACGCGCTTTGCGCCGGGCAAAAGCGCCGAGACTACGTCCATCGTGCGCGGCGGGCCGCGTATAGCGCCGTATTCGGCTTTTGGCGAAGCCCTGTTTCTGCGCGGTGGTGCGGTGGTGCTGCGCTTGGGACGCCACTGGGAAGCCACGGCGCTGGTTTCGTATCGTCGGCGCGACGCCAACGTGCGCGAGGTGCTCGACTCCACCGACCTGACACCTGTGGAGCGTTTTTTTACCTCCATACAGACGGCAGGCTTGCACCGCACCCCTTCCGAAATTCGGAACGAGGGCGCCATAGGTGAGTGGTTGGGTGGCGCTGTGTTGACGCGGCAGTGGCGAAGCGGTCAGGTAGCCTTGAATGCTGTCCATTTGCAGTACGATGCTCCTTGGCAGCCCACGCCGGCTCCGTATCGGCTTTATGCGTTCCAGGGCCGATGCCTCACCTCGCTTAGCGCGGATTACTTTTGGCGACGGCGCAACTGGTACGCCTTTGGCGAGCTGGCGCGCAGCCACAATGGCGGTGTGGCCACCCTCAATGGGTTGCTGTTCAGCACAGATAGCCGCGTGACTATGGCTCTGTTGCACCGCTACTTCGACCCGACTTACCAGGCCATCTACGCAGCGCCTTTTGCCGAGACTTCGGGCGCCAGCAACGAGCATGGTTTGTATTGGGGAGTGGATGTGCGCTTCGGGCGCAAGTGGCAAATCAACGCCTACGCTGATGTATGGCGGCATCCGTGGCTGCGTTTTGGCGCTAATGGACCTTCGCAAGGGCGCGAGTATCTGAGCCGCTTGATGTGGAACCCTCAGCGCGGCGTGTCTTTCTATGCCCTGTGGGTGCGAGAGGTCAAGGAGCGCAACACCACCCAGCAGCGCGAGACTTTTCTGGCAGAGCAGGAGCGCCAGCGCTTGCGGCTGCACGCTAGTTACCGCGTCGGAGCGGGCGTAGAAATGCGCAGTCGGGTAGAGTGGACGCGCTTCGCCTCACAGGGACAGCCCCCTTCGCGCGGCTTTTTAGCTTACCACGAGGCGCTGGTGCGACCGTTGGGCGGACGCATTTCTGGTTTGGGGCGCTTTGTCATTTTTGATACCCAGGACTACGACGCGAGAATCTACGCCTTTGAAAATGACCTCTTTGCGGCCGTCAGCATTCCAGGCTTTGCGGGGCGTGGTTCGCGCTATTTCATCAACTTACAATGGCGTGCAGCGCGCTGGCTGCGTATCGAAGCCCGCTACGAGGAGACTATCCAACGCGTACCCAGCAGCCCCTCGGGCAGTGTGGGGCGTTTTCGCGAGTGGAAGTTGCAGGCGCGCGTGCGTTGGAACGACGAGGAGGAGCGCTAAAGCTGGCTTCAGCCTTTGGCTGCGCTTGGCGGGTTTTTTCGGAAGGGTATGGGTTTCCAGGGCAATACCTCCGGGGTGTTGTTCCCTTCTTTGATGCGTACGGCAGCTTTCGCGGGCACATCGCGATAGACGGCTTTGGGCAGGCCGGGTTTGGGCCATTGTATTTCCACCGTCTCAATTTTCTGGGCGTCGCCAAGGCCAATTTCTTGCTGCAAGGAAGAAGAGCCAAAACTACCTCCCGTGCCCACGGTAGCCCAAATATCGCGCAGCGACCCGTCAGGGCGTCGCACGGTTACGCGAATGCGTGCTCCAATTGCATCGCGGTTGCAGGTAGTGCCTTCCAGCAGAAGGGTTACCCAGCTGTTCTGGTTGTTGGTGGGATTTTCGTATAAGACATTGTAGCCCACGTCTCCTTCCACAGCGCCGCCCACAACAACGTAGAGGTCTTGGTCGCCGTCGCGGTCTATATCAGCAAAAGCGATACCATGCCCTTTTTGCAGATGGCCAAAGCCGCACATGGAGAGGTCTTCGAAGCGTTTACCCTCAAGATTTCGGAAGGCGCGGTTGGGAATCAACGAGCGCAAGTCGGGCTTTCCAGTGCCTAAATAGATGTCAGTCCAGCCGTCGTTGTCGAAATCGCCGAAGTTATTGCCCATGCCGTAAGTAATGGTGTGTAGGCCCATTTCCTGATGAACGTCGGTGAACGTACCGTCGCCGTTGTTGCGGTACAGGCGGAGCCAGTCACCTTCAGGCTGTTTGCCCAAGTATTCCATCACCAAAGGTGACACCGATGGATCCTCATAGTTGGGAGGGAAGTTAGAGACGAAAATGTCCTCCCAGCCGTCGTTGTTGTAGTCGAAGAAAAACGCTGGGAAGCTGGTCATAGGGAAAATAGTCTGGGTACGGTTGGCCACGTTTTTAAAGTTCCAGGGTTTGCCTTCTTCACCACAGTGGTTGATGAGCAAGAGGTTTTGACCCATGAGGTTGCTCAAGTAGATATCGGGGCGCTGGTCATTGTTCACATCGCCGCAAACCACAGCCTTAAAGAAGCCAATGTAATTTACATTGGCTTGTTCGGCTATGTTGGTAAAAGTGCCGTTGCCATTGTTGCGATACAACTCGCAATGATGCGGCTCGTCGGCGCTGTAAGTTTCGTTGGCAATGAAAATATCCAGCCAGCCGTCGCCGTCGAAGTCGGCCCAGTCGGCCGCTTGGGTAGGGTGGAAGGAGAGCAGGCCGGCATCAATGGTTACGTCGGTGAAGGTGCCGTCGCCGTTGTTGCGCAGCAAGGAGTTAGGGTGTGTGCCGCTAAAAAGCCAGGCGCCGCGCAGGATGAGAATATCGCGATAGCCGTCGTTGTTGTAGTCTGCGTGGATGGCATTCAGGCCGCTGACGATGCCCGTCAGATTAGCGGCTTCGGTGCGGTCAGAGAAGGTGCCGTCGCCGTTGTTTACGAAATAGCGCGCTTGGTCGCCTAAACCGTAGATGGTTGTAAAAATGTCTATGTCGCCGTCGTTGTCGAAGTCTTCCAAGCAAATGCCCCCAGAGATACCGCGTACATCCAAGCCCAATGGAATAGCTACATCTTGGAAGCCGAGCTGTCGGGCTTGGTTGAAGATGCGTTCAGGCAGGCGAAACTTGGGCGGTACAGCGTCAGGCCATTCCCCTAAAGTCATGTAGGCCAAGTTGAGCAGCCACAGCGTCTGGTAGTCGTCGGGAAAGGCTTCCAGGATGCGCTGATATACCCTGACGGCATTTTCCGGTCCGGCTCGCATCGCATAGACGCCGCCACCGCGAATGGGCAGGATGCAAGACTCTGGATTGTGTGTGTTGACGCAGTTCTGCTGCTCGCCCAAACGCATGTAACAAAGGGCCAGCAGTTCGTGTAAGATTTTGGTCTGCTCATTAAGCACATCGCCGGTCATGCTGATGAGCTCTTTAAACTGGATGATGGCTGCTTCGTTCTGGGCTGCTTTGAGTAGCTCTACAGCGTGGGAAAATTTGTTGGCGATGTGCTCCTGGCCGCTGGTATTGCGCATACGTTCTAAATAGATAGCCGCCCGTCCACTGTTCATATGCAGGTACTTCAGTGGGTCGGCGCTGCGCTTGATACTGTCCAGAATGGCAATCATGCGGCGGTGGCTGTCACTGGCTGGCGAGGTGGATGGGCTACAGCGTTGATGCAGGGCCATGCCTAACACTAAACTCAAAACCACTGCGATGGAGGTACGTCTTACCTGGGTCATACACTCAAATTCAGGAATTATTGCGTTTGAGAGTACAGTAAAGTTAATGTGCAAAAATGCAGTGCTTAGCGTGGGGTTCACGTCTGAGTAGTTTTTTATCAAAAAACCTATTTACCTGCTTTGCGAAGAACGTGTCAGCACTGCGTCCTCTTGAAAGAGCCTTGCTCTAAACGAGCGTCCCTCCCGATTAAAATAATCTCTTGCCGTAGTGCCAAGAGCATTGGGCGTATGGCTCGTGCGGCGGACACTT
Organism: Saprospiraceae bacterium; assembly: GCA_041640515.1. Taxonomy (GTDB): domain Bacteria; phylum Bacteroidota; class Bacteroidia; order Chitinophagales; family Saprospiraceae; genus M3007. The sequence continues at coordinate 1,739 of JBEQAD010000089.1, read as the reverse complement.
AGCCGAAATCTTCTAAGCGCCCTCCTTGAATGAGCCAAATCCCGCTTAAATTTACCCCTTGTAAACTGCTCAACAACTATGCTGCTATGAAGCCGACCGATATTCGGAATCCGGAGTATTTCCATAAAGTGGTGGATTGCCAGTACGCGTGTCCAGCGCACACGCCCGTGCCAGAGTACATTCGACTCATTGGGGCTGGGCAATACACCGAGGCGTACATGCTCAACTGGGAGTCCAACGTATTCCCAGGCATCTTAGGGCGCACGTGCGACCGCCCTTGCGAGCCAGCCTGCCGCCGAGGACGGGTAGAAGAGAAGCCCGTTGCTATTTGTCGCCTAAAGCGCGTGGCGGCCGACTACAAAGGCGAAGTGCGGTCCTTGATGCCGCAAGGGCCTTTCCCGCCCAACGGCAAGAAAATTGCCCTTATTGGCGGCGGTCCGGCCTCATTAACAGTGGCGCGCGACTTGGCGCCCTTGGGCTACGAAATTCACCTTTACGACAACCAAAAGAAAGGGGGCGGCATGATGCTCAGCCAGATACCTGCTTTCCGCTTGCCCGAGAGCGTGCTGGACGAAGAGGTGAACTACATCCTAAATATGGGCGTGCACACGCATTTCAACTGCTATGTGCACAGTATGCGCGAGATGTTGGCCAAAGATTACGACGCCATCTTTGTAGGCACGGGAGCCCCGCGAGGCAGCGACCTGTCTAAGCTGCCCGGACGGCAAGAGGGCGCGGCCAACATTCACATTGGCATCGAATGGTTGGCTAACGTCGCTTTCGAGCACATTGACCGCATTGGTAAGCGCGTCATCGTGCTGGGTGGTGGCAACACCGCTATGGATTGCTGCCGCACGGCGCTGCGCTTGGGCGGCGAACAAGTAACTGTGGTCGTGCGCAGCCCATTCAAGGACATGAAAGCATCGCCCTGGGAAATTGAAGATGCTCTGCGCGAGGGCGTCACCATCCTTAACTGCATGCCGCCCAAGGCGTTCATTGTGGAAAATGGTCGCCTCCAAGGAGTCTTGTTTGAACATGTAGAGGCAGTATACGACGAAAATGGCAAGCGTTCGCTAGTGCCTACCGGCCAGCCCGATACCTTCATTGAGGCCGACGATGTGCTTATCGCTATTGGGCAGGAAAATGCCTTCCCCTGGATTGAGCGCGATCTGGGCATTGAGTTCGGCAAATGGGATATGCCCGTCCTCGACCCGGTCACCTTTCAGTCCACACATCCGAAGGTCTTTTTTGGCGGCGACGCAGCATTAGGCCCTAAAAACATCATCACCGCTGTAGCCCATGGGCATCAGGCAGCCATCTCTATCCACCTCTTCTGCACTGGGCAGGACTTACACCGCGACCGCCCTGCACCAACGGTCAATATTTTCCAACAAAAAATGGGCATTCATGAATGGCTCTACGACAATTACGTCGTCAATGACCGACGCTATGCCGTGCCTCATGCACCAAAGGAAGTAAGCCTCCAAAACCGCCGAATGGAAGTAGAACTGGGCTTCGACCCCGTGCTCGCCTACAAGGAGGCCGAGCGCTGTCTGAATTGCGACGTGCAAACGGTCTTTACCACCCAATTGTGCATCGAGTGCGACGCGTGTGTAGACATTTGTCCCACTTCATGCATTACCTTCACTCAAAATGGCGACGAAGACGACCTGCGCATGCGCCTGAACGCACCTGCTAACAACCGCAGCCAGGACTTGTACGTGTCCGAAACGCTGCCC
>JBEQAD010000088.1:0-11211 GCA_041640515.1 Saprospiraceae bacterium | reverse complement strand
GACGCTCTTCCGATCTCGCGCGAAGAGCCAATGGCCAGGTTGTAGATGACCAGACCGAAGCCAATCTTGTTTACCGCATCACCAATGTTGTAAATTAAGTCCATGTTGCGCACGGAAAGTACGTTGCGCAGCCATCCATCCGTTTCGATGGTCATGTAACCAATCGGATAGATGGCCCAGCCCACTAACACAAACCACGAAAGAGCCGAGAAAGCAGCCTGCAGCTTGGGATCCTGAGAGTTATTGGCCAGCTTGCGCGCTGAGCCCAGCCATACCTCGTACAGGATGCCGGCATAACCCAACGTGGAGATGATGCCCCAGATGACGCTGTTGTCGCGGTATGCAGTTTCACCCAAATAACCCGCGATGAGCATCCACAACGAGTAACCGATCATCTTCCACAACAAGCCCACTTTGGCTCCAAAAGCGCGGAGAATAAGATAGAACTCCACGCACATGAGTGGAACTGTCAGGGTCCAGTCAATATAGCGGAACTGGGTAGGTGACTGGCCTGTCGTCAACCACACATCGCGCATGTAAAAGTAGTGGACAGCTGCGATGAAGGTAATCAGGCCAGCAATGAGCATGGACGCCTTCCACTTCCCTTCCACGCGCTGACGCTCAAAAAAGAAGAAAATGGAGGCCGCCAACATGGACATGTAGCCGGTAAAGAACGTAAAACCGACGTAATCATTAGGTGAGAGGGTCGAAAACAGGAACATGTTTGGTAAGCTGTACATAGCACTAATGAATTGATTGGTTAACTGCTCGAATATACGAGTCGTGACATAAACAGCCATGACCTATGTTTGTTTGAAAGTTACCTAGGTTTTATTAATCATTTTTTTGTTTTTGTCTATTTTTTAGACAAATTCTTAAACCAAAGAATGATCAAATAGTGGTGCAGTATTCTGCCTGTTTAAGCACGAGCAAATTCCACTCCTGCTCCATCGTTCGCCTTGTAACTTTGCGGCTCACGTATCCCTGCATTTAGCAGGGATTAAGCCATTGTGTTCATGATTTTATCCATTCAAAATGTCGTCAAACGATACGACCGACACATCGCCGTGGATCACGTCAGTTTCGACGTGCCACACGGTAGTGTGTTTGGCCTGCTCGGCCCGAATGGCGCGGGCAAGACTTCGCTTATTCGCATGATTACTACCATTACGGGGCCAGATGAGGGCATTATCCTGTTCGATGGCCGGCCTTTAGATGAAAACTCTCCTAGTCAAATAGGCTACATGCCAGAAGAGCGCGGCCTGTATAAGAAAATGAAGGTAGGCGAACACCTGCTTTACCTGGCACAGCTTAAAGGACTCTCCGCCGCCGAGGCACGCAGTGCCCTAAACCATTGGTTGGACAAATTTGACATCCAGAACTGGTGGAATAAGAAGGTGGAGGAGCTCTCTAAAGGGATGCAGCAGAAAATTCAATTCATAGCTACTGTTGTACATCGGCCCAAGCTGCTCATTCTGGACGAGCCTTTTAGTGGGTTAGATCCTATTAACACGATGCTCATTAAGGATGAAATACGTCAGCTCAATGCTGAAGGTATCAGCATTATCTTTAGTACGCACCGCATGGAACAAGTGGAGGAAATGTGCAACCACATTGTGCTCATCAACCAAGGACGCAATGTCCTCTACGGAGAGGTGAAGGCCATCAAAAATGCCTTCAAAGAAAATCTCTTTCGCATCGAAACGGCTGACCCTCTACCGGCCGATTTCGAGGCACACTTCTCCGTGGTGAGCCGACCCGATGGCGCCGTGGTGGTTCAGCTGAATGAGGAAGAAAGCCGGAGTAATGCCTTGCTTCGATACCTTATTCAACATAACATCCACATTACCCACTTCGAAGAAATGTTGCCGACCTTCAATGAAATTTTTATTCGGTGCGTTGAGGAGTCGCAGACAACGCTGCAAGGCCCTCCTACACTCAACACATCTCCAACGGATTAATCGCTTCGACCACTATGCGCAAGAGAACTTCAATCCTGCTGATTAGCATTGCAGCCCTGTTGCTGCTGGCATTTAAGCGTTTCGAAAACAACAAATACTTCGAAATTATTAAGAACTTAGAGATTTTCAGCAATGCCTACAAGGAAATAAACCACTCCTACGTAGATGAGCTGGAGCCAGGTAAACTTATGCGCGTCTGCCTCGATGCCATGGTGGGCAGCCTCGATCCCTTCACCAATTACATCTCTGAGACCGACATCGAGGGCTATCGCTACCTTTACGATGGCCGCTACAACGCTGTAGGTTTGGAGGCTAAAAAGATGGGCGAGTGGGTTATAATCACAGAAATCCTAGAGGATAGTCCTGCGCATAAAGCCGGTTTAAAAGTGGGCGATGCGATCATCGCCGTCAGCGGCCAAAGCGCCAAAGGCCGAAGCGCAGAGGATGTCATGGCCTTCCTGCGCGGTGTACAAGGCACCAAAGTGGACGTCACCGTTCGACGCCCAAGTGAAGACAAAGAGATTCGTTTGACCATCGAGCGAGCCGAAATTGAGGCAAAAAATGTACCTTATAGCGGATTTATTACAGAAGACATCGGCTACATTCACCTTACTACATTCAGTCAAAACGCAGGGCGAAACGTGGCCGATGCACTAAGTGCCCTGAAGACTAAAAACCCAAATCTACGAGGAGTTATTTTTGACCTGCGCGACAACGGCGGCGGCTTGCTCAATGAGGCCGTAAACGTTGCCAATGTATTCGTACCACGCGGCGAATTCATTACCGCCATGCGAGGCAAAGTACCTGAATGGGACCGCAGTTACAGCACTACTCTCAATCCCGTGGATGATAAAATACCTGTTGTGGTACTTATCAATAAGCGCAGCGCCTCAGCCAGTGAGATTGTTTCCGGTGCGTTACAGGATTTAGACCGAGCGGTCATTTTGGGCCAGCGCAGCTATGGCAAAGGACTGGTGCAAAACACGCGCGACATCGGCTACAATGCCAAAATCAAACTCACCACTGCGAAGTACTATATTCCCTCTGGGCGTTGCATCCAAGCCGTTCGTTACCGCAACGGAGAACCCGTCGACATTCCTGATGCTGAGCGCGCCATATTTCGCACGCGCAATGGTCGGCCGGTGCTCGATGGTGGCGGGGTAACCCCCGACGTGGTGTTGCCTGCAGATACGGCCGCAGGCTTTGTACGAGCGCTATTGGAACAAAACGTCATCTTCGACTACGTCTCTGAATGGATGCGCAAGCATCCTAACGGCGTGGATTCAGTGGAGACCTTTTCGTTTAAAGAATGGGACGACTTTCAGCAGTTCGTGCAGCGGCGCCAGTTCACCTACGAAACTGAGTCAGAGAAGAAGCTGCGTGAGCTCATGAGCATAGCTACTGCCGAAGGCTTTACTTTACAAACGGAAATACAAACCATCGAACGCAAAATAAAGACCGAGCGCAACGGTGAGATGGCGCGTCATCGTGCGCGCATTGTGCGTGAAATTGAAGCAGAAATCGTCGGGCGCACCCACTTCCAGGGCGGCAAAGTGCGCAAACGACTGAAGAATGACCCAGAGATAGAAGAGGCTACCCAAATCTTGCGCCAGCCCGAACGCTACAGGGCAATTCTAAAAGGGTGAGCCTGTCTCCATCGGTCTCCTTTGGCATCCTATGGTGCTTGCACGCATACAAGAAGCTATAGAGCGCTATCAACAGTGGCTGCTTCAATTGCGCAGCCACCCTTTCGATTATGAATGGGAAGTAATCCAACATTTCCAACAGCACTGGAATCCACAGGCACCGGATTGCGCTGCCATGTTCGATGCCTGCCTGCAAAACAGCCGAACGCGTCGCCTATGGCAGGAGGACCATTGGCAACCTAAGCGCATGATGCTTCTCTTTTGGAAAATGGCTCCTATGACAGTAAGTGCCCTGTTCGACGACTTATTTAATGAAACACGCGACTTGGAGGCACGCATCAGCCGCTTTCTCTTTGGATGTGATACCCTATTGGCTGACTACAAACAAGCACACCCAACAACAGTAGAAAACCATCATTACCACGACGACTACCGGATGATCGCTCTCTATTTGAGCTGTCGCTATCCGGAATTATACGGGTTCTACCAGTTTGAGATCTTTCAGGGCGCCCTCCGCGCTTTTGACGCGCGCAATATTCCTCAGCACCACGATCTGCCGCGCTATTTCAAGGTACTCCGCTCCTTAACGACCTTCATAGACAAAGCCCCGCGGGTAGCCCAGCGCCTGGCCGAACTGTTGCCACCCAAGCACTGCTACCCTGGCCGCACTCTTCTTGTGGCCGCCGACTTTTGCCGTTTTGTCGCTCGCCCTTAGCGTGCCCAGAGGTTATACTTAAGAATACAATAAATAGCGCGAAAGCCATCTCGCCATCCAATCTTCTTCCCTTCGGCGTAGGAACGCCCGTAGTAAGAGATGCCGACTTCGTAAATGCGCACGTTGGGCACACGGCTTACCTTGGCCGTTACTTCTGGCTCAAAGCCAAAGCGTTTTTCGCGCAAGTTCAGCCCCTTTAGAATATGCGCCCGAAACAGCTTGTAACAAGTCTCCATATCCGTCAGGTTGAGGTTAGTGAACATATTAGACAGGAAGGTCAAAAACTTGTTACCGATGCTGTGCCAAAAGAAAAGGATGCGATGCGGGCGCCCACCCATGAAGCGCGACCCATATACGACGTCGGCGTAACCGTCCAATATCGGCTTGAGCAGTAGCACGTACTCTGCCGGATCGTACTCCAGGTCGGCGTCCTGAATGATGATGTAGTCGCCCGTAGCATGGCGAATACCGGTGTGGAGCGCTGCACCCTTACCCTGATTGACCTCATGCTCCAGATAGAGGATATTTAGGTCAGGGTTGGCTTCTTGATAACGACGAATGGCGCCGCCCGTGTCGTCTTTAGAACAGTCATTAGTAATGATGATCTCCTTCTGAATACCATTGGGCAAGGCAGCCGCCTTGATTTTATCCAGAATCAGGTGGATAGTGCGCTCTTCGTTGTAGGCAGGTATGACGATAGACAGGGTCTCGGCCATAGGAAAAACAGGCGGGATAGTTCATATTCGTTTGAGGCTGGCAAAGGTAAGCCTAACTGTCCTGTGGCTAACGAAACCCCCACGGCAATAATATCGTATATTTAACACAATAAGTGCCTCTTTTGGAAGACTTTTTGCAAGGAAGCAGCGTTAAGAAACTAGACTTTTCATCACCCATGCATAATCCGAGCAACAAACACAAAGCTATGGCAAAGCGCTTCTCCAGATTTATCCGCCTCTGGCGCATGTCCCCTCGGCTGGCGATGGCATACCTTTTTCGCCGAGTAAAACGCCAGGCAACCCAACTGATACCTGTAGACGACTGGAATCGCAACTGGCTTGGCGAGGAAATGCGCCCCTATAATAGCCTCCGTTGACCGGCAGGCCTCTCTTTCTTGACGGCGAGAAGTCCGTATACTAGCAAAATCAGCCCGCCATGCTTACCTAACAGAAAGCGCAGAAGGCCGGGCCGTAGAATAATTGAACCGCTCGTGGCATCCTTGGGCTGAGAAAGAGCTTTTGGTCGTAAAAATCCCTCAACCTAGCTGCGCGTGTCGAAGTTTGCGCGCAAGCAGTTGCGACAAATGCGCTTTCTTTATCCTATCGTGAGGCACTTAAGGATCCTCTCCTTCTCCACAGGCATACTCGTCCTAAACTTGCTTGCCGCTTGTCGTCAGTCTTCTGACGGGCAGGCGCCCCCAAGCCGCTCTTCTTACGAGCTAGCAGCGGTAGATGGGTTTGTGGTGTCGACCAGCACCCTTGAAACCGACCTAACAGCAGCCGGCACATTGCTACCTGCCGAAGAAACTACACTCTACCCAGAAGCGAGCGGGCGCGTGGTAATGTTAAACCTCCCCGAGGGCAAACCTGTGTCCCAAGGCGAACTACTGGTGAAACTGTTCGACGAGGATCTACAGGCTCAACTGAGAAAGATGGATGCTCAACTGCAACAAGCCCGTCTGACTGAGCAGCGACTGGCCGACCTCGTGAAAATAAAAGGTGTTAGTCAACAAGAGTATGATGCTGCCGCCCTTCAGGTGCGCTTGCTGGAAAGCGATATTGAACTGACGCGCGTGCAACTGCGCAAAACCGAAGTACGCGCTCCCTACAGAGGTGTTATTGGCCTTAGGCAGATCAGCCTTGGCGCCTACGTGACGCCCGCAACGCCCATCACTACCATACGCGCTACTCACCCATTGAGGTTGGATTTTTCGGTACCCGAGCGCTTCGCAACGCTCGTGCGCATGGGGCAGCGTGTTTCTTTTCAAGTTCAGGGCCAGAACCAGGTCTACTACGCTATCGTGATTGCCTCCGAACCCGCCATCAGCGCTGATGCCCGTTCACTCAAGGTGCGCGCCCAGGTGGCAGAATCTGCACAAACTGGGCTAACACCAGGCATGTTTGCAGAGGTAAAACTGCGCCTTGAAAGTCAAAATAATGCTCTACTCATCCCAGCGCAGGCTATTGTCCCTAGATCACGCGACAAAATTGTCTTCGTCAGCCGCAATGGCCAGGCCACACCCACCATCGTTAAGACGGGCACCCGTCGAGCCGACAAAATCGAGATAATCGAAGGACTAAAAGCGGGAGACACTATCGCCGTTACAGGTACGCTTTTTCTGCGCCCTAATGCACCTCTTAAGTTTGGCCGTCTCGTCGAATAAGCGCATCCCTACAGACCAAGCTACCTGACGACCTAAGTCGGCCCGTCAGGTAAGAACTACGGCTCTTGTCCTTCCTCGGGTGGGTTGTGAGAGATCAATCTACAGATACAGCAGAAGAAGGAAGGGGTTTCCTCCATTATTACAACTCCAGGATTTCACCAGGAGGCCCTCGCCTGGAAGCACTCCTCGCTTGAGCATGCATTAGAGGAGGAATTCATTTTTTAAAATTTTTTGTTTTAAAAAAGAAGCCCACTACCTTTGTACACATTCTCAGCAAAGAGCAGGTCAGCATGACACCAGTACCATCCACTGAGGAAAGAAAACTGGATAATGGCCTTTTTAAAAGTCATTCAGCCTCGGTGTTACCGTGGTAGTTAATGAAATTTATCCAAAATGTTTTAAAAACTACTTCTTATGGGACGGACGAAATGGCACGCAGCCGCGGAAGACGATTTTCATTTAGGGAAGAACAGTAGCCAGCGTCGCCGGCCCCAGCCTAAAGTGCAAATGCCCGGAAAAATGCACGCACCAAAGGCGGATGAGCGAACTGCTCAAGACCTGGCGCGCTTGTTAAACGTGCGAGTGAGGCGTCTTTTGACCGCCTTGAAATTTCGCTGGTACTACGCCAAAAGAGCCTTGCTAGGCAGTGGCAGCTTGGTCATTAAGTTAAGTATCACTGGGTTATTGGGCTACTTATTGCTCTACTACGACCGCAGTCCACAGGTGGTGGGCACGATAGAGCAAGAGGCTCCAGAAAGTTCTCAACCTATAGCTTTGCAGACAGAAGCTTCTGAACCAATACGACCGGACAAGCCGGGAGGGCGCGAGCTGCTGCTACCCAAGAATGAGACACCCGTTGCTCCGCCAGCACCCACCGCAACAGAGAGGCCGCAAATGGCTGTCGACCCGTCGCCGGCATGGCTCCGAGAAAGCGACGAAGAGCAAGTAAAACGCTACGTCGAGCGGTTCTCCACAGTGGCTGTCCAGGAAATGCGCAAGTACGGTGTGCCGGCTAGTATTGCTCTGGCGCAAGGACTAATCGAGAGCCGCTTCGGTACGAGCACTCTGGCTGTCAAGAACAACAACCACTTTGGGATAAAATGCTTCTCGAGAAAGTGTCGTCCGGGCCACTGCACCAACTTAGAAGACGACCATCACAAGGACTTTTTCCGAAAGTATAAAACGGCGTGGGAGAGCTGGCGGGCGCACAGTATCCTCATCTCCACGGGCCGGTATGCTCGCCTTAAAAAGCACGGCAGAGACTATCGCGCCTGGGCTAGAGGATTAGAAGAGCTAGGCTACGCTACGGACCGCAACTACTCGGCCAAACTCATCGGCGTTATTGAGCGCTACAACCTGCAGCGCTTCGATAGCCTGTAGGATACAAGCCTTGTCAAGGCGCACTCCTCCACAAATCGGCAGGTGGCTCTGCAGAAAAAAGCAGTGCGCGCCCGCGAAGGTCAGCGATAATGTCCGCAGGGCGGACAAAAGCCCTTTCTTTGAGCATGGCATGCACTTCTTCAGGATCCAGAACGCTGATCTTAGCAGCAAACAGTTCAGCCTCTTCGAAGCACTTCAGCAGCCGCTCGATAAGAAACTGTGCGTCATCCACCCAGGCGATAGTATCCTCTGGCAGCACATGAGGCAACGGCATTTTATCTTCTCGTGAGTGTGGCATCGCCCAGCTGGGCACTATTTGCACGCGCTCTATGTGTTGCCGCGACAGCTGAGTGAGTGGGTCAAAGATGCGGATACTTTCCACTTCCACATCCACCAATTCAATGCGGTAGGGATACTCGTTTCCAAAAGAGAACAGGTCTAAAATGCCTCCACGAATGCTGAATTGGCCCGGTTCATAGACAAAATCGGTGCGCACAAAGCCGTATTCCACGAGCACCTGAATGATGAAATCCAGATCAATTTTCTCACCCTTGACAATGACGATGCGGCTCTTAATCAGCACTTCTGGCGAGACCACCTCTTCAAAGAGCGCCTCCGGATAAGTTACAATCACCCAGCCTTCGCGGTGTGGTTGGGTGAGCCGATTGACAACTTCGGAGCGCTGAAGCACTTGAGTGGAGTTCAAGTGCTCAAAGACCGCAGGCCGTCGGAAGCTGTCAGGAAAGAAAGCCACGTCCGCCTCGCCCAGAAGTCCTTGCAGGTCATTAAGCAAGTACGCGGCACTCTCCTTGTCGTTGCATATGCACAGGAGTAGGCGTCTTGTCTGCCGAACCAACGCGGCAGCAATTAATGCCTTTTGTGCACCTATCCACCCTCTTACTCTTATCCGCGCCACAGGCGATCGCAGGGCCTCTATCAGCTCGCGCACCTTAGGGTGATCGTTGTAGCGCTCTAACAAATAGCCTATGTTACTCACGCAGCAAAGGTACCCCTTCCGACGCTATTACTCTCGATAGCGGAGCAAAGGCGGCTTGAACCGCTGGAGAGGCCCCCTGTTTAGCAATCGTTTGTACGCTGCGAGGGCGCCGCATCGTTAGTGTGGCGCTTCTCGCATGGGCTAAGACTTACCATGAAAATAAACTAAACCAATACATCCGTTTTTCCATGAAGAAATACCTTTTTTTTGCTGGCTTGACCTGCTTAGTATCCACTGCCGCATTCGCTCAGAGCAAACCACCTGTAGCGGAAAAGTCGGACCCTGAAGCGCAAAAGGTACTCGACCAAGTGCGCAAGAAGTACGAAAAACACAAGACCCTGGAAGCCGAATTCACCCTAACCATTGAGGTACCTGACCAGCCCAAGGAGGTGCAGAAGGGCGTTATCTCCCAGGAGGGTCAGAAGTTTCGCCTAGATATGGACCAGCAAATCATTGCTAGCGACGGCAAGACGACGTGGGTGTACCTCAAGGCAAACAAAGAAATTCAAATTACCAACGCCGACCCTAATGGTGAAAGTGGGTTCATGACACCTAAAGAGCTCCTCAACCGCTACCAGCGGGGAGACTATCTGTATGCCATCACTGACAAGACGCGCGAAGGGAATAAGGTGCTGACGCAGATAGAGTTCAAGCCCGTTAATCGCCGCTCTGAGTACAGCAAGTTGCGCGTGAGCATTGACGAGCAAGCACAACTTGTGGAGCGCATCACGGCTTTTGCCCGGGACGGCTCGCGATTTACGTTTCAGATAAGCCGCTTTAGTCCAGACAAGACATTTAAACCCTCTCATTTCCAGTTAAATCCAAAAGAGTACCCTGGTGTTCGGGTAGAAGATTTACGCATGTAAGACGCCGACATCTCCGGTAGCGCGCGCTTGAAGTAAAGGGGAAACGTAATTTTGCCCCGAGTAAATAAGCGCACATCCATGCACGATATTGAGCCTTATCATCGCTGGAGAGATTGGTACGTGGCCGCCGAAGATCGGCGCTCGCCATTTTATGGGCGCAAGTACAGCGAATTTTATATGACCAATGTGCTGTACAACTTCTACCTTCATCCGCAGTGGGACGCCTTTGGCTCGCCCACTCTATATGCCAAAGTGCTCTACGCCGACTACGACGAGGGCTACGCGCTCATCGAACTCATAGGGGAGTGGAACGATGCCCTCCACAACGACATCATGTACCTCAAGCGCAAGATTGCCGATCCTATGCTTCGCGAGGGCATCCATAAGTTCGTGTTTTTCTGCGAGAACATCCTCAACTTGCACGCCAGCGACGAAGACTACTACATGGAGTGGGCTGAAGAGGTCCGCGAAGAGGGCGGCTGGATCGCACTGCTCAATACGCGGCCCCACGTCGAAGAAGAACTAATGGAAGCACATCTGGACAACTACGTGTGCTTCGGCGAAGCATACAATGCCATTCCCTGGCGCATCCAAAAGCCTCAGATGGTCTATGAAATGGTGAACACTTTAGTCAACCGCAACACGCGCCGCCTGGCAGGGTGGTAACGCTCTTTCGCCCTCAGGACAACAATGAACGACACTACTGATACTCCTGCCTTTCGATCTGGCTTTGTCAACATTGTGGGACACCCCAACGCGGGGAAATCCACCTTGCTCAACGCACTGGTGGGCGAACGCATGAGCATCATTACTCCTAAACCACAGACCACCCGCCACCGCATTATTGGCATCCTCAACGGCGCACATTACCAGATAGTCTTCTCTGACACGCCCGGCTACATCCAAAGACCCGCTTACGCTATGCACCGGGCGATGAATCGCTTCGTAGAGAGCACACTCGAAGATGCAGACGTCTTTCTGCTCGTCTTCGACCTGACCGAGCCGCTGTTGGACAGCGACCCTCTTCTTTCACTGATGCAAAAGGCAGAGGCACCCATCCTGCTGGTGCTTAACAAAAGCGATCTGGTGCAGGCGCCCAAGATAGAGGAAGCGGCCCGATGGTGGACGAAGCGCCTCCACATCGCTGAATACATCGCCATTTCCGCCTTAAAAGGTGACAATCTCTCGCACTTGTTAGAGCGCATAGTGGCTTACCTGCCCGAAGGGCCGGCGTATTACCCGCCAGAGCAGCTCACCGACCGCCCC
>JBEQAD010000087.1:0-11375 GCA_041640515.1 Saprospiraceae bacterium | reverse complement strand
CCCCGCAACACTCCAAATCGAGCAGATTGACCGGCGAACCACTCACCGCGTTGAACAGCGGAAAGTTTTCTATGAAATGCGGGTCATGACAAATAGCAGTGAAAAAGCTCTCATTGAAGTTGATGATATAACCTTCCGTGTTTGGAGCAAACTCCCAGGTGTGCACTTGCCCAGGTGCCATGGTGTACACCTGATGGGCCTCCACAGGAAATTGCTGGAAGTCAATTGAATGCGTTCCGCCACCCTCAGTGAAAAGGACAATCTGATAAAAGGTGTGCCGATGAGGAAAATACAAGTCGGGATGCGTGCGCATAAAGTCGCTGATGCGCACGACGACCAACTCGGTAAAGCACTGGTCAGCACCCAAAAGGTTGCAAATGCTATAAGTCGGAATACGCTTAGGCACAGGTCAGTTTGCTTTGGTTGACATAAAAGCGGCTTGAAGATAGCCTACTAACAGATACTTATTAGATCTCGTTCATTGGCGCAGCATTTTTCCCGACACCGATTGATCGTTGGCACTCAGTCGGAAGAAATAGACCCCTGGAGCGGCAGGCCAATCGGTGTGTCGAAGTTCAAAACGTTGTAATCCTGCGGGAAACCTTCTTTTTTGGGAAAAAACCACTCGGCCAGTGGCATCGCTGATGGCTAGCGACACTTCAGCCTCCTGAGGCAAAAAGAAACGCAACTGGGTACGCTGGCGCCATGGCGAAGGCTCGCAGCCGTAAACCTCGAGGTTAAGCGAAGAAGGCGCAACGTCTGGCAGCCCCTCAAAATGCATACGTACCTTGAGAGCTTCGGGCGTCCCATCATAGGCCCTTGTGGGCGTTACGGCATCCGAAAGGTACAGCTGCTGCTCAGCGCCTGTAGCTGTTGCTCGAAAGCGCACCCGCCATGCGGGGCTGCCCGAGCCATCCCAAGCGACGGTGAAGAGGCGATGCCGCTCAAACACAGCGAAATGCTCGATGCGCATATTTTCCTCGGGAGTGATGGTCAACAGCTCCAGCCCTGGGTGGGCAATCGTAGCCTGAAAAGCCGTCAGAGGCGCCGCTGTTCGAAAAAGCAACTCAACCTCTTCGCCAGGCTGAAACGCAGCCGTTTGCCATTGCGATAGCGGCACCTCTACCCGTTGTACTCGTAGGGTTACTGAGTCGTGCGTGCGCGCTTCCGTGGTTTCAGCCCCATGCATGCTGCTCGTTATAGCATTCCCGTTGAGGTCGCCTACTTTTATGGCAGCGAAATGCTCTGTCAGCGCGTGGGCAGACAGCCCGCTCAGTGAACGCGCTTCCGGGAAGAGCGTTTTGAAGGGATTAGATGACTCAGGGAAGACAAAATCAGCATCTACAAAACGCCACGAGGTGTTGTTAGGGAAGTTGGTGTAAATGCCAAGGATGAGTTTGCGCAATTCCAGAATATCAGCGGTGGTCACCGAGCGGTTGTTATTGACGTCAGCGGCGATGATCTTGTAAGGATGATCCAAAGGAGTAAGGCCAATGATGTGCTGATGCAAAAGCGATAAGTCGTAGGTGGACACGCCATTAAGGGGGTCATCGTTTTTGGAAGGCGTCAGGAGGTAGTCGGCACCTGCAGGCACGGCAGTGAAGAGAAATTCCCCGTGGTCGTTGGAGAGTGCTGTAAGGGCGCCCCCCGGCAGGGTATTCCCTGAGAGAGTAAGGACGGCCTCTTGCAGCCCTTTATTCTGGAGCGTTTTAAGCTTGCCCGCCACTTGGACGGGGGTAGTGCTACAAAGAGAATGTGGGTCCAGAACCCTAACAGAGATGTTGCAATGCGCACTGTTGCCAGCCACATCTTGCGCCCACACCTCCACGCCCTGCATGCCCAGTGTGCTGCAGTCAAAGAGCACACTCTTCTGAGGTGAGCCATCGGGCAGCACCGGGAAGCCCTGTCCTGCCCCTGCACGCCGGATGCCCGTGTGTATGTAGGACAGAGGTGTGCAATTATCGCTCAGAGAAACCAGGAAATCCTGAGGATAAAGGACCACAGGGTGGCCATTAGGCAGAGAAACATTCAGCCCTTGCATGCAGATGAGGTCGGGTGGGCGGCAATCGCGCACCTCCACCGGATAGGCGCACACGCTGCGGTTGCCACAGCCGTCGTCGGCCGTCCATTCGATGCGGTGGCTACCGTGAGGCAATTGTGGAATCACATACTGGAGCGGCTCTTTTTCTGTGTTCCAGCGCAAAAAGCTAGAGACATTAACAAAACCCCCGCGCAGGATGGCGAAGCGATATTTCTCCTCAGGGGGGACGGGTCGTCGGTCGAATGACCGCAGCTCTCCTCCCATAAAGTCGGGAGAGAAGGCATTGCCGTAGCGCACCATACCAGGTGGCGGAGGGTTATTGCTGCTCACAACCGTCTCTTGTATATCGTCATTGTCGAGATCGAGAAAAAGGCGATACTGGATATTGAGGTTGCCTTTGGAGCACTTATCGGTAGCAGTAACCGCCAGGTCAGTAGCCGCTTCACAAAGATCGGTGATGTCCGGGATGAGCGGATGCGTCCACTCTGGGCCACTCCACAAGTTGGGGTCGCTGGTGGTCTGGTCGCATATTTGCACTAACTCCGTGGGGCAGCCACGGTACTCAGGCGGCACAGCATCCCGAATGATGATGATCTGGCGGTAGCGATAACCATTGGCCTGAGGCGACCAGAAGACGCTGAAATTAGTAGGCAGTGGGTCATCAGGGCGGATGCGCTGTATCGTAGGTGCCGGTGAAAAGCCCAGGGGCGCCACTACTGGACCAGGGAGGTTGGCGGACGCCAAGGGATCGGGCGATGGAGTTGGGTTAGGTACCTCAATTAAAGGGAGACTAGGGTGATAGCGGCACCAGTCAACAAAGGTCCACTCTCGGTCTATCCAGTAGCAGGCCAGTTGACCTGCTTGGTGCACTTTGTCCTGATACGAGAGGCTTACCTGCGCACAGCCAGACCCAAAGATCTGCGGCCCGGGAGGATAAAGGTCGGTGGAATCGCACTGGGTAAGGATGAGGTCGTCCGGGAACTTAATAGCATAGGCCGTTTCATAGGCTACCAAGATGCGTTGGGTACAAGTAGTGCTCAGGCCGTGGCAATCTGCGCCGCGAAAGGTGCGCACGATGGTACCGCGGTGACATAGTGTGTCGAAAGCCGCATAACTGGGCGAGAGTTCCACTACGACATCCAGGCAGCAGTTATCGGCAAACTTCGGCTGTCCGTAAGCCTTCAGAGAGGGGTCGAAGAGGCTACATGAAACCTGCACCTCGGCGGGCGGGGTGCAGGCGGGCTTGATTTTGTCCACCACCTGGACAAAGACCTGGCAGTCGTTGGCCTGCTGTTCAAAATACTCCGTACTGACTGCGCCGCTTTCCACGGCTACGTCGTACACGCGTAAAATGACAGGTACGGTTTTACCTATGTCTGAGCAGCAAAATCGCAACTGGTCGAAGAAGCGGTCGCCAGCCTGGCAGGCGCTCGTGTCGGCACGCCGAGCTTTGAAGCGTACGGAGGTACAGTAGTCTTCTGAACCAGCATCCAGCACACTGGCCCATATCAGCGACTCCCCGCTGCTGCCCAGTGCCACTTGCATGTACTGTGTACAGCGCACTGAAGGCGGCTGGCCATCTATCACCGTTACCCGGAAGGAACACGATGCCGTGTTGCCGCAATTGTCGGAAGCCAGGTACGTAAAAATAATGGTCTCGCCTGATGGTAAAAGCACTTGATCGTTCCAGGAGCCTATGGTATCGGTTGGATTGCTGCTGCCCGTAGCCGCCACAGATCCTCCCAGGCGGTGCGCAATGCCATCAACAGTCCAACGGGCCTCCACATCGCGCACGCCTGAGCAGGCGTCCGAAAGATGACCAGGAGGCAATACCCACAGGCGGCTGCAAGCGAAAGGATCGGTAGCAAGGACCGTATCGCCAGGGCAGACTAGCCTTGGACCCTGCCGGTCTTTTACCTGGATGGTTTGCACGCGCTGAGCGGGGTTGCCTGTTCCGAGCGGAGCGCAGTCGTCAAACACCGCCCATTGACGTAGCAAGGCAAACGACCCTCCGCACAGAGGTATGGCATGGTCTTGATAGACCACGCTCCACCGGCATGCCGATGCAGTGGGCAGAACAGGCCATTCTTTTTGGTTAAAGAAGACAGTCGGTGCTCCACTCGTGGAAGGACTGAGGAAAAAACCATCACATTCGAGAATGGTGTCCACTGGAAAGAGCAGACTATCTAAGGGAGGACGTATTACCTCGAGGGTTTGAGTGCAAACAGCGCTCTTACCCCCTGTATCGGTAGCTACCCACGTACGCCAGAGGCGTGCCACTAGCCCTATTGGAGAGCAGTCGAGGGTCTCTGTGTAATCAGCAAAAGATAAAGAGGGTGACCCGCAGGCATCAGATACTTCGGGATATGCTGCCGACAGTCCGGCCTCCGAAAACAAAAATGCTGGCGAATAGTCAGGCAAGATACAGGGCACCTTCAGCGAGGCACAGTTCATGGTGGGCGGACGGGCGTCTACAGGCACCAGCCACCCCCAGCACGTGTTGCCGCTAGGCAAGTGGGTAACCACAGCTCGTATTGTATCGCCCAGATGGGCGGCCGTCAATACTTGGCCTATCGGTACGCCCTTGCTCGTAAAGAGCTGGACGGCGTAGGCAGAATCGTTGACGCTGCCTTCCAGCACCATGTCGGGTGTGACGATTGTCGAGCATGAGTCGTCGAGTGCGACGAAAATCAAGTCATTGCAAACTTGAGCCTTGATGGGCGTTAAGTGCAGAAGAATGAGCCATATAGTGCCTCCTAGACGCCCTGCGTAGGATGGGATACGTAACATCAGCGGATAAGCTTAGTAACGTGAAAAAGCAACGATTAAAGAATGATGCGGGCAGTTAGCTTTTCACAGTATGTTTTTTCATCTAAGAGGTGCACCAAAGGTAGGCCGCCTTCTATCAAAGGTCACAATGATAATTATTTTAATTAATGTGTATAAAGGAGTGATTTGCCGCTTGAGCGTGTGGGTTAGCAAGCCACGAGAGGAGCTAACTTTAAAACTCACGGGCGCCAGGTTGTGTTGAAGGTACAGTTTTACACCGCTCGCTGGCTTCACTTGGTTATGCGCCCACGGGTTAACGTTGTCTGGTTTAAGCGCGACTTGCGTCTGAGCGACCACGAGCCGCTGCAGAAGGCTATTTCCCAAGGGTTGCCTGTGTTGCTCCTGTACTGTTTCGAACCCTCGTGGATACAGGCGCCCGACAGCGATGAGCGGCACTGGCGTTTTGTGCGTCAAAGCCTGGACGATATGCAAAGTCGCTTGGCTCCTCTGGGCATTCCGTTGTACGTCTTCTGCGCCGAAGTGCTCGACGTGCTCGATGCGCTTCGCCAGGTCGTTGTCGTGAAAAGCCTCTATTCGCATGAGGAGACGGGCAACCGCCTCACTTTTGACCGCGATCGCGCGGTGGCGGCTTTTTGCCAAAAGCACGGCATTGCCTGGCAAGAAACGCCGACGGGTGGCGTCACGCGTCGCCTGTACCACCGCAATGGCTGGGAGCAAACGTGGATGGAGCGCATGCGTCGACCGCTGGCCACTCCCGAGTTGCGGCAGATGAAAACTGTTCGACTGCCTGCGGCGTGGATAGCGGCCTTACCGCAAAAAGCGCTGCCTTCGGCCGTTCTCACCCCGAGCATAGCCTTCCAACCTGGCGGCGAGACTGCTGCCTGGCGCTATCTGGATAGTTTCCTCTACCACCGCAAAAGCGGCTATTTCAGAAACATCTCTAAACCAGAAGCTGCTCGGCACAGCTGCAGTCGCATTTCTCCTTACCTCACCTGGGGCAACCTGAGCATGCGCCAAGTGTGGCAGGCTACGCGTACGGCCATAGAACGCACGGGCGACCGCTACAACCTCGGCGCCTTCGCTAGCCGCCTGTTCTGGCATTGCCATTTCATCCAAAAATTCGAAACAGAGTGCCGCATGGAGTTTGAAAACCTCAACCGCGGCTTTAACACGCTGCGCACGGAGGTTAATCCGGAGTGGGTGAGCGCCTGGTGTGAAGGCCGCACGGGCATTCCTCTAGTCGATGCTTGCATGCGATGCGTGACCTCTACAGGCTATCTCAACTTTCGCATGCGCTCCATGCTGGTGTCTTTCCTGACACATCACCTCTGGCAGCCCTGGCAGGCAGGCGTACACCACCTGGCGCGCCAGTTTTTGGATTACGAGCCGGGCATTCACTATGCCCAGTTTCAAATGCAGGCCGGTGCCACAGGTGTCAATACCGTGCGCATTTACAATCCAGTCAAACAAGCTGCCGACCACGACCCGGAGAGTACTTTCATAAAAAAATGGGTGCCTGAGTTAGCCAACTTGCCTGCACCCTTGGCTCGCGAGCCTTGGAAAATGACGCCGCTGGACGCCGCTTTTCACAGTTTTCGCCCTGGGCTCGACTATCCGCAGCCCATCGTTAACTTAGAAACGGCGGCTGCCCAGGCGCGCGATCGCTTGTGGGCACATAAGAAGGACCCACTGGTACGGGCTGAAAATCAGCGTATCCTGCGCATCCACACCAAGCGACGCCGCCCGGAGGAGACCACCGTCATGGGTGATGCTAAGACGATCGAACGCTTGCTGAATCCCGCGATCGATTAGGAGCAATGGGGCTGGTTGGCTGCCCTAATTTTTCCTCGCCGTTGTGCCAACGGAACTCCTTGCCTACTTTCGCCACATGGAAAACGAGGTGCTCATCTCGGCACTAATGCTGGCAGGAGCGGTGTACGCCGGCCTGTGCACCCTTTTTTACTTTGGGCAAGACCTCTTTTTCTTTCGTCCGGAGCGGCTGCCGCATGGGTTCGCTTACCGGTATCCGTTTCCGTTCACAGAAATCAACTTCGACATGGAAGACGGCGGTGTGGTGAACGCGCTGCATTTCCAAGTTCCCAACAGCAAGGGCGTGGTATTTTATATCAAAGGCAATTCGCGCAGCATTAAAGGGTGGGGTAAGTTTGCCCGCGACTTTGTGGGCAAGGGCTACGATTTTTTTATCATGGACTTTCGAGGCTTTGGCAAAAGTCGCGGCCGGCGAACCGAAGGCATTCTGTACAGCGACTTGCAACAAGTATACAAGTGGTTGGCGGCGCACTACGGCGAAAACCGCATCGTGCTCTATGGCCGCTCCATGGGTAGTGGCCTGGCGGCGCGCATTGCTTCGTGGAATAACCCGAGCCTCCTCATTTTGGACTGCCCCTACTACTCTTTTTATTACCACATCCGACGCTACGGCTTCTGGCTGCCACTGCCCTGGCTGCTGCGTTACCACATCCGTACCGACCGGTTCATTAGGAAAGCGCAGTGTCCTATCTTCATTTTGCACGGCCGACGCGACCGGCTCATTCCTTACCGGCAGAGCGAGATGCTACGGTCCTTAGCGCCCGATAACATTCGGCTCATCCCCATCGAGCAGGCCGGCCACAACAATCTGCCTGACTTCCCTGAGTACCACGACTACCTTTACGATATCCTCCACGGTGCGCCGCAGGTTTGGCAGCGCGCGTAAGCCTTCTCAATTGAGCCGTTTCTTGTCATGAGTGTCGAAATCCTCTTGACCATAGCCATTCTTGTAGGCGCTGTTGTGCTGTTTGCTACAGAGCTGGTGGCTATTGACGTAACGGCCATGCTGGTCATCGGCACGTTGGTGCTGGCGGGCATCCTTACGCCGCAAGAAGGGTTGTCGGGTTTTAGCAATACCGCTGTGGCAACTGTGGCAGCAATGTTTGTGCTTAGTGCAGCAGTGGACAAGAGCGGCGCCCTTTACCCGGTAACGGCTTTTCTGGAGCGGCTTTTCCGACGCAATTACTGGTTAGGGGCCGGTACGATGCTGGTTTCTGTGTCCTTCTTTTCAGCCTTTATCAACAATACACCGGTAGTAGCGCTATTCATCCCGGTGGTGTTATCGTGTTGCCGCAACATAGGGGCTAGCCCGGAGAAGCTGCTCATCCCGCTGTCGTATGCTTCTATGTTTGGCGGAGTGTGCACGTTGGTAGGCACTTCAACCAACATCCTGGCTAGCGACCTGGCTGCCCAAAACGGACTGGGCGCCTTTGGCATGTTCGAAATGACGCGGATGGGGTTGGTCTTTCTGTTGTTGGGTTTTGCTTATCTGCTCTTTGTGGGCTGGCCCTTGCTGCCAGGCATTCGCCAGACGTCTTCCGTCGAAGAGCGGTTTCATTTAGGGGAATATGTAACCAACGTCGTATTGCAGGCTGGCGCTCCATCGGTGGGCACTACCGTCAGTGCGTCGCCATTGGTGACCGAGTTGGGTGTGGAAATCATTCAGGTAAAGCGCGGTAACCAGCGCTTTTTTGCTCCGCCCGACGACTTTGTGCTTCAGGAAAACGACATCCTCAAGGTGAAGGGCGATGTGGAAAAGATACGCAAGTTGCAAAAGCGAAATCGGGTGCTGGTGCAGCCGTTGCCCAATCAGGGTACGCTGCCCAAATCAGGCGTGGGCTTGGTTTTACACGAGGTAGTGGTGTTGCCGGAGTCCGATTTAACGGGCAAGCGTTTGGCTGAGGTAGATTTTGAATCTAAGTTTGGCAATGCGGTTTTCTTAGGGGTACGTGGTCGCAAGGGGTTGGAGCACCGCTTGCTAAGTGACTGGAAGTTGGCTGCTGGCGATTGCCTTCTATTAGGGTCGCCCAAAGACCAGTCCGAGCTCTTGCATCGCAAGTTTCCGGATTTGTTTATTGTCAATCACGCCGATCATACGGATTTTCTGCGACGCGAAGGGCTTCTTTCTGCGGCTGTCATTATTGGCGTCATTACGGCGGCAACGTTGGAGGTAGTGCCCATCGTCACGGCGGCCTTGTTCGGGTGTTTGGTGCTCATTCTGACGCGTGTCATCACGCCGGAAGAAGCATACCGGAGTGTTAGCTGGAAAGTCGTGCTGTTGCTGGCCGGCTCCCTGAGTTTAGGACTGGCGTTAGAGAAGACGGGAGCCGCGCGCTTGTTGGCGGATCAAATACACACTTTAGGTGGCGCCGTTAGCCCAGTGGTGGTGTTAAGTTTGGTCTACCTGTTCGCTAGTCTGCTCACTGAAGTCATGTCGAACAACGCCACTGTAGTGTTGCTGGCACCTATTGTTATCGCAGTAGCCGAGTCTATGGGCGTATCGGCCCGGCCTTTCCTGATGGCCATTACCTTTGCCGCCTCGGCCAGCTTCATGACGCCTATTGGATACCAAACTAACACTATGGTGTACGCCGCTGGCGATTATACCTTTCGCGATTTTTTCCGAGTGGGTGCACCGCTCAACTTGCTGTTTTGGTTGTTGGCCAGTTTGCTCATTCCGGTGTTTTTTCCGTTTTAGATGATGAGTAAGGTAAAGCAACGCGTAGTCGTCTTCACTGGTGCGGGCATTTCTGCGGAAAGCGGACTGGCTACTTTTCGCGACCCTGACGGACTGTGGGCAAAATATAGCATAGAGGAAGTGGCCACTCCAGAAGCCTGGGAGAGGCAACCGGAGCTGGTTTTAGACTTTTATAATCAGCGGCGGCGCCAGCTGTTAGAGGTCAAGCCCAACGCAGCCCATTACGCGCTGGTAGAGTTGGAGTCGCTCTTCGAAGAAGTGCACATCATCACTCAAAACATAGATGACCTGCACGAGCGCGCGGGCAGCACGAACGTCCTGCATTTGCACGGTGAGCTGCGCAAGGTGCGCTCGTCGCGCTATGCCGACCTCATATACGCGTGGGATGACGATGTGCATCTGGGCGACCTCTGCGAGCGCGGATATCAGCTGCGCCCTCACGTGGTGTGGTTTGGTGAAGAGGTGCCGCTATTCCCAGTTGCTGCCGACATAGTGGGACAGGCTGACGTGCTCATCGTCGTGGGTACGTCGCTGGCCGTTTACCCTGCCGCCTCGCTGGCCTACCGGGTTTTTGGCGAAATACCCTGTTACTACGTGGATCCCACCCCTCAATTAAGTCGGGATACGTTTTCTGCTGCACCTTTGCACATCGTGAAAAGAAATGCCAGCGAGGGCGTTCCGCTTGTTGTCTCATGGCTCAGAGAACGCTTCCAGGCTGGCTCATGAAGCATCAGCACTCCTGTGAGAAAACTCTTTTTGTTCCCATTTCTGCTGTTTGGCGGATGGTGCTGCCAGTCTCAGCCCGTTACTACGGCCATCACCGTCACCCTGGACTCTAAACACACGCTGCGTCTGCTCGACAGTGCCCAGGCGGCCTCAGTACTCCTGGTCGATACGATAGACCTCTTTTTCGAGCGCGTTACACCGGTAGAAATGTCTATCCAGATGAAGCAGCCGCTTCAGTCCGGTTTGCCGCGCGCGGAGTTGCTGGCGGCTTTTAAAGAGTATCTGCGCCGCGATGTAACATCTTTCACTGTTGAAGAGGCCGCTTTTACCGTCGAAGTCGTGCGCGAGATGTTCGAGACCTGCCGCTCAGTGGCGCCGGATTTATTTCCTGACACGCTCCTCCTCCTCAAGGTGGCAGGTAAGCCCTATGGCCCGTCTGTGTACTACACGCGCCAGAACACCATCGTTATTCCGCAGGATGTGCTCCAGCTGAGGCGGCGGCACGATTTCTTGAACACCCTGTATCACGAGCTCTTTCACGTTTATTCGCGTTTCCAGCCGATCAAGCGCGCCCGTTTGTACCGCCGCATTGGCTTTGAGGCGATTGGCCTGGAGCGCTTACGCTTGCCGCCGGCGCTGGCTGAGCGCGTTTTATACAACCCTGACGGTGTGGACTTTGCCCAAAAAATCACCCTCAAAACGGCTAACGGTGAGCGCATACACGCCGTACCTATCATCTATGCCAATCACCTTGGCTATTCTCCAAAGAAGCACTCCTTCTTCGCTCATGTAGAGTTCAGTTTGTTTGAAGTGAAGCCCTTAGCCGATGGCTATTGGCAGGTGTACACTCGGGAAGAGGACGGCTTTAGCAGCACGCTGGACATGAGCCAACTGCCCGATTTCTACCGCCAAATAGGCGACAATACAACGTACATCATTCACCCCGATGAAGTGCTGGCCGACAACTTCTCGTTGCTGATGATGTCGAAAAAGACCCCCACCGTCGCAGCGCGCCTATCCTTGGCAGGTCAGCAACTGCTCAGAGACATAGAGGCAATCTTGCGCCATTAGTTGCCTACACCCAGCCAGATGCTTATCTGCTTAAAAAAGTGCAGCAGCAAAGCAGGTTTAAGGAAGGCGGGAAAGAGGAAACCAAACACAGCGCCGTAAAAATGGGCTAAGTGGTCAATGCCATCGCCGCCCCGTTTAGCCGCATAGGAGGAATACCAAAGGTAGAAAATGCCGAACAACACCCCCGGTATAGGGATAGGAATAAACATTAGGTAGAGG
>JBEQAD010000086.1:0-11455 GCA_041640515.1 Saprospiraceae bacterium | reverse complement strand
CTTGTTCTTGTGGATATCCTGAGCCTTGTTGGAAAGGCTGTCGTCGTTCTGAAGCTGGCTCGAGCCGTCTTTGTGCAGGATCATGTTCATGAGGGCCAGCTTGAAGACCAGCGGAACATGCTCCACGCCGATAAGGTGCTTTTCTTTTAAAGCGCGTAGGAGCTGCTCCTTTTCGATAGCAGAGATGCTCTTGCGTTTGATTTTGCCTTTGACCCACTCGAAGGCCCGGACGATGAAGCCACCGGTGCCGCAGGCGGGGTCATAGATGGTTTCACCAATCTCGGGGTCGAGGATTTGGACCATGCGGTCCACGATGTGGCGCGGGGTGAAGTACTCCGCAAACTCTTTGTTTTGGCCGAACTGCTGGAGCAGGTACTCGTATGCGCGGCCGAAGATATCAAACCGTTCTCCAGACTCCCCCACACCGCGCATCATGATCTCGCGGAGGTTCAATTCGTTGAGCTTGGAAACGAGGGCCCGGATGGTGGTGGTATATCGCAACCGAAACACGGTCCCACCAAATAGCCGGCGAACATCAAAGGTAATATCGTTGCCATACTGGTCTATAACTTTACGGGTGGCAAGGTCATCAAACATGCGCCGGCAGAAGTCCACGCTGTCCTCGTAGCCGTTCTGTTTGGCGTAGCTGTCGGGATCCCGTGCCCACTTATGAAAACGGTATACGTTTGGGATAGCCAGTTCCTCATCCTTGAGCGGCCGGCCAAGGGCTTCCTCTTGTTCCAGGGCCATCTCATCCCAGAGCTTGAGAAAGAGGAAGAGGCTAAAGGTTTCTAAGCGCTCCGTAGCGTGAAGCGCATCGTCGCGAAAGACGTTGGCGATTTCCCAAAGCACTTCGCCAAATTGGTTGAAATCAGGTGCAATTGCCATAGTTTAGTTTTCCTCCTCAATTGGTGGCCCGGTTTCTAAGGAGAGGGCTTCATTGGCCAGCGCTTGAACTTTATCGTGACGGTCAACAACCTTTTCAATGCGCGCTTCGTCGCCAATGGTTGGGTGTATCGCTACATCTCTAATGGTTACGACGCGCGCCCCGACGACCCGTATACGCGCTATGAGGGCAACGGTGTTTACCATCAGGCGGGCTTTTTCCCACAAGCAGGGCGCAACGTTATGGCTACGGTCGTGTTGACCTTCTAAGCACAGCTGAGGACTCTCGAGAAAAATCGTCGCACAGACGGCACTGGTACGGAGAGGCTGGCGCCGTCTGTGTAGCTCTTAGTCAAACCGACGCTGGAAGTAAGGAGGACGGTAGCGCATTTTTTGACAACGGCCCCCTACTTGCGCGAAGGACAAGCTATCTTTGCGCGCCACTTCTTAGCACACCAAAAGAACAACCATCAGCACACATGGGACGTGCGTTTGAATTTCGAAAAGAAAGGAAATTTAAGCGTTGGGCCAACATGGCCAAAACCTTTACTCGCATTGGGCGTGAGATTTCTATCGCGGTTAAGGCGGGCGGACCAAATCCGGAATACAATCCGCGTCTGCGCATGGCCATTCAAAACGCTAAGCAGGCCAACATGCCTAAGGTTAACGTGGAGAATGCCATCAAAAAGGCCAGCGGCAAAGATGCCGACAACTACCAAGAGATCATGTACGAGGGCTATGGCCCTCATGGTATCGCAGTGCTCGTGGAAACGGCGACGGATAATCCTACGCGTACGGTGGCTAACGTGCGGCTTCACTTTGACCGTTGCGGTGGCGCTTTAGGCGTTTCTGGAAGCGTCAGCTACCTGTTCAACCGGAAGGCCGTCTTCAAGGTGAAAAACGAGGGCCAAAACTGGGAAGAGTTGGAGCTTGATCTTATTGATGCTGGCCTGGAGGATGTCAAGCATGAAGAGGGGGAGGTCATCCTTTATGCTGATTTTACGGATTTTGGTAAGATGCAAAAGGCTTTAGAAGACCGTGGCATTGAGCCTGTTAGTTCGCAGCTGGAGTGGATACCTACCATCACCAAAAAGCTGTCGGACGAAGAAGCGGAACAGGTTATCAAATTGATAGATCGCCTGGAGGAAGACGACGATGTGCTGAACGTCTTCCATACGATGGATATGTCCGAGTAGGAATCGCAGCAGGCGCTTCTGCTTTTATTGGTTGGTTTCGCCCAAGGGAATAGGCTCTGGAAGGATAGGCAAGTTATCAGGGTCCCATGTCCACAGTCCGTCTTCAAACTCGCGGCGAACCAGGGTGAGATTGGCTTCGTGGTCTTTGCTCTGCTGGCGCGGGAAGCGGTAGCGTTCCCATAGGGAGTCAATGTCGAAGGGCCGCCCTGTGGCTGCACTTTCGCGGATGGCGTAGATGTAGGCGAGGCTTTCGGTGCGCCGGCGCAGCCAGTCTGTGATAGTCAGGGCTGGGTCGCCATGGCCAGGTATCAAGCGCGTGAACCAGTTTCGGTCGTGAATACGGGGCAATTTTTCCAGGGTGTTGACATACTCCACACTGCTGTGCTGGATGATGGGAAATTCAATGTTTGACAAGTAATCGCCCGCGATACACAAGCCCAACTGCCAAACTACAACCATCATGCTGTCTGCGGTGTGCCCTGGTGCCAAATAGAACGATAATTTTGTATTCTCGTGGCGATACTGTACACTATCGCGATACACCTTAAAATCTACGACTGGATACTCTACAGGGTAATTCCGGCGTATGTAGTACTGTTGATCGAAGTCGTTGATTTGCTCCAAAATGGCATCGCGTGTGGGGTTTTCGGCCATCAGCTCAGTAGCAAAGACTTTGTCGGCTTTGAAAGCTCCATAGCCAATAATGTGGTCGAAATCGGAATGTGTGAACACTAAAAACAAGGGCCGCTCCTCGCGCACAGAGTCCACATATTGACGAATAGCCGCAATTTCTTCGGGCAGCCACGCTGGATCTACCAAAAGCACCAGGTCATTCGTGCAAACGACGGTCGAATTCGTCTGGTAAAGTGCGCTTTGGAAAACAGTGATGTGTGGATCTCGGTAAAGAATCTTGCTCATTAAGGTTTCTGGCTAAAGCAGCGAATAAAAAGAGAGTAGTGCGAAAAGCACTACCTTTGTTCTATAAAAAAGGGAAATAGTTGAGGAAGCTTAGGGGGCAAATATAGATTAAGCCGCGCTGCCGATTCTCAACTTTTGAAAGAAAAATGGGAAGTATTGTTGCTATCGTAGGGCGCCCTAACGTAGGAAAATCCACGCTCTATAACCGACTAGTGGGCTTTAGGGATGCTATCACCGACGATTTTGCTGGTGTAACGCGTGATCGCAAATACGGGTTTTGTGAGTGGAACGGGAAGCGTTTTACTATCGTGGACACAGGTGGGTTTGTCCCTAGATCTAAGGACATTTTTGAAATGGCCATTCGACAGCAGGCGCGCATCGCTATAGAAGAAGCCGCCGTTATCCTTTTCCTGGTGGATGCGCAAACGGGTATAACCGACCTGGATGAGGAGTTGGCCCGTCTGTTACGGCGCTCTTCAAAACCAGTCTTATTGGTCGTTAACAAAGTGGACAATTACGGTGCTCAGGTGGAAGCTAACGAATTCTGGAGCCTGGGTTTTGCCCATACGTTTTTTATTGCTTCCATCACAGGCAGTGGCACGGGCGATTTGCTCGATGCGGTCGCTGAACTGATCGAAGAGGAGCCGCCAATAGAGACTGAACTGCCCAAGTTTGCCATCATTGGTCGGCCTAACGTTGGGAAGTCCTCCCTGACTAATGCCTTGCTCGGTGAAGAGCGCAACATCGTAACCCCTATTGCCGGCACCACGCGCGACCCTATTCACAGCCTGTACAACAAGTTTGGCAAACAGTTCATCCTTATTGACACCGCAGGCATTCGGAAGAAAACTAAAGTGGAGGAGGACCTCGAGTTTTACGCCGTCATGCGCGCCATTCGGGCTATCGAGGAGTCCGACGTTTGTTTGTTGGTGTTAGATGCGACTCAGGGCATTGAGGCTCAGGATTTACATCTTCTCCGCCTGGCCCAAAAGCGCCATAAAGGCATCGTCATCCTCGTGAACAAATGGGACCTCATCGAGAAGGGTACCAATACGGCTCGCGACTATGAAGAAGCGATCAAAAAGCGCATTGCGCCCTTCGACGATGTTCCCATCCTCTTTATTTCGGCGCTGGACAAACAGCGTATTTTCCAAGCCGTAGAAGCGGCAATGGAGGTTCATGAAAACCGACAGCGCAAGATTAAGACCTCCGAACTCAACGAGCTGATGCTTGAGATTATCGAAAAGACGCCGCCACCCTCCGTCAAAGGCCGTTATCCTAAGTTCAAGTATGTTACCCAACTGCCTACGCACTATCCTTCTTTTGCCTTTTTCGTCAATAATCCTAATTGGGTGCGCGAGACTTATGTGCAGTTTCTGGAAAACCAGCTGCGCCAGCATTACAATTTTAAGGGCGTGCCCATCGAAGTTTACATGCGGGCCAAGTAGGATTTATTGAGCTGGCAGGACTATCCAGCAGATGCATTCATTTGCATAAAACAAAGAACGGCTCACTCCGCACAAAGGTATGAGCCGTTCTAACGCTGGTTGAAGACGGGCTGCTTAGTTATTGCCGCCTTCTACCTTGATGGCACCGCCGCGCTTTTTCTGCTGCTCGACGTCGCCTTGCTGTACAGCGCCACCGCGCTGCTTTTGCTGTTCGACGTTACCTTCCTGTACGGCGCCACCGCGCTGCTTTTGCGGGTCTTGTGGTGGCGTCTGAGGCATTGGAGTCACAGAAGGAGATGACTTTGGCGCCGTCTTCTTGGGTTTAACCCGAGCACCCGGTTTGCTGCTTACGGGCGGCAGCGAAGCCACATACTCATCGAAGCGACGGCGAGCCTCTGTGTTGATGCGCGCTGTACATTCTTCCTGCTTCAACATCCGATACTCGTCCAGCTTAGCCGCAATGGCACTGGCGATTTCCTGCTGTTGTTGTTCTTTAGTTTTGTATGCCGTTAGGGCAATAAATGCAGCCACTAGCAGAGTGCTAGCAATAACCCATTTCCTATTCATGTGCATGTGTTTTTTAAGTGAGAAGGGTTCGAGATGGAGGTTTACTGGTTCATTTGCTGGGCTTCCATTTCTGCTTTAAGGCGCTCAAATTCGGCAGTAACACGAGTTTCAAATTCGGCCTCACATTTGGCATTTTCTTCGGCGTCGATAGCAGTTTTGCCAGCCTCTACGCCTTTGGCGATTTCCGCTTCTACCTGTTCGGGTGTTAGTAATTTTTCACCGCAGGAGGACAGACCCAGCGTAAACAGGGCGGATACGGCAGCGATAAGCATTGCTTTTTTCATGTTTGAATGCAGTTTACGAGTTTTTTTAAAAGCAAGGCAAAAGTAGGAGGCGTTGCTGTGCTGTAGGATTTATTTGTTGTTTTTTAAGATAAAAAAGATTGTCCTGTTAACGCAGCAGAGTTACGTCTCCTACAGCGACGGGCATCATGGCGCCGTCGCTGCGCCGCCATGCGATGCGATACAGGTACACGTCGGAGGGGGCGGGAAGGCCATTCACTGTGCCATCCCAGCGGGCGTCAGGCGCTGTGCTTTCGAAGATGACTACGCCCCAACGATTGAAAATTTGCAGGCGCTCTATTTGTGCACGCCCTTCAAGCACAAGCATTTCAAAGAAATCATTGTTGCCATCGCCATCTGGAGTGAAGGCGTTGGGGATGCGAACTAACGGGAAGAGTAGGCGAAACACTTTCTCTGCTGTGCGGATGCAGCCTTGAGGCGAAACCGCCCGTAGCGTATACCGTATGGAGGCTGAGGCCGTATCGTTGGATGCCGGGCGCACCTCAATGTTTGCGCTATTGAACGGAAGGTTTCTGGTATCAATAACCGTTTCCTGCCAGGAAAAAGAGAAACCATTGAGACTCTGAGGTGGCGATACTGATGCAAACAGTTGCACGCTTTGCCCCACATCGAGGCGGTTGGTATCGGGCACGCTGACAATAGCAAGCGAGAACGAAGGCACAGTGGTTACCCTCACCGTGTCACGCAGCGCGCAGGTGTCACCGTAAAAGTAAGATACCACAAAGGACGTAGTTGAGTCAGGCGATGGCGCAACGATGGCGGTAGTTTCGCCCGTGTTCCATAGGTATCGCCCAGAAGGACCAGAGCCGGAGGCAGACAGCACGATGTGGTCGCCCGCGCAAATAGTTGTATCGGCAGAGGCAGTCAGCGTTGCCGAAAAGACGATCACTTCCAACGATCGAGTAAGGGAGCACAATCCATCGCGGAGGGTAACGGTGTAAGTGGTATTGCGGTTGGGCGACACCACCGGCGCCGGCGCATTGGCTGCCAGCCCCGGGTCGGGTGGGGACGCTGTCCATTCGTACTGTAGACTGGGGTTGGGAGCCAGGTTCAGGGTAAGCGTTTCGCCTGGGCAAAGGCGCGGGTCGGAGGGAAAGAGGACGTTTAGGTTTTCGCCATCCACGTTTACCACCACGGTATCACGTCGCTGGCAGCCCGAGCCGTAGGTGAAAGTGATGATGTACGAGGTTGTGGTATCCGGGCTGACCAGTACCGATTGCGCCGTGCTAAGCACCTGGTTATCGCGGGTACGCACCCACTCGAAAAGCCCGCCTGGTGTGTCCGTTAGGGCGATTAGCCGCACCGATTGGCCCCGGCAAATGGTCGTATCGTTGCTCACTTGCAACAGAGCGCTAGCACGCACGGCAATGCGCACAGAGTCGCGCCCGATGCAGCCATTAGCTGTTTCCACATAGTAAGTAGCTGTTTGGGTAGGGTAAAATACTGGCGCTGGTGTTTGCACAGTACCAAAGCCAGGGTGGGTAGAAGTCCAAGTGTAACTGGTCAAAGAGTCAAACAGGCTGTTGAGCAGTACAGAGTCACCGGGGCATAGGGTGAGGTTGGGTGGCGGTAACAGTAACGGTGCTGATGGTCTGAGATTAACTGTTGCCACAGATGTGTCCCGACAGGAGCCCACCTGTACGACTCGCCGATAATAGGTAGTTTGTTCAGGGCGCACCCACAGGTTGGGCAAGGTGTCAACAGTTAGCAGCGTTGTCGGCGGCGTGCGCGTCCAGGAAAAAGTAAGTCCCGGATAGTTTGCTAAATTGAATGGCGGTGTGCGCAATAACACGGTATCTCCTAAGCAAATGACAGTATCCTGAGGCAAAATGCGCAGGTCGGTGGGTAAGCTGTCCACAAAGAGGAAGTAGATCTTTTCCCATGTGCACCCACCCACAGGGGTAGATGCCGTCAGTACATACTGCATCGAATGCGCAGGTGTGGCCGTAGCTCTTTTACCGTTTTGGTCGATGCTCAGCGCATCGGTAGGCGTCCAGGTAAAGAGGCCGTCCCAGCTTACGCTATCAATGCCTAAGCTCAGCGATTGCCCACGGCATAGGTAAAGGGTGTCCTCTGCTGGCATATAGGCAGGTTTGTAAAACCAGATATCCACGGAGACACTATCCACCGAAGGTACGGGACATAAAGGGCTATGGGCTGTAAGGAAGTATCGCGCATGATGAAGGGCTGTAATTACTGGGTTCGCCTCTGTGCTAGTGAACCCTGGCGGTTGAGAGGACCAACTGTAGGAGGTATTGGCAAAAGCAGGGCCACCTAGATGCATGGTGTCGCCTTCACAAAGGCTTCGCGAAGGAGCAATGAGGTACTGGGCCGCTTTTCCCGGCAGAACGAGGATGGAAATGGTGTCCGACGCCGTACAAGAGTCCTTCTTCACGGTTAGCACGTAGGTGAATGTGCCAGTGTCTGTAGCAGTAAAAAAAGGCGTTGGGCAGGTGTAGCAGCTCAGTCCCATCCCCCCAGTCCAACCGTAAGTGGCGTCGGGTGTTATCTCCTGCGGGACGAGTTTAAAAGAGGCCTCTAAGCACACGGTGACGTCTGGCCCTAAAGAAACAGTGCAGGGCGACTGGGCCTCAAGCACAGCAAAGGTGTAGGCGAAGGAGAACAGAAAGAGTAGTAATCTTCTCATGTGATGGGATAAAATAGGAAGTAGTCGAGCAAATCGGCTGGAGTGGATTAAAGCAGCGGGAGGCTATGGAAATCCGCGAGAAGCCCTGTTTCCGGAGGGTGCTGGCTCCTCGTCGAAAGAGATTTGTTGAAGCATGAAGTAGTCGGTCAAGTCGTGCATGGAGGGCACTACAGAAACGTAGCCGTGCTCCAACGCCCAGATATCGGTGTCTTCTTTAAAGTCGCGGTTGACAAACCGGCCAGTCAACCAGTAATAGGGTTGGTTGTGAGGGTCTCGGCCTTCTACAAACTCCTCAACCCACCGGGCATCGGCCTGACGGCATACGCGGATGCCTTTAATTTGGCCTGCAGGTAAGCGCGGGATATTGACATTCAACAGTTTACCTGGAGGAAAGGAGTCGCGCAGCACATACTCCATGATTCGACGCACCCATGGCTTGGCTGGCTCGAAATCCGCCTCGAAGCTGTGATCTAACAAAGAAAAGCCGATGCTTTTGATGCCTTCCAGGGAGGCTTCCATCGCGGCCGAAAGCGTCCCCGAGTAAATAATGTTGATGGAGGCATTGCTTCCGTGGTTAATCCCAGAGACACATAAGTCTATCTGGCGGTTTTTGAGCACGACGTGTCGAGCCAGCTTCACGCAATCTACAGGTGTCCCTGAGGATTCCCATGCCTCGGTGCCCGGGAAAGCACGCACATGGCGCAGGCGCAAAGGCTCCTCTATCGTAATAGCATGGCCTTTCCCACTCTGTGGCGAGTCGGGAGCCACTACAACTACCTCTCCTAAGGACATTGCCACCTCTACCAATGCCCGAAGGCCAGGTGCGACAATGCCATCGTCGTTCGTTACCAAAATAAGCGGTCTGGACATGCAGCAAAGGTAGTGCAGCTGGCACTAAGACCATCTCTTACTGAACAGTGTGGTTGTTTTTTAATTCCATGTTTATGAACAATTTGCTCTAACCTTGTGCCGAAATCTTTGTTTTTTTGTCTCTAAAAGTGCACTTCCCAGCCGACACACTAAAACACCCGATTCATGAAACAAGCCATCCTTCTGCTTGGGCTAAACGCTGTTTTATTCAGTTTTCTCTCTGCCCAGCCGATTTATATTCAATTTGACCCTTCTTGCATGAACCAGTTGGAATACCGCTATGTGTACACAGGCGCGCTGGCTAATGCTTACTCTGTACAGCCGAGCGCTAATGAGCAAATCCAGCTCCAAGCTGGCAATCAGGGTATTACCTCACCGACCTTGCCACCTAACCTCGTGAGTTGCAAGAGCTTCAAGTTCGACGACCAGTTCTTCAACGACATCAACAACCTTTCGCGTCAGGTATACATGGTGCACACGCAGGCCAAAGGCTATCTGCTTATTCCCATTATTTCCGCAGCTCAAATATTGCGCAGTGGGCAGTACTACCTGGTGCGCACGCGCGTATACTCCTTTGCAGTAGACACCACTAACCTGGTCTATGAGAACAACATTGCTACTGGCTCCTCAGATTGGTACATCTACTTCAACGGTCTAAAATTTAGAGGATGTTTTTTTGAGTATTCTTTTAAACGCGAACCCACTCGGGCTAATCAAGAGCGCTCGGAGTTTGACTTTATCCCAGGCATTGGCCTGACCTATGAGCGCACTGGCATGACAGCTGCTGAAGCGGAAAACAATCATTATCGATTAGTCAAAGTCAACAACTTGCCGCTGGAAGACTACATCAACCAGCGTTGCGGCGGGCGGACGGCGCCCACACCGCCTCCCGTGTCGCAATACACTCCACAGGTAGAATACGGCACCCTCCGCGAAGGCGACAAAGAAACTTATTCCTTGCCCGGTCAGTCGCCTACTTCCCCTAGCCCGGCAGATACAGCATTGCCACCCTTGGCTGACTGCCCAGAATATCCAGGCGAGGGCTACCATATCGTTCAGCCAGGCGAAACTCTAAATGCTATCTCTCGCGCCTACAATATCCCAGTGCGGTCGCTCACTACTTGGAACAAAATCAAAAACCCTGATCGCATTCAAGTTTGCCAAAAAATCTGGCTGCGCCAGCCGCCCGCTGGCGCACAAGTGTCTGCCACTCTTCCGCCGTCCGCACCGCGAGCCGCCACCACACCTGGTAGCCCTCCATTGCCAATAGCCCGTAGGCAGGATGCTTACTGGGGGCGCTTCCCACAAAGTATGGCGCAGCAAACAGGCAAAGGAACCTCATTGCCACCTAACGTCTACGACGTCAACCAACCCCAGACACCGCCTGCGTACACACCACAGGCCAAAACTATTGTACACACCGTCCAGAGTGGAGAAACACTCTTCGGCATTGCTGCTCGCTATCGCATCTCTGAGGCGGAAATTCGCCGGCTCAACAATTATCCTCCCTCGGGCCCGGTCAACCTCCAGCCAGGCATGCAATTGCTTGTTGCTGATTGCTGCCCGCCAGGAACCACGACGTCGCCTGGAACGGCGGAGGTGCCTTCATCAGGCAAAGCGCCCACGGGTGCCTCAAATCCAGTAACCTCACCGCCCCCCAGCGGTTTGCCCAGTGTGTTCGGCTCGCAGCCCACCACACCGGCCGCCTACGAGCAACCAACAACGACGCAGCCGACGCCTTCGGCCGTTACGCCAACGAAGACTACGCCTACCTACTTCCAAGAGTACATCGTTCGCGAGGGCGACACCATCCAATCTATCGCCATTCGCTTCAAGGTGAACGCTCAGGAACTGGCGCTCGTCAATAATAAAGACGTGAACGAAACCCTTATTGCTGGCCAGCGCCTACTGATTCCCAGAAACTAAATCTACTTTAGCGCATGCGCATCGCTTTGTTTTTCTTGCTCTTTAGCGCCATTATTTGGACCAATAACGGCTTGCGGGCTCAAAGCATCCCGGCTATGGATATCGGCGACCCCACTAAAAACGCTGGTAAAGTCCGATGGACCCCTATGCAGATAGAAACAGGCGAGGTGCCTTTTGGCGTCCCCGTGGAGCGCACCATCGAAGCGAAGAACATCAGCGACGAAGACCTCATCCTGCTGGAAGTTACGAGCGGCTGCCACTGCGCCGTAACGGACTGGACGAAAGAGCCGATACCGCCCGGACAGTCGGGCTTCATCCGCGTAGTCTTTGACGCGCAAAAGGAAGGCGATTTTTACAAAGTAATTGCCATCCGCACCAACTTCGACCCCGACACCCAACTGGCGCTGGGTATGGTAGGGCGCGTACTGCCTCAGCGGCGCAAAAACAAGTAACCCCCTTTTGGACCTACTTTGCCGAGGAAAGAGCGGTGTCCAGCATGGCTCTTTCCTCAGCCTTTTCCAGATGCCTTACCTTTGCCTTTGCCATTTATTTTCAATAAAAACAAGGATGAAAAAACTGGAGAACTACGTCTTAGGCCGGTGGATAAGTGGAGATGGCGAAGGGGTGCCGCAGTACAATGCCTACACGGGCGAAGTAATTGCAACGGCTTCCGATGTGGGTTTAGACTACGGAGCT
>JBEQAD010000085.1:0-11600 GCA_041640515.1 Saprospiraceae bacterium | reverse complement strand
ATACCGACACCTTTGCGGCAAAGTTTCTCAATGAATACGGTGTTGATTACGAGTCCTTCAAAAAAGAGATGGAATATGTGCGCTCTGAGCAAGACCTGGCGTCGCCCAACTTGTTTGCTTCCTCGTCGAACGATGAGTACTACGAGGAAGAAGAGCGCAGTGCCTTTCGCTCTAGCAGCTCCAGAGGTCAGGCCAAAAGCCGAACCCCGGTGCTGGATAACTTCGGCCGCGACATTACTAAATTGGCCGAAGAAGGCAAGTTAGACCCCATTATCGGTCGAGAGACGGAAATCGAGCGGGTTAGCCAAATCTTGAGCCGGCGCAAGAAAAACAACCCCATTCTTATTGGCGAGCCGGGTGTGGGCAAGACAGCCATCGTGGAAGGCTTAGCCTTGCGCATCGTTCAGAAAAAGGTGAGCCGCACCCTCTTCAACAAGCGCATCGTTATGCTCGACCTGGCGGCCCTGGTCGCTGGCACGAAGTACCGCGGCCAGTTTGAAGAGCGCATCAAAGCCATCATGAACGAACTGGAGAAAAGCCGCGACGTCATCCTGTTTATTGACGAAATTCACACCATTGTGGGCGCAGGTGGCGCCTCCGGCTCGCTGGATGCCTCCAATATTTTCAAGCCCGCCTTAGCGCGCGGCGAACTGCAATGCATCGGCGCCAGCACCCTAGATGAGTACCGCCAATACATCGAGAAAGACGGCGCCCTCGACCGCCGCTTCCAGCGTGTGATGGTGGATCCTCCGACGATGGAGGAGACCATCAACATTCTGAAGAACATCCAATCCCGCTACGAAGAGTTCCACAACGTCAAGTACAGCGACGCCGCCATTACGTCGTGCGTACGCCTGAGCGATCGCTACATCACCGACCGCTTCCTGCCCGACAAGGCCATTGATGTGCTGGACGAAGTAGGCGCGCGCGTGCACCTCAAAAACATCTCCGTACCCAAACACATCGAAGACCTAGAGAAAAAGATTGAGGCCATCAAGGAGCAAAAGAGCGCAGCCGTCAAAGACCAACAATACGAACTGGCCGCCAGCTTGCGCGACCAGGAAACAAAGCTCATTCGTCAACTGGAACTCGCTAAGATAGAGTGGGAAGAAGAGAGCAAAACAAAGCGCTATCCGGTAGAAGAAGACGATGTGGCTGAAGTCGTAGCTATGATGACCGGCATCCCCGTGCGCAAGGTGGCCACCAGCGAAAGCAAAAAGCTCGTCAACATGAGCGACGACCTGCGCAAAATGGTCATTGGTCAAGACGAGGCCATCCTGAAGGTAACCAAAGCCATCCAGCGCAACCGCGTGGGCTTGAAGGATCCCAAGAAGCCTGTTGGCTCTTTCATCTTCCTCGGCCCTACGGGTGTGGGTAAAACGGAACTGGCGCGGGCGCTAGCTCGCTATCTCTTCGACAGCGAGGATGCCCTGGTGCGCATCGACATGTCGGAGTACATGGAGAAATTCTCCGTCAGCCGCCTCATTGGGGCTCCTCCGGGCTATGTAGGCTACGAAGAGGGCGGCCAGCTGACCGAGCGCGTGCGCCGCAAGCCATACTCAGTAGTCCTGCTGGACGAAATCGAAAAGGCACACCCCGACGTGTACAACATCCTGCTGCAAGTACTCGACGACGGTCAGCTCACCGATGGCTTAGGGCGGCGGGTAGATTTCAAAAATACCCTCATCATCATGACTTCCAACATCGGTGTGCGGCAGTTGAAAGACTTCGGCCAAGGCGTGGGCTTTGCCACTAAAGCGCGCATGGAAGCCATGGAAGAAAACGCGCGAGCCGTCATCCAGAACGCGTTGAAGCGCACCTTCTCCCCCGAATTCCTCAACCGCGTGGACGATGTGGTCATCTTCAATTCGTTGGGGCGCGACGAAATCTTCCGCATCATTGACAACGCGTTGCTTAGCCTGACGAAGCGCCTGCAGAACCTGAAGCTGACGCTGGTGATGAGCGAGGAAGCCAAAACGTTCGTAGCGGAAAAAGGCTATGACCCGCAGTTTGGCGCTCGACCGCTGCACCGCGCCATTCAGAAATACATTGAAGACCCTATGGCGGAGTTCATTCTGAGCGAGAACCCACCGGAAGGAGCCGTACTGGAAGCGGTGCTTAACGAAAACAAAGACGGGCTGATTATTCGTTACACTAACGTTCCTGATAGCCCGGTATCCGCAGCCTCTACTGCCAGCGAGGACAACAGCGCAGGTGAGGAATAACCTCTCCTTTTTGCTTGTTGGAAAAGCGAAGAGAACCACCCTCGGGAAGGGGAGGGTCATATTTTGCCTACCATCAGCACTTGAGTGGGCGTATTGTTGCCTTGCGGCTTGTCTTCAACAGAAATGGCAAAGGCCTGCGCTTCTGGCAGGAAGGGCAAGCGCTGGAAGGTGTCCTCACTGTTTAGCTGTACCATGCCCATGCTCACGGGCTTGCCCTCAATGATTGCCCAAAATTGAAAATAGTAGCCCGGCGGCGGTGCGGGTAGCGAGTTGATATCGAGTACCGTTTCGGCCCGCACGGCGTTGTGCCACACAGTCGCGCTGACTTTTCCCGACGCCTCCTTTGAGGCATTGCTCAGGACGATGGCTTGCGTGTTGGGATCGCGCAAGAGCGCCACAACCTCCTGTAGGCGAGCGTTTTGTTGGTTGCGCTTTTCACAATCGGCGCGCTGTTGTTCCAGAAGGCGTAGCTGTTCGTTTAAGTGGCTTCGCTCGTTTACCTGCCAGAGCAATGCGCCTCCTAAAAGCAATGCGGCTGCCCAAGGCAGGGCTGACCACCAGCGCCCCAGGCGCCTATCCGCAGAGGAGGTAAGCGTTCCGGCTTCAGCCTGAACGCGTTGCAGAAGAGCTTCTTTGACGTGAGAAGGAGGCGGAACGGCGTGCACCTGTGCTATTTGCTCCAGAGCTTGCTCTATGGCGTCTAGCTCTGCCCGCACCTCAGGGTGCGTTTGCAGCATCCGCTCTACCTGCATGCGCTCTTCAAGAGTGCACTGTCCTAAGGCGTATGCCTCCAAAATTCCACTTGCTATAAAGGATTTGACATCCATGGTTTCTGCTTGTCAGTTACGTGAGTAGGCGCTTTATGGCCTTTAGGGCATAAACAGGAATACCAACAGCACCGCAGGAGTTCGCTCCCCAAAAGCCCGCCTTAATTCGCGAATAGCCTGGCGTACGCGTGTCTTGACAGTGCCAAGCGGAAGGTTGGCTTTTTCCGCCACTTCCTCCTGGGTGTACCCTTGAAAATACAATAAATCAATCAGTAGGCGGTGCTTCTCGTCCAGCTGCGCCACCAGCTCTCGCAAGCCGATGTGGTCTGGGTTTACCGATTGGCCACCTGGATTATGTACGAGTATCTCGAGGGAGTCGGTTTTTTGTTGCTGCCGATATTGTGCGGAGCGAAGAGCATCAATGGCTGTATTGCGGGCGATATTGACCAACCAAGTAAAAAGCCGCCCTTTATTCGGGTCATAGCTTTCTATATTCTTGTAGGCTTTTAGGAAAGTGTCTTGCAGCACCTGCTCGGCTACCTCTGCCTTGGGCATGATACGCACAATGATACCGTAAAGGGCTCCGCTGTACGCATCGTACAGATCACTTAGGGCCTTGGGCTCCTTTCGTCGGAGTCGCTCAATAAGAGCATCGGCTTTTGACGACATGACAAATAGCGTATTCGATGGATTTTCCAATAGCAGCGAAGATAAGCCGAACAAGAGCAAACGAACAAAGCACTCCAGAGGAGGCCTGAGCACCTCTACTGGTTTGGAACGCTCTACGCCTTCCAGAGTGCTTCCGCGTGACACAGCGACAACAAGGAGCAGTCAAAGAACGCTGCGCTCCTATGCGGCCGGGCAAGCGCGACAAGGGAGTTTCTTCAGCCTGACTTCAAAAATTACAAAAGCTTTACATTTTCCAATCCAAACGGACGGTATAGCTGCGCGGCCCTTCCAGCAAAGCAGGGCGGTAGGAGTACACCTGATTTAGGACGTTATTGCACAAAAGACTGACCTTAAGATACTCGCCAAACTTGCGCGAAAAGCGAAGGTCAACAAGGGTAAAGCCCTTGTTGTAGCGGTCGCGGAACGACTTCACTCCTGGAATACCCAGTTCAAACACCAGGTCTACGGCTTCCATGTGACTGTTGTACTGCACAGAGGCGCCACCGGCGTAAGCGCCGATGTTATATTCTGCGTCCACTTTCACCATGTCGCGGAAGCGGTATTTCAGCACATTTTTATTGATAGAAGTCTTGTATTTGGCTTGATCAAACGTCTCACCTGGAGCCAGGCGGTAAATGGGATTGGTGCGCGTCCAGCCTGACAGCAGATAAAAAATGCCCGGGCCGATGCGACCTTGCCCCATAATAGACGCTTCGAAGCCGGTAATGCGCGTATCGCCCACGTTCTTGGACTTGAAAACGATGGTTGGAAAAAGACGGTCTAAGTCAAACTCCATCATATTGTCGTATTCCATGGTGAAGCCTGTTAAGTCAAAGAAGCCCAAAAAGCGCCCCAATGCGAAGCCCTGTTTGATGCCTACCTCTGCCGTCCAGCCAGTTTCAGATATTAAGTCGGGATTAGGACCGACGTTGCCCACGCCAAAGGAAGTGTTGATAAATTTTTCCGCTATGGTGGGGTAGCGATATCCTTGTCCCCAAGAAGCGCGCAGGAAGGTGGCCTTGGCTGCCTGGAAGTTCGCTCCTATTCGAAAGACGGGGCGCCCCTCGCGCGTGATGCCGTTGGGAATAGTGTCGGATTCAGTAGGGCTTATTTGGATAACCTCTGGGCTCTTCAGGACATTTTGCTCATAGCGCACGCCGCCGGAGAGGTTGAGGCGGTCGAAGGCTTTCCAGTCCAATTGGAAGTAGCCAGCGTAATTTTGAGTGTTATAGTCGCCGCGATACAGAAGGGCTTCCACCGTTGTGTAGATGCCGACAACACCGGTGGTCATGACCAGTCCGATGTCGCTCATAGTGCGCTGGAACTGATACTCGGCATAGAGCATATCGCTCTTGTTGCTTTGGTCGTCGGTATTGTTGTTAAAAACATGGTAGTATCGCCCTAAGAAACGATGGCGGTTGCCATAGGGGTCGAAGTACTGTACGCTGGGGTCGATGAAATAGCGCAGGCGTCCGAGGTTGGCCGTAGTGGAGTTGGCGCCTGGCAAATAGGCTCCCGTGGAGTCATCCGCCCACGTGAAGAAAGAGCCGCTGCGGCCGATGTTAAAGTTAGCGTTGAGGCTGATGGCCAGGCGATCGGTAACGCGGAAGCGTACGTTGGGAGTTACGCGCAAATAGCGCGAATACGTGTCTTTGTTGTAGCTGTCGCGGTAAGCACCAAACGAGCCGAAGACAAGATCCCAGCGCCCGGCCTTGCGCCGATGGGCAAAGCTGTAGCCCGCCTCTACAGGCAACAAAATGCCAGAAGTGTCGGTGCCCCACCACTTCATTTGCCTATTGCGCGGGTTGCCCCACACTTGGCTGAAGATGGCGGCATCGGTTTCTGGGGCGTCAGGAGCGTAACGCGTGCGAATGTTGATGATGCCGTTCATCGCTGAGCTGCCGTACAGGGCGGAGGCTGCGCCCTTGAGCACCTCGATCTGGCTGATGTTCTCCACGGGAAAATCTGCCCAGTTAGGATAGCCCGCATCGGCCTGAAGGGCCGGGATGTCGTCCACTAAGATGAGCACACGCGTGCCTGCGCCGTAGGCAAAACCCGCGCCGCCGCGGATGCTGGCCTGTCCATCTATGATGGCTACACCCGGAATCTTGACTAAGGACTCGTCAATCTGGGTAGAGTTCACGTTTTCAATAAGGCGCGGGCGAAGAATATCCAAGGATACCGTTACCTCGCCCAATGGCTTTTCGAACTTGCCTGCCGTCACTGTGGCCTGTTGTAGAAGGTTGTCGGCGTAGCTAAGTTGAATGCTTATCTCTGTTGTCCGGCCTTCCGCCACGCGCACCACCTGGCGCAGCGGCTCGTAGCCGGTGTACGTAAAGGAAATCTCGTAGCTGCCCGCGGGCAGCTCAAACAGAAATCGGCCTTCGGCATCCGTAGCCGTGACCAGCGCCCCAGCGCGCACAGTGACCCCAGGCAGCGGCTCGTTGCGTTCCCGGTCGGTGACCACACCGCGCAGGGTGGCGCTTTGAGAAAACAGAGCAGAAGTTAGGAGAAAAGACAGGAGGGTAAGCGTCTGACGCATAGCCTTTTGAGTATGGGTTTAGTGAAAAATGACCGAAGGTGGATTAAACAAAGTAAGGCCGTAAAAGTACAGTTTTTTGTCACCGTGTCAAGATGGCCGCGTTTAGCGGCGTTTTCCGCGGTTGGCGGGGCCTCGTTTTCTTGAAAAGCAAAAAAGCCGCACCTTCGCGCCACTTTATCGGTCTCAAAACACGACGAACGCTTTTGCTGGATATGAAGCAGGCTTTTGAACCCAACAACCCCTGGCGCGTTGCTGCTGCCGCCATCTATCGCAAACCCACGGACTCGCGCATTTTTGGCAGCGTAGAGCTGGACGTTACAGAATTGGAGGCTTTTGTATTGAAAAAGCGCCGCGAAGGATTGCGCATCACCGTTATGCACCCCATCCTTCTCCTGATTGCGCGCGGTGTGCGTACGGAGGTGCCCGAAATGAACTGCTACGTGCGGCGCGGGCGCCTTGTACATCGCGAGCACATCAACATCACCGTGAGCGTGCTCGTAGAAGGTGGTACGCAGATTAGCTCCGTTACGGTGCCCGACGCCGACCGGCTCTCTTTGTCCCAGCTGGCCGAGGTGCTGCTGGAGCGCGTGCGCAATTCGCGTCAAGGAAACGAAGAGAAAGCATCCGACTCAAAAGGGCTGCTGGTGCGCCTACCCTGGCCGTTGCGCAGCTGG
Organism: Saprospiraceae bacterium; assembly: GCA_041640515.1. Classification (GTDB taxonomy): domain Bacteria; phylum Bacteroidota; class Bacteroidia; order Chitinophagales; family Saprospiraceae; genus M3007. The sequence continues at coordinate 4,723 of JBEQAD010000085.1, read as the reverse complement.
CTGGTGCGCTTGGCCAAATGGATTTCTGTAGACCTGGGCATTGCCATACCAGCCTTAGGGCTGTCGCCCGATGCCTTTGGCTCCTTCATTCTGTCTAACATCGGCAGCATCGGCTTAGACGTAGGTTATGCGGCACTTATGCCCTTGTCCAACGTCTCGTGCGTCATCACCATGGGCAGCGTGCAAAGCAAGCCTGTCGTGCTCGACAATCAGATTGTACCGCGGCGCATCCTGACCATCAACGCTGTTTTCGATCATCGCGTGGCCGATGCTGTGCACGTGGGCAAGATGTTTAAATACCTCAAAGCCATCGTTAAGACCGGCGACTTTGAGTGGTTGTGCGAGCCGGTTAAGAGCGAAACTTGACCACCACCTTAGTCTCTTGGCGGTAGTTGTTGTCGGCGTGGTTGTAGCGCACCTGCAGCAAAACGCGCCCTGCAGGGATGCCTTGAGCCAACAAGAACGATCGCCAAGCCGCTATTTTTAGAGCAGCCAAAGTTTCCAAATTCAGCGAAGCATCGGCGGGCAAGGTACGCGTTTGAGTCATGACGGCTGCAGTTTCATTATCCACTAAGGAGTACACCAGCGGGCTGTCGCCGAGAAAGCCATCGTAAGTTACGCCTGGTTCGTAGGTCAAGGTGCTGCGGTCTTCCTGCAGTTCAGTGACGAGCGTGATGTTGTCCAGCACTAACCCCTGCTCTTGCATGCGCCGGATTTGCTGCACAATGTGTTGCGCCAGGGCAATTTTGGTTGAGCCAAGGACATAGTCCTCCTCATCGTCGGCAAAATGGTACGTAACGGCCGCTGCTCCTGGGAAAACGAACGTGCGCAAGGGAAGCAGACTGGGTGGCAACCCTGGTGCCTGGCGCAGGGCCTGCATAAAGAGCGCCTGTACGCATTCGCCGTCGCCGAGGCGGACACAGTCGTTTTCCTTTCGCTGGGGGCGTATGGCAGCGCAGAGCTCTGTCAGGCGCTGATGGGTGGCCGCTGAGGCTTCGGTCTGGCTGTTGATTTCGGTTACTTGCCTCTCGATGTCGCGCAGCGCAGCGCGCGTCTCCGGGGAGATGCTGCCACCGCCTTCGCTAACGGTGCGGACGGTGTTCTGAGCCTGCTGCTCCAAGAGAGCGAGGGCTCTCAGCGCCTGCCGCATTTGCTGCAGTTCCGCCTCGCTTTGGGCCAGCAGCAACACGCAGGTATCGGCAGTCATGGCCTGCCTCTGAGGTGTCGGGTCGCTCTCTGCCAGGCTCAGCAGCGCGCTTAAGTCGGCTTGGCGTTGGCGCAACAACCCGGCCGACAATTCGAACGCCTGCCTCAACGCCGATACCGCCTCCTGCTCGCCGCGCAGGAGATTGACGGGCGCTGGAGACAAAGGACCCTCTTCGATGCGCAGAGGATACATGCGCCGCGCCAAAGCCACATTGGCGCCAAACTCATAAGTGGCGCCCAAAGCGCGGTGAAATTCGGCACAGGCTGTCAAACGCAATACCGACCAAGGGGCCACCCCCAGCACAAAGCGAGCGCCGCCGCCGTGAGAGCGAAGCCCTATGCCCGCCATAAGGCGGTCTTCCGGCAAAAAGGAGGCGTTCAGGTTGAGGTCAAAAGCCCCTTTGACACTCCCGCCAGCCCGTACCATAAGCGCCGGCTCTATGGCAAGGGCGTGCAGCTGGTGGCGGTAGCGCGTGTTGATGAGCACATGCGGCGCGGTGCGGTAGCCTAATTGGTCGCTGCCATCTTGGGCAAGGTTAAGCTCGCTGGTGAACAGCTGCGCTGCTGCTGCGTCCACAGCTAAGGTGGAACCGCTCCGCCATCGGCGCTCGATGAGGAGCCCAGGGCCACCGTCAAAACGAAAGCGGTTTACCGTGCCCTGAAATAAGCCTACGTCCACCGCATTACCAAGGCGGTTGGCGTTGAGGTTGAACTGGTACGACCGCACGCTAGCGCCCACGCCTAACGCCAGCCGCCAATGCTCAGCGTTTATGAGCTGGTAAGCAAAAAAGCCCGTGACTTGCGTCTGGCGCAATAAGTGGGCTAAATCAGTGCTCGCCTGCATGCCCACACCAATCCGCTCGGGCATCAAGCCCGACAGGTCGGCATGCAATAGGTAGGTGTTGGGCCGCGCTTCAGCAGGCAGTTGTTGAAATTGTAAGCGGTAGACGGCTGCCAGCATTCCCTGCCCGTCGGCGCCTTGTGCTGCGGGGTTGAACAGCCGCGGCATCCATTGGTGCTGATTAAAATACGGCATTTGCTGTGCAGCTAAGCCGCCGCTTGCGAGTAAGCTACCAACAAAGGGGAGTAATCGGAATAGACGCATAGTGGCTGAAAGTGACGTTCGTTGAGTGAATGCACGAATAAAAGCAAAATACGTGCTATTTCCGCAACGAGCGGTAGTAGAATCTTCAATGCGTCTAGCTGCCGACAGGTCGTTTTAGCAAGCGTTTGCCTCAAAAACGCTTGAGGCCCACTTCTATCCAGGTGGTCTCGCCCCGCTTGAGCACCACGTCGGTAAGCGTCAGACTTTGGTAGCCGACTTTCCCTAATACAATGGTGTAAGCTCCTGGTGTGCCTGCCCCGGTTTTAAAGGTGCCGTCTGGGCGCGTTACGTCGGTATATGCGGTTCCTTGTACCACGACCTTAACTCGAGACAGTGGCTGTCCGCTATCGGCATCGGTGACCCGCCCCTCCAGGTAAGCGGCCCGCTCATATACTGGTTTGAGAATGAATAGCCCCTCGTTTCGGGCGGTGGCGATGATGTTGCCCGAAGGTAGGTAGGGCGAAGCATCCCAGACCAGGGAGTTACCCAAACGGATATGGGCTATCTCGATGAGGTTATCGGGTCGATGCGCATCTACGAGCGTCAGCTGCCCTCCGTAGGAAGGATTGACAAGATAGTTGTTAAGCACGCGCACGTTGTGCACCTCCTGGGTAGGGCGCTCGCTGGGGTAGTAAGTATCCAACAGGCGAATATCGGCCAGGTTCGATACATCGAAGCTAGCCAACGGCGCGTTCCAGCGCTCGTCCGTGGTGAACAGGTAGCGGCTGTCGTCGGAGAGCCAGCTGTTGTGGTTAAACTCGGCCGGTGTGCGCTGAACGGCCAGCAGTATGGGTTTCTCTTTGTTCGACACGTCGAACACGCTAAAGCGCCCGGCGTAGATTTCACTAGCCCAGAGCGTATCGCCTCGAATGTAGCCGTCGTGGACGTATGGCGCCTTCGTGATGCTCTTAACTACAGGATTCCATGGGTCGCTGAGGTCGCAGATAACGGTGCCCTGTTGCGTGCCGCCAAAGATGTACAGGTGGCCATCGGCGCACGCCACGGTATGGCTTCGTCGGATGAGGGTGTCCGTTCCTGGGCCAAACCAAACCTTCCAGGCGATGGTGTCGGGTAGGCGGCGTAGGTCTACGATAGTGATGCCGCTATTGTTGGCCTCGGAGCCTACGTAGGCAAAGCCGTTCCATGTTTTCACCTCGCGCCAATTGTTGGTCGGCCCAGGCACGGCAAACCGCTGTATTGGCTTCGTTGGGTCAGTGACGTCCACAATACTCAGCCCCCAGTTGGCGCCCACCAAGGCGTACTCGTTCCCCAAGCTGTCCACGTGATGCCAACAGCCAGCCAAGCTGGCTGGAGCGTACGGTAGGTGACCAAGGACAGTCAACTGACCCTGGGCCAGCATCGAAGGCAACAAGAAACACCAGAACAGGCACTTAGTCAGCGTGGATCTCATAGCAAAAACGTTAGAAAAACAAACGGTAGGCACTGAACTGCCGAATGGGCCTCGACGCAAGGGCACCGCTGTTTCTAACACAAATGTAAGCACGGCCCTGCTACAGGGAAATTATGCTTCATAAGTATCCCTAAGCGACTTATTCCCGATTGTTGAGGTTCAGCCTCTTCTTCGACCATCCTCCAGGAAGTTCATCCCCGGCCTGCTGACAGTGGCGTAACTATAAAAAACAGCAGGGATGCCCTTGCGCCCCTGCTGCCGTTGAGGTCTCGCCCCTGCTATTGCGGTTCCTAAATCGGACTTGATGCTTTTGGTTTCTCCCTCAGGCTTTACGCCGACTGGGCTTCAACACCCTAACGTGAGGCTGCGCCCTTGCCTGCATAGCAAGTGCTCTTCTCGCTCTTTTCGAGGAAATAGCGCAGCCTATCATCCTCGTCATCCTAAAGTCAAGCTCCCGGACGACATCCTGTGCGGCTTTGAGCGAGGGATGCCGTCCGGGATTCGGAGAGCAGGTGCTACTGCTTCACCACCTTTGCTATGCCCATCATCTTACCCTCGCTCCATACCTGGACGAAGTACAGCCCTGCTGGCAAGGTGCTCAGGTCAAAGACCTGCCACTGGTTGCCCGGCTTGGCCTGCTGTTGTAGGAGGGCCTGACCGGTAAGGCTCGCAATGTGGACACTCATGCCCGGCGTGGCAGGCGCGGGCAGTTCGAGGGTGAACGTGCCAGGAGTGGGGTTGGGGAAAAGGCGCAAGGGCAGCAAGTTGTCCGTCTCTTTGGTACTTATTGACCCCCTGGTAAGGCAGACATCGTCAATGGCCACATATACGCCTCCGTTGGTGTTGTCGTCGCGGGTGAAGAAGATATGGGTAACGCCTTGAAGCGGAAAAGCATTGGAATTGAACGAGAAGTTGATCGTCTGGAAGAGGTTGGTGCACGTAGAGGGTATGGGATAGGATCCCAACAACACTGTGTTGCCGGGCGGGAAGAGGGTTAAGTT
>JBEQAD010000084.1:0-11837 GCA_041640515.1 Saprospiraceae bacterium | reverse complement strand
TTTTCGACGCGCAAGCACCGGCCTTCGCCTATTATTCCAACGAAAGCGGCTTGGGTTGGCTGACGCCCTTGAATAAGGGCTTTTTCGACTTTAAGGCCAAGCGCTGGTCGGGGTCGTTGACCCCTTTAGAACGCGCCCAGGCTCGAGCGTACTTGCAGATGCTTTACGACGACTTTTTGGCGCTTTGAGCACCTGTTTTAGGCGGAATGGCCTTGTCGGGGTGATCGCGCAGAAAGCTCTTCCACGTGCTGTAGGTTTTGTGCGCTCCTCCCAGCGCAGAGCGCTGAAACCAGTGGCACACTGCTACAGCCAGGGCGTCGGTAGCATCCAAGTATTTTTCCTCGAACGTCCGATGCAAGAGGTTGCTCAGCATGCCAGCTACTTGTTGCTTAGAAGCGTTCCCGTTGCCAGTGATGGCGCGTTTGACTTTCTTAGGCATATATTCGGCAATGGTAAGGCCATTGACCATGCCCGCGGCTATGGCCACGCCCTGGGCGCGCCCTAACTTGAGCATGGACTGCACGTTTTTGCCGTGAAAGGGCGCCTCAATGGCCATTTCGGCCGGGCGGTATTGTTGGATGAGGTCTTGTACTTGCTCAAAAATATAGCGCAACTTAATCGTATGCTCGTTGCCCACGTGGTTAAAAGTGACAACGCCAATTTCCAAGACGTCAATGTGCCCTTTGTCGGCTTCGATGAGGGCGAAGCCGAGCACATTGGTGCCAGGGTCAATGCCGAGGATGCGCACAGCCATGAACAGGGAGCAAGTTCTTTTTGTGGTATCAAAGATAGGCGTGGATGAGGGTCACCCGCTCATTTTTTCCACACTGGGCGAAATTTCCCAGCGCGATGCTACGCCTTATTCTACTTTCGCCGCGCCAAAACAACTTATCTTGCAAAATATCACGAGGCAGGTCATGGAAATCGTAGGTGTGTTAGGAGCAGGAGCCATGGGGAGTGGGATCGCACAAGTGGCCGCAGCGCATGGGCATAAAGTCGTTGTTTGCGACAACTTAGGGCCAGCGCTAAAGAAGTCATGCAAAAACCTCAAAGCCACCCTGCAAGGGCTGGTAGACAAAGGCAAGATGTCTGCAGAAGAGTCGGAAACACTCATGAGCCGCGTCATTTACACCGACCACATGAGTGAGTTTCGCGATTGTACCATCGTCATTGAAGCCATAGTGGAAGACCTGGAAATCAAGCAGATCGCTTTCAAAAGCCTGGAAGCGGTCGTCTCGCCTGAGACCATTTTGGCCAGCAATACCTCTTCGCTGTCCATCTCTGCCATTGCAGCGCAGTTGCAGCGTCCGGAGCGGGCCTTGGGCATTCACTTTTTCAACCCCGCGCCTGTGATGCGGCTGGTAGAAATCATTCCCGCTGTACAGACCGATCCCGCCTATGTGGAACGGGCCAGGGGGCTTATCAATCGCTGGGGCAAGACGACAGTGCTGGCTAAAGACACGCCAGGTTTCATCGTCAACCGCGTGGCTCGGCCGTACTATGGCGAGGCCCTGCGCATCCTCGACGAGGGTATCGCCGATGCGCCTACCATTGACTGGGCTATGCGCACTTTTGGCGGCTTTCGCATGGGGCCGTTTGAACTCATGGACTTCATCGGCAACGATATCAACTACACCGTTACCGAGACGGTCTTCCATTCTTTCTACTACGACCCGCGCTATCGCCCTTCTTTCACCCAAAAACGGCTGGTGGATGCCCACTATCTGGGTCGAAAGGCAGGGCGCGGCTTCTACGACTACCGCGAGGGCGCGGTCAACCCAGAGCCGGTGCAAGACGAGCACTTGGGCAAGCAAATCTTTACGCGCATCCTTTGCATGCTCATCAACGAAGCGGCGGATGCTTTTTACCTGCGCATCGCCTCGCGCGACGACATCGACTTGGCCATGACGCACGGCATGAACTACCCCAAGGGACTACTCGCCTGGGCGGATGACATTGGCATCGCCAACATCGTAGAACACCTGGATTGGCTGCATGCCGAGTACTGCGAAGACCGCTACCGCTGTTGCCGCTTGCTGCGCATTATGGCGCGCGAAAAGCGAACGTTTTACTAAGTCATACGCCATGCCGCTCAGCCCTGAGGAGATTTTCCACCGCATGTTTGACAACGACCCATTCAGCCAATGGATGGGCATGGAATTGGTATCGGTAGGCTTGGGGCACTGCACGTTGCGCATGGTAGTACGCCCCGAAATGACCAACGGCTTTGGCGTAGCCCACGGCGGCATCACCTTCTCGCTGGCCGACAGCGCCTTTGCTTTTGCCTGCAACTCGCACGGGCGCCAGGCGCTCTCCGTGCATTGCACCATTGAACACGTAGCTCCTGTGCGCGCGGGCGATGAGTTACTGGCCATTGCCCATGAGGACAATGTGGGCAACCACCTCTCGCATTATTCTATCCGCGTACAGCGCCCTGACGGTACGCCCGTGGCCTTTTTCCGCGGCCTAGCTTATCGCAAACAGCGCGAGTGGGAGTGATTTTTGCTGTACGTCGCGCATCGAGGTAAGCACCCGCTCACCTTACTTTTTTTCTTCCCCCATCATCCCGTTTTTCCGCCCTCTCGGTTCGCTGTCCTTTGTCGGAGAGCGACTGCCGGAGGCTTTTTCTCGTATGTCAATGTCGCTATTTTATGAAAAAATATTGCTGCGGTCTCCTCTTTTTGAGTGCAATGGGGCTGGCGTGGCTCCGCGCGGGTGCTCAGCCTGTGGTAACCATAGAACCCTCGCCGCCGTCGTGCTTTGGGCAGGCTGACGGCTGCTGGACGCTGACCCTGCAGCAAGGCGTACCTCCGGTGACCTTTACCTGGGTCAACTTACACACTGGAGCACAAGGGGGAGACGTATTGCTACAAATGGGGCAGCCCGTCCGCATTGAACAGCTGCCCGCTGCGGACTACCGTTTTCACTTCACTGACGGCCACGGTGTCGTCCATGTGGTGCAGGCGTCGCTGACCGAGCCGCCGCCGTTAGAAGGGCATTTTTTTGTCTTTGCTCCGCCCGAGCCGTGCAGTTACACGGGCTGGGTGGGCTTCTTTCAAGTGAAGGGAGGAACGCCGCCTTACGCTTACGAGTGGTCGAACGGCCACACTTCGGCGCGCTTAGACAGCATCACCTCCGGCCTTTGGCGCGTTCTGGCTACAGACGCTAAGGGCTGTCGCGTCGAGACCGACACCTTATTGCAATTGCCTGAACCGCTGCAATTAAGCGCCCGCGTGTGGGGGGAAAGTTGTGCGGGGAAAGGCGACGGGCGGCTGGCCGTAGACAGCGCCCGGGGCGGCATACCGCCCTACGTGTTTGCTCTGGACAACAGCGCACTAAGCCCGCAAACGGCCTGGGCCAACTTGCCGCCCGGGCTACATGTGCTGCGCATGGAAGACGCCGCCGGCTGCTCGGCGCTGGTAGGAGCAGTAGTGCCCAGCGGGTTGACGTTTGCCTTCGACGCTGGTCCGGATACTGTCCTTTTTCAAGGAGACACGCTGCGCCGTGCTCTGCGAAGCAGCCTGCCCTTACAGGAGGTTTCCTGGCAGCCGGCCAAGGGCGTGCTTGAGAGCGGGCCTGCCGTCGCGGTGCTATCGCCCTATTTCACCACGCACTACCAGTTGACAGCCCTCAGCACCAGCGGGTGCCTGGCCACGACTCGCCTCCGCGTGGGGGTGGAGCCTCAGCGCAAGGTGTACGCGCCCAACGCCTTCGGGCAGCAAGCGGAGCGCCCCGAAAACCGCACTTTTACCCTCTTTGGCGAAGTGGGAGTGGAGCAAGTCGTGCTCCTGCAGGTCTTCGACCGGCAAGGGCAGCTGCTTTTTGAAAACCGAAACTTCCCGCCCAATGCGCCGGCGTTTGGCTGGGATGGCCTGTGGCGCGGCCAGATGGCTCCTCCGGGCGTCTATGCGTGGCTGGCCGTAGTGCGCTACACCAACGGCAAAGAGGTGACGCTCCACGGCGACGTTACCCTGGTGCGCTAAGCGAAAAAGGCGCTGCTCACAGGATGGTAGCCCGTGTGGCATCCAGAATGCGGCGGCATTCAGCGCCATCGGGGCCCTGTGCGTACACGCGCAGAACGGGCTCGGTGCCGCTGGCGCGAATCATCACCCACTTCTCCTCGCCGAGAAGGAATTTCCACCCGTCCAGGTCTTCTACGGCTTGGACGCGATAAGGGCCAAAAGCGGCGTATTGGCGGGCGCGGCAGGCGGCAACAACGGCCTGCTTTTGCGCCTCGGTGATATGCAAGTCGTCGCGGTCAAAGGCAAAGGCACCGACAACGTCGTACACCTCCTGCACCAGCCCTTTGATGGTCTTGCCCGTTTTAGCCATAAATTCGAGCACCAGCAGCCCCATCCAGATGCCGTCGCGCTCAGGGATGTGGCCTTTGACGGCCAGGCCGCCCGACTCTTCGCCGCCTACGAGCACGTCCTCGCGCGTCATGATTTCGGCAATGTACTTGAAGCCCACCGGCGTGATGGCGTAGGGCAGCCCAAAGTGTTCGGCCATCTTGCGCAGTTTGTCGGTTACGGAAAAGGTAAAAACAACCTTGCCGCACATGCCCTTGTAGCGGTGCAGGTAGAGCAGCAGGATGAGCAAGAGGTGATGGCTATCCACGAAGTTGCCTTCCTCATCGTACATGCCGATGCGGTCGGCGTCGCCGTCGTTGGCCAGGCCGGCGGTGATCTTGGCGTTTTTGCGCACCAGTTCGCTTAGATGCTGCAGGTTGCGGTGGATAGGCTCGGGCGCTTGGCCGTGCATGCCGGGGTTCCAGTCGCAGCGCAGGAAGACAGAGCGGGGTAGCAGCTTGCGCATCGCATTTTGGCCGGCGCCGTACATGGCGTCGTAGGCCAAGCGCCCCGCATTGGCTTTGATGGCTTTGAGGTCGAAGTGCCTGCGCACATGGCGCAAGTACATCGTCTCCAGGTCAGCCTCTACGTACAGTTTTTTAGCGCGCAGTTCGTCTAAAGAGGGCAGCTGGCTCAGCGTGCACGTTTCCGGCACTAAGGCCTCCACGGCGGCAATTTCCGCCGGTATCATAGGCCCTCCAAAGGAGGCCTTGAGTTTGAAGCCGTTGTAAGAAGGCGGGTTGTGGCTGGCAGTGATGACCACTCCTATGTCGCTTTTCGTCTTGACGACGCCCAGCGAGACCATAGGGGTAGAAACAAAGCCGGTGCTGACGTGGCACTGGATGCCAAAGGCGCCCAGCACGCGCGCCGTGGTTTGGGCGAAAAGCAGACCGCCAAAGCGACAGTCGTAGCCGACGACAGCGCGCTGCATGCGGCGCTCTTTCATGTAGCGAGCGGTGGCTTCAGCCACGCGCTTGACGTTGTCCACCGTGTAGTCGTCGGCAATGATAGCGCGCCAGCCATCCGTGCCAAATTTGATAGGTACAGCCATGGGCAAGTTGAATTTTGTTTTGGATAAAAAAACAGGTCTCGCCTTGAGCGGGCTACAACGCCTCCGCCTCGGCGTGTCTGGCGGCAAAAATATCGGCAGCTCGCGTACTTTTGCCCGTCAAACAGCCGCAAGGCTGGGTTCTGTTTTTTTAAAAACGCCCTCCATGAAGTGGTTTCTTGCCTTTGTCTTCGCCTTTTGCTTGTTGAGTCAGCGCGCCTCTGCTCAAAATACCATTTACTACTACGAGCGCCCTTACACCTTTGACACGGTCTATCCGTTCAACATCGTGCTAACAGACATGGACAGCACGCAGGAGTTTAACACTAAGCAGGTGTTGTCCCAACCCAAAGAAGGCCCCAGGCAACCCATCGTACTGGCTTTTTGGCTCACCACGTGCATGCCCTGCCACGCCGAGCTGAGCACCTACACGGCCAACTACGACGCCTGGAAAAAGCAGGCTAACTTCCGTCTGCTGGCCATCTCCATTGACTTTCCGCAACGCTTCCGCGACATCGCGCGTATCGCTCGCGAAAAGCGTTTCCCCTTTGAAGTGTACTGGGATGTTCACCGCCATTTTCGCTCCGTCATGCCCGGCGGCCTCAACGGCTTGCCGCAGGTGTTCATCATAGATAAGGAGGGAAAAATCGCCTATCACCACAAAGGCTTCCGCCCCGGCGACGAGGAAACGCTTTTCAAAAAAATTTTGGAACTCCAGTAAGCCTACTCCTGCTGCTTAAGCCAGGTGCCTTTTTTTGCTCAAGAGCAGAAAAAGGCACTTTTTGTTTTTGCGTGCAACCCAGTGAGAAGCCTTGTGTCTTCTTTCATAGTCGTTTCGCCATGGACGTTACACACACCCATCGAGATCTTTTCGAGCGCTGCAAACAGGGGCACCGACATGCCCAGTTTGAACTGTACCAACTCTATTCCAGAGCCACCTATAACACCCTGCTGCGCATGGTACGCAATGCGCATGACGCAGAAGACCTGCTGCAGAGCACGTTTGTCGAAGTGTTTACCAAAATAGATACCTTTCGATACGAAAGCAGCATCGGCGCCTGGATAAAGCGCATCGCTATCAACAAAGCCATCAACTTCCTCAAAAGCCGGCGAGTAATATTTCAGCCGTTGGGGCCTTCTGACGACAAGGCCGAAAATGCCGAAGAAGACAACCACTTGCCGCTGACGGTCGAACGCATCAACCACGCCATCAGCGAACTGCCCGACGGGTATCGCATGGTCTTCACCCTCTACGCCTTGGAGGGCTACGACCACGAGGAAATCGGCGAAATCCTCGGCATCAGCGAGGCTACCTCCAAATCACAATACAGCCGGGCGAGAGCACGCCTGCGCGAACTGCTCAAAACAAATGGGTCATGAGCACGCACAATCACATCGAGCACTTTATCCAACAGCACCGCGACGCCTTCGACGACGCCACTCCGCCCTCCTGTGTATGGGAAAGCATAGCGCACCAACTCGACCGCTGGCCGGCCGCAGGCCCCGAAGAGCGCTACATCGCCGCACACCGGCCCTTGCTCGACAACGACCTGCCGAGTGCGCAGATGTGGGTACGCATAGCCACCGCTCTCGACCAAAACAAGCAAACCATAGAGACCTTTATCCGTGAGCACCGCGACGCCTTCGACGACCAACAGCCTGCCCCTCAAGTGTGGCATCGCATAGCACAAGCGCTGCCGCCCGCCCGCTCGGCGCATCTCGACCACTGGCGCTTCCTCCGATGGGCCGCTGCAGCCGTCGCCTTGCTGCTGATAGGCACCGGTATCGGCCTGTGGTTTGGCACCCAAGTAACCCCAACGCCAACCGCCCTGCCCCTCAGCAACCTGTCCCCAGAGTACGCCGAATTGGAAGGCTACTTCCAGCGCGAAATCCAATCCCGAAAAAGCCGACTTGCCCAGATGACCACCTACAGCCAGGCTACCCTCGCCGAAGACCTCCGCCAGATGGACCTGGCCATGGCCGAATTGCAGGCCGAACTGGCCCAAGTACCGCCCGCCAACAGGGAACCTATCGTGCGGGCGATGATTGAAAACTACAAAGCCCGCCTGGCCATCCTCGAGCGCGTCCTCCAGTATTTAGAACGGCAAGACACTGCACCACCGAACAGCAGAAAGTATGACACAGAGAAAATATAACATCGCCACCGCCAGCCTCTGTCTGGTGGGTTGGCTGCTGACCATCCCCCTTTGGGGTAGCAAGCCAACCCAAGAGTTCGTGAGAAAAATAGCCCGAGAATTTGCTATCTCTCCCAACGGCACTACTGCTATCTACAACAAATACGGCAATGTGAAAGTCAACACGTGGGCTAATCCCTCCGTCAAGATGGACATTACCATCGTCGTCAATGCCCCCGACCAACGCACGGCCGACCGCACCTTCGAACGCATCAAAGTCAACTTCCTCAGCACGGCCGACTACGTCAAGGCAGAGACCATCATTGAAACCGACCAGCGCACGACCTTCTTTGTGATGGGCGCTGGAACGCAAGACTACAAAATCCACTACGACGTCTGGCTGCCGGCCGACAATCAGCTCGACCTCAAAAACCGCTACGGCGACGCCTACGTGGGCAACCTGAAAGGCAAACTCACGGCTGAAATCCGCTACGGTAACTTGCGCGGCGAAAACCTCGGTGGCGACGCCGACCTGTCGCTCAGCTACGGCAAGACCTCCTTCAACCAAGTGCGCCAACTCACCGGAAGCATCAGCTATGCCGACCTGTTGGCCGAGCACGCCGCCGACGTTGGCATGGACTCTCGCTACTCCGAGCTCCGCGTTACCCAGGCCAACGCCGTGCGCCTTACCTCCAAGTACGACAAACTCCACTTTGGCAACATCGGCACCCTGCGCGTCCAGACGCGCTACTCCGACCTGCGCGCTCAGCAAGTAGGCTCTCTCTTCCTGACCGCCCAGTACACCGACTCGCGCTTAGACCGCGTCGCCGAACTCCTGGACGCCGACCTCAGCTATGGCCAACTTAGCGTCAGCACCTTGGGACGTCACTTCTCGGAGGCGCGCCTGCAGGGCAAGTATACCGATATAAAAATTGCCGTCGAGCCGGGCACGGCGTTTCGCCTGGATGCCAAAGGCAAACACACGGACGTGCGCACGCCCAGCAGCATGTCGAGAGTGGCGCGCATGGAAATCGTCGGCGGTGAGGTGAATGTCTCCGGGTTTGCTGGCGAGTCCAACGCGCCGCGCATCATCACTGCGCGCCTGCAGTACGGCGATTTTGTGTTGAAATAAGCCGCCGTCAGTGGCTGCAAAGGCGGCGGGCGACGTCAAGCCAATGCTCGTGCGCGCGGCTTTTGGGATGGGCGTTTGCAAATTTCACCCAATCGGCCTGCTGCAGCAGCCGCTGGACCTCGTCAGCCCAGGGGGCAGCCGTGCGCTTCAGCGTCTGGGCGATTTCTGCCGTTGTCATTTCCAGCGCAGGGAAGCCGTATTGCGCCTGTAAAAACTCGCGCACAATCCAACTGAGGGCGGCGTAATATTCGAGCACGCCTTCGGGCGAAGTCCAGGGTTTCTGCTGGGCTAAGGCGTCCAACTGCTGCAGAGCGAGGTCGCGGGCCGAGGGTCGGGGCATCTCCGGCGCGGGCGCTGGAGATGGCACAGGACGGGCGCGGCGACGGCGACGCCACCACCAGAGGGCCAGCAGCCCGGCGGCAAGCACCGGCAGCGCCGCAGGCCAGTAGTCGTACCACGCGGCCGAGTAGCGGCGGATGTCGCGCAGGGGCGCCATGGCGCCTACGTCGGCAGGCACGTCCGGAGCCACCACAGTAATTTCCACGGGGTTGGTCGGCACAGGCTCGCCCACTTGCCGGTGCACCAACACGGGGGGCAAGGTCAGCCGCCCGGTGTCGAGCAGCAGCAGGCTAATGGTCTGCACCCAATACTCGCCGGTGCGGCGCCACGCGCTGCGCGTGCGCAGGTGGTCTGCAGGCACCGTGGGCAGCCAGGCGCCTAAGGATACGCGCTGCGGGGCAGCCTGTACTCCCGCCACTTGCACGCGCAGCACGGCGGTGTCGCCCGCTTCCACTTGGGCGCGGTCGAAGCTGGCTACCGCCCGCACTTGGGCGCCCAGCGCCGCGGGCAACAGCCAGCACAGGAGAGCAATGCGAAACCTCTCAGCCATGGGCCACCACTTTTGAGCGCCGGGCAAAAAACTGGAGCAACTCGCGCACATAAGGCTGGTCGGTGCACAAGCTTAAAAAGTCGGCCCCCGCACGGCGAAAGAGCACCTGAGTATTGGCCCGGTGTGCTTCGAACGTCTGCCGATACTGGCGGCGCAGCTGGCCACTGGTAGTGTCTACCCAGATCTGCTCGCCCGTCTCGGCGTCGGCAACGCGCAGCACGCCCACATCGGGCAGGTCGCGCTCCAGCACATCCCAGCAGTGGATGCCGATGCAATCGTGCCGACGGGCCACAATGCGCAGCGACTCCTCGTAGCCGGCCGCCAAAAAGTCGGACAGCAAGAAGCACACACTGCGCTTTTTGAGCACGTTGTGAATGAAGCGCAAGGCCAAGGCGATGTCGGTTTTCCGCCCTTGGGGCCGCGCCAACAAAATTTCGCGGATAATGCGCAGGATGTGCTGTTTGCCTTTCTTGGGCGGGATGAACAGCTCTACCCGGTCGGAAAAGAGCAGCACCCCCACTTTGTCGTTGTTCGAAATAGCCGAAAAGGCCAACACAGCGCACAGCTCCGTCAGGTATTCCTCTTTAAACTGACTATGGCTGCCAAAGACAGCCGAACCGCTCACGTCCACGGCGAGCATGACTGTGTTTTCGCGCTCTTCTTCGAACACTTTCACGTAAGGCTCTCCGGCGCGGGCAGTCACGTTCCAGTCGATGTTGCGCACGTCGTCGCCCGGGTAGTAAAGGCGCACCTCGCTAAACGACATGCCGCGGCCTTTGAAGGCGCTGTGGTAGCCGCCCGTGAACAGGTGGCTGCTCAGGCCGCGCGCCTTGATTTCGATTTTGCGCACTTTCTTGAGCAGGTCGGCGGAGGTCATGGAATGGGCACGGTTTGGAGCACTTGCTGGATGATGCTTTCTTGGTCCATGTTTTCGGCTTCGGCTTCGTACGTCAGGCCGATGCGGTGGCGCAGCACATCGAAACACATCTCGCGCACATCGTCGGGGGTGGTGAACCCGCGCCCGCGGATGAACGCCAGCGCTCGGGCTGCTTGTGCCAACGCCAAGCTGGCCCGCGGCGAGGCGCCGTAGCTGATGAGCGGTCGCAGGCGCTCCAGCCCAAAGCGCGCCGGCTCGCGCGTGGCGAAGATGATGTCCAGCAGGTATTGCTCCACCTTCTCTGAAAGCAGCACCCGCTTGACGGCTTCGCGCGCGCGCAGGAGCGTCTCCGTGGAGACCACTTTTTTCACCGCGGGCGCATCGCCGTTCAGGTAGCGGCGCACAATGAGGCGCTCCTCCTCTTGCTGGGGGTAGTGAATTTTAACCTTCAACAGAAAGCGATCTACCTGCGCCTCGGGCAGCGGATAGGTGCCCTCCTGCTCGATGGGGTTTTGCGTAGCCAGCACCAGAAACGGTTCGGGCAGCGGAAACGTCTCGGTGCCGATGGTCACTTGGCGCTCTTGCATGGCCTCCAGCAGAGCGCTTTGCACTTTGGCTGGCGCGCGGTTGATCTCGTCGGCCAACACAAAGTTGGCAAAGATGGGGCCCTTGCGCACGGAAAAAGCCGCCTGTGCCGGGTTGTATATCATGGTGCCAATCACGTCGGCAGGCAACAGGTCGGGCGTAAATTGGATGCGGCTGAATTGCGCGTCCACCGCTTGGGCCAGCGTCTTGATAGCCAGCGTTTTGGCCAGGCCCGGCATGCCTTCCAGCAAAATGTGCCCCTTAGTGAGCAGGCCAATGAGCAGACGCTCCATCATGGCCGGCTGGCCTACAATCACTTGAGCGGTGGCCTCCCAAAGGCGGTCTATGAAAGCGCGATCGGCCGCTATGGCGCGATTGAGCGCTTCAACATCGGATAGTTCGTGCATAGATGACAACGATTACAGCGTGCAAAGAACAGAGAAAAGAACGAAACGCCAACAGCCCACCCGCCGCCCTCTCGGGCGCCCAGGCGCCCAGCGGCGGCAATACGCGCTGTCCGCAGAGAAGGTCGGCACAAAGAACGCGCTTTTAGGGCGTTTAGCCGCCGTTGCCTACCTTTGCCGCGTGCCTAAAGCGCCGTTTTTTCCAAATCTTAAACTTGTTATTCAATCGCTGCTGTCCAATGATTTTTGACTGGAAAATGATCCGGGAGTTTTACAAAAACTACCCAGCGCGCGTGGATGCCGCCCGAGCATTCCTAAAACGCCCTCTCACCCTTTCCGAAAAAATTCTCTACGCCCACCTGCACGCGGATAGCCCCATGGCGGACTATAAGCGCGGCACCGACTACGTATTCTTCCA
>JBEQAD010000083.1:3977-11847 GCA_041640515.1 Saprospiraceae bacterium | reverse complement strand
CTGCGGCGGAGCGGAAGAGGTCTTTCGGGCTTCGCGTAAGGAACTGCTAAAAATTCCTGGCATTGGGCCGGTGGTCGTGCAGAGTATTGCCCAGGCGGACGCGGCGCTCAGGCAAGCCGAAGAAGAGATGCACTTCTTAGAAACCCACCAAGTGAAGGCTGTTTTTTACACCGATAGCCGCTATCCGGTGCGCCTCAAACAGCACAGCGATAGCCCGGTGTTGCTCTATTTCAAAGGCTCTGCACTGGACGTACTCAACGCCCAGCGCATCGTATCGATAGTGGGCACGCGCCAGCCTACGGAATATGGGCGCGCCATATGTGAAGAACTAGTGGAAGGGCTACACGCCTACGAGGTAACGGTGGTTAGCGGTCTGGCCTTTGGCATAGATGCCATGGCGCATCGCAAAGCAATTGCCATGAACATGCCTAACATAGCGGTATTGGGGCACGGGCTGAGTCGCATTTACCCTGCAGAGCACCGTTCATTGGCGCTGCGCATTGCCGAAAACGGCGGTCTACTCACGGAGTTTGCCCACCATATCGGCCCAGATCGAGAGCATTTCCCTATGCGTAACCGCATCATTGCGGGTTTATGTGATGCGCTTATCGTCGTTGAGACGGGCGCAAGTGGAGGCTCCATGATTACAGCCAACCTGGCCAGCCAGTACGGGCGCGAAATTTTCGCTGTGCCTGGGCGCTTGCGCGATGCCAAGAGTGTCGGATGCCATCACCTCATCCGCAACAATATAGCCTCGCTCATCGAATCGGCGGAGGATGTAGCCGTGGCGCTCCACTGGCAGCAAAAGGGTCAGACGCGCGCCGTGCAGCCATCCCTCTTCGTGGACCTCTCGCCTGCGGAGCAAACGGTGGTAAACATTATCCGAGAACGCCCGCAGATAGCAATAGACGAACTCGCCCTGGCAGCCCAATTGGCACCTGGCCAGCTGGCAGCTTTGTTGTTGGAGTTGGAATTTAAAGGCATGGTGCGCACCTTGCCCGGTAAGCGATACGAACTGGTACGCTAAGCAGCAAGGCGCCTTTGGGTTAAGGCCTGGAGGAGGGCTTGGCGTTCAGTGCCAGGTTACTTTTTCCTCAATAGGGCGCCGCTTACCAGGTAGGTCAGGCGCCTGGTGCCAGCCCAAATAGAAAAAACCTAGACAGCGCTCGTTGGGAGAGAGGCCAAGAAATTCGCTGGCTTCCAGAGCCGCTTTAGGAGTACTCCAATAGCAGCCCAGGCCCATGTCGGTGCAGGTGAGCCACATGTTTTGTACGGCCATAGCTACTGCAGCAATTTCTTCAAATTCAGGCACGCTTTCCTGTGGGTCGCGGTGCATGACGATGGCGATGACGGCTCCGGCGCGAAGAGGATTCTCAGCCATCTTGCGCATTTTTTCTTCCGAGAAAGATTCTGGGGGCGTGTTACGCCGGTAATGTTCGACTAAGTATTCGGCCAGTTGTTGGCGGCTTTCTGGTGAGTGAAACACGTGAAATCGCCATGGCTCTGTGAGTTTGTGCGTGGGCGCCCAATTGGCATTTTCCAGCAGCTGCTCCAAGGTGGCGCGCTCTATGGGGCGCTCAGAGAGATAAGCCTTAGGATAGATGGCGCGTCGGCGGTGAATAAGTTCAGATATGCTCATAGGATAAGCCAGTGCATCCTGTAGTTAGAAACCTTCGTCTATTCTTCGCCCCGACGGCTTGATGCGGGTGGCCTCGGTGGCGTTAGTCGCCTCGTCTTGATAGCGGTCATGCCCGAAGTCTTCCTCGTCGGTGGCGGGGCGGTGGTTCAGGTATTTGCTGCAGTCGGTTTCAATTTCAAGGTCGCCATCTGGTCGCTTGAAGCGGGCGGCAAATTGATAGCCCGATTGGGGGTCCTGCTCTAAGCGATGAATGAAAGTAGCGAAAATGGGGCGAGCCAAGCGGGCGCCTTGCCCATCGGCTAAGGAAAGGAATCGAATCCAGCGGTCTTCTCCGCCGACCCACGTACCTACGGCGAGGGTAGGTGTCAAGCCCATAAACCAAGCATCGGAATAGTCATTGGTGGTGCCGGTTTTGCCGCCCACTTCGCTCTTTAGTTCGCGCATACCGGGGGCCCCGCTGACGTTGTATTTGAGCATGTCCAGAACGACATAGTTAACGTTTGGCGGTAATGCAGGGTTCTCTTCTGGATGCGCGCGGTAGAGAACTCGCCCATTGCGGTCTTCGATTTTCTTGATAACGTAGGGATGGGCAAACATGCCTTCATTGGCGAAAGTGGCGTAAGCGGCGGTCATTTCCCACACGGTCAGATCGGCAGCGCCTAAGCAAATGGACGGTTGCTTAGGAATGCGATATTCACCATCAGGGCGGCGGGCCGCGGAGTCTATGCCCATATGATGCAGCAGACCGCGCACGGGTTCGGTGCTGCCCATTTGCTTCATGAGGAAAGCACTCACAGAGTTGACGGACCCTTTGAGCGCTTCTTTGAGGGTTAGCAGGCTACCTGAGTAATTACCGGTGGCATTTTTGGGCGTCCAGTCTACAATGTTAGTAAAACCCTGGTAGCGCGCTGGAATAGTTACAGCCTGGTCGTACACCTGAAAACAAGGGCTGATGCCTTGCTGCGCAATTGCAGTGGCATAAACGAAGGGCTTGAAAGTAGAACCTACTTGGCGCATTGTGCGCACGTGGTCGTACTTAAAATATTTAAAGTTAATCCCTCCTACCCACGCCTTTACCTCGCCAGTAATGGGGTCGAGGGCAAGCATACCTGTCTGTAGGAACATGCGGTGATAACGCAGGCTATCGTAGGGCGACATGAAGGTGTCTTTCTCGAAGCGTGGGCTTTCCCAGTGGAACACTTTCATGGGTACTTTTTGTTGGTACTGCCGCATGATGGCCGTTTGGAGCGCGAGCCATTGTCTCTTAATGTCCAGCCAGTCGCGGCTATTCAGAATTTGCCGGTACAGGGCGGCCTTTTCAGCAGAAATCCAGTTTTTGGCCACGTAAGTCGCAAGAGTTTTGTCATCTTTCTCTTGGGCCATCATGCGCTGGATATCGGCATCTTGGAGGTCAAAGTTGTACTTCCGCTGGAGGTTGTCGCTAATTTCTCCCATGAACTTGGGCCATAGGAGCTGGTAGCGCTCGCTGGTGCGTATGAGCTTGCGCAATTCCTCTTGGCGCAGTTCAATTTCAGCGGGAGTAGTCTCACGGCCTTTGTACGTCCAAGGGTCGCGCCCCTTCCACACTTGAAAGAATCGCTGCTGAGCCTTTGCCATATGTTGAGCCACAGCGGCTTCGGCATGGCGTTGATAAACAGGGTTGATGGTGGTGTAAATGCGCAGCCCGTCGCGATAAATGTTGTAGATGCCACCGTCGGGCTTTCGGGCTTCTGGAGATTCCAGGATAGCCTGGACGTCTTTTTTCAGCTCAGCGCATAGGTAAGGTGCGGTGTCATCAGAAAAGGAAACGCGCCTGAAACGGCTCATGTCCAGCGGCAGCACTTTGAGGCTATCGTACTGACGCTCTGTGATGTAGCCGTTTTGCCACATCTGGAAAAGCACTACCATGCGGCGGCGGATGCAGCGATCGGGGTAGGTATTAGGGTTGTAGCGCGAGGGATTTTGGAGCATACCTACCAGCGTGGCTGCCTCTTCTATCTTGAGTTTTTGAGGAGTGGTTCCAAAGTAGACTTCGGCTGCCGCTCGAATGCCGTAAGCATTATTCACAAAATCTACTTGGTTGAGGTACATGGCGATGATTTCCTCTTTGGTGTAGCGCTTTTCCAACTTAATGGCCGTAATCCACTCGCGAATTTTTCGATAGAGGAGTGCCAGTATTTTTTCCGCCTTGTTCATACCGGCAAAGTTGCGGTCGGAGTACAGGTTTTTGGCCAGCTGCTGGGTAATGGTGGAGCCCCCGCCGGCGCTCTGGTCGCGAAGCAGAACGGTGCGCACCAGCACCCTTGCTACTGCGCGAACATCTACGCCGCTGTGCTCGCGGAAACGCTCATCTTCTGTGGCAATGAGGGCCTGCACCAGGTAAGGGCTGAGCTCATCGTAGGTAACGGGCACGCGGTTTTCCACAAAATAACGCCCCAGAACCTCGCCGTTCTCGGCCAGTACCTCGCTGGCGATAGCTGAGCGCGGATTTTCCAACTCTTGAAAGGATGGGATAGCCGTTAGGCTGATGATAAGGAATAGCGCTATCGCGGCCACCACCGAGCCAATGAGCACAGCCCGCGTAACGCCCACGATCTTTCGGTAAACGGGCATGCGCTGCTGCTGCAACGCTGCCTTGTAGGCGATTAGGCGTTGTGGTTCTGAGCTGCGGTGCTCAGGTCCAGCAGTGAAAAAGGGATAGGAACTATTCATCGTCGTCTCGACTAGTAGGCTCTACTTCTGGCAGGGCAGCACTTTCGCCTGGCGTGGGGTCAGCAAAAGGACGTTTGCCGATTAAGGTCTCCAGATCTGTGCGGTGGAGCACCTCTTTTTCCAATAACGCCTTAGCCACCAAGTCCAGCTCGCGGCGTTTTTCGCGCAGCAGGCTTTTGGCACGCTCGTACTGCTCGTCTATGGTGCGCTTCACCTCCTGGTCAATGAGGTAAGCCGTTTGGTCGGAGAACGGCCGCATGAAGGTATCGTTAAGCATGGAATAGTACGACACGTTGCCGATGCGCTCGTTCATTCCGTAGTTGACAATCATTTCATAGGACAGCCGAGTGACATAGTCCAGGTCGCTTTGGGCGCCAGTGCTGATCTTATTGAAGACAACAGCCTCGGCAGCGCGCCCGCCTAAGGTCATACAGATTTCATCGAGCAGTTTTTCCTTACGGGTGATGTATTGCTCCTTGGGCAAATATTGCGCATACCCTAAGGCAGCTAACCCACGCGGCACGATGGTCACCTTCACCAACGGGTGGGCATGCTCTAAATACCAGCCACAGATGGCGTGGCCTGCCTCGTGATAGGCGATGATCTGCTTTTCTTCTGGGCTGATGATCTTATTCTTCTTTTCTAAGCCGCCGATGACCTTATCCAAAGCGTAGTTAAAGTCTTCCATGTCCACGGCGCTCTTGTTGCGGCGCGCAGCAATGAGAGCAGCTTCGTTGCACACGTTAGCGATATCGGCACCCACAAAGCCCGGAGTCATTTCGGCCAGTGCTTCGGGAGTTACATCGGGAGAGATGCGGATGTTCTTGAGATGCACTCGGAAGATCTGTTCGCGGCCTTTGATATCGGGGCGTCCGATACCGATTTGGCGGTCGAAGCGGCCAGGTCGCAACAGCGCCTGGTCGAGAATGTCTGGGCGGTTGGTCGCAGCCATAAGGATGACGCCTTTATCGGTGGGGAAGCCGTCCATTTCTACAAGCAACTGGTTGAGCGTGTTCTCGCGCTCGTCATTGCCCCCCTGAATAGCGCCGCGTCCGCGCGCGCGGCCGATAGCGTCTATCTCGTCAATGAAAATGATGCAGGGCGCCTTCTCGCGCGCCTGACGGAACAAATCGCGTACCCGCGAGGCCCCAACGCCCACGAACATTTCAACAAAGTCGGAGCCAGAAATGGAAAAGAAGGGAACACCTGCCTCTCCGGCTACAGCCTTAGCCAGCAGAGTTTTACCCGTACCTGGAGGCCCAACCAATAGGACACCTTTCGGTATTTTTCCCCCTAATGCCGTGTATTTCTTCGGATTTTTGAGAAAGTCCACAATTTCCATGACTTCCTCCTTGGCCTCGTCCAAGCCAGCCACATCGGCGAATGTGACGTCCACCCGCGAGTTATTATCAAAAAGCGTCGCCTTCGATTTGCCGATATTAAATATTTGTGCTCCAGGTCCGCCAGCGCCAGCGCCCACGCGCCGTAGAATAAATATCCACAACACCACGAGCAGCAGCAAGGGCAGTAAGTACGGCAGCGTAGAGCCTAACCAGTCGGACTCGGTCTTAAAATCATAGGGAATTTTAGGACGCTTCTCCTTGGCTAAGGCCAAATCAAGCTCCCTCGTACGCTCTTTCCAAATCTCGATAGGGCCTACTTCGAACGTCATAAATGCCTGGGTAGGATTAAAATTCCAGGCCGTTCTGTCGGGTCGGCAATCGCCGTCGCGGTCTTCGATGTGGAGGCGCTCGAAATACTTACATAGGCTGTCGGGTCTGATAAAAACGCGGGCTACTTTTTCATTAACCACTACTACGCGCTCGACGTCGCCAGCAAACACCATCTGCTCATACTCCTGCCATGTAATAGCGGGCGGAGCAACAAACATACGTGACAATTGTAAACCTAAAAGGGCTAGCCCAATAAGGATGTAAATCCAAGTAAAACTGAAACGCGGCCCTTCGCTCGGGTCGGAGTCGCTGCGTTTAGGGCGCAACTCGTCTTGATGCTCGCCGTTGCGCATGCGCTTATCGTTGCTCATAATAAATAGTCTTTTAGTGAAAAGGGCAACTGTTCTTACACACTGGCGAACTCAGTAATTTCTGCGTCGCCCCACAATTGCTCTAAATCGTAGAAATGGCGTGTTTCTGGGTAGAAGACGTGAACAATAGTGTTGAAATAATCCATTAGAACCCATCGCGCATTCAACGAACCTTCAGTGTGGGAGGGCATAGTGTGCAATACCTCCTTTACTTTTTTATAAATGCTGTCTGAAATAGCCTTAATGTGTGTGCTGGAGTCGCCCTCGCAAATGATAAAAAAATCCGCTGGAGCGTCGCCGAGGTTGCGCAGGTCTAATTGGACGATGTTTTTGCCTTTCTTATCGCGGATACCCTCAATAATGAGCTCGTTGAGCTGTTCCGTGTACGAATCGCGCGAGGGAAATTGGCGGATAGCGGTTGTGCTATTCAAATTGCTGCAGTATTTAATTCAGAATAATGAGTAGAAACGGACGAAAAACAGGCTAAAATTAGCACCTCCATCCATTACTGTCCAAAGATAGGTCATATGTTTGGTTAGAAAAAAGCAGCTGTTCAAAACGCATGGGAAACACTCTTTTCGTAGGAAAGGTTTTGCACGCCTTCGAAACCCTGCCTTCCACTAACGATTATGCCCTTGATCTATTGGCAAAAAGTAAGCCACCGGAGGGTACGGCCGTGTTGGCTGACAACCAGACAGCCGGACGAGGACAATATGGCAGCCGTTGGTGCAGCGCGCCGGGCGAGAACCTGTTAGTAAGCATCATTCTGTACCCTACCTGGCTGGAATTCTCCGAACAGTGGCTCCTCAGCGAGGC
Source organism: Saprospiraceae bacterium (assembly GCA_041640515.1). Classification (GTDB taxonomy): domain Bacteria; phylum Bacteroidota; class Bacteroidia; order Chitinophagales; family Saprospiraceae; genus M3007. The sequence goes on along the minus strand of JBEQAD010000083.1, from coordinate 4,636 downwards.
CGTTGCCGTAGCCACTCGGGATGCTGTGGCAGAAATCACTGCTTTGCCGGTAGCTATTAAATGGCCTAACGATATCTACCTGGATACGCGCAAAACGGCGGGCATTCTCATTCAGTGCGGGCTGCACGGCGCGCACTGGCAACATGCCGTGGTAGGTATTGGTCTGAACGTCAACCAGCGCTATTTTTCGGCAGAGGCACCCAAAGCTACGTCTTTGGCTTTAGCTTGCGGTCGTTCGTTCGACCGCATTCAAGTGCTCGAGCGTCTCTTTGAGGCGATCGAGCAACGCTACCTGCAGCTGCGAAAAGGGCAAAAAGCCTTCTTGCGCCGGGCTTACCGCCAGCATCTGTTAGGCTTTGGCCAGCGCCGCACCTTCGCCTATCCCGATGGGCGCTGTTTCGAGGCTACTGCTGTGGACATTCTGCCGGATGGTCACCTTGTCCTGGAAACTTCCGAAGGCTTAGTTGCTTTTGGTCGAAAAGAGGTGGTATGGTGCTTTGAAGATGCCCCCAGTAGCCTGCAGGAGAAAAATAACCGCTCGTGAAAATGCAACCCTTTCGCACGGCCACCGACCTAACTGAAAAAAGGCACAGCAGAAAAATCAGCGGCATGAACGCTTCGGAACTGGAGGCTTGCCTGCAAGGGGACCGGCGGGCACA
>JBEQAD010000083.1:0-3967 GCA_041640515.1 Saprospiraceae bacterium | reverse complement strand
AGCGCGCGCTGTATGAGCGCTACACAGGCAAACTGTTTGCCCTTTGCTTGCGCTATGCCAGCTCGCGCGTGGAAGCTGAGGACCTCTGTCAGGAAGGCTTTGTACGGGTGTTCCGCGACTTAGGTCAGTACGGCGGTAAAGGCCATTTTGAAGGCTGGATGCGCAAGATCTTTATCAACACGGCTTTGCAACATATTGAAAAACAGCGCTGCCGCATCATAACAACAGAGCTGGATGAGGTTGATCTCCCAGACGATACGGACTCCTTTAGGTGGGAAGAAGAATTGCCCGCCGATCGCCTTATTCGCTTGCTCCAACAGCTACCACCCGGTTTTCGTGCCGTATTCAATCTGTATGTGCTAGAGGGCTATTCACATCCGGAAATCGCAGAAATCTTAGGCATTTCTGTTAGTACATCAAAATCTCAACTGTCTCGAGCAAAAGCACATCTACGCCGATCGCTTGAGTGCAGCTTCACCAAATAGCGCACTATGAAAGAAAACCATATCCGCGATCCGTTAGAGGATTACTTCCGCCAGAATTTAAGCGACTACGAAAAGGCGCCTCCTGACGATCTATGGGAGCGCGTCGAGGCGGATTTAGCCTCCCCTGCCGCAGCGGCTCCGCAGCCTTGGTGGGAACCTTATCGTTTTCTTTTGGCTGCCGCAGCGGCCGCGGCGCTGGTAGTCCTCACCCTTATTGACCCCACTCGCTCATGGCATCGTTCGGAGCCGGCTCTAGCTCCTATGCCTCTCGATAGCGACACAGCAGCCCGTTCAGCGGACAACCTAACGGCCCTGGTTCTCTCCTTTCCTCGAGACCAAAAGTGCGGCTTAGTCCCGCCTGAAGAGCAGCTGAGCGCACTGCCCGAGCTGTCCGTCTCCCGCACACCAGCTATTTCTGCAGAAAACCTGCAAAAACAGCCGCGGCGAGCGCCATCGTTCCGCTTTTGGCAACCAGAAATTTCACCCGCTTCCATTCAACAGGAGTATTTCTCTAAGCACCCACCCACTGCTTATGAAAAAAAACAGACACCTAATTCCACTGAACTAATAACGTCTTTGAACCCACTGATCAACTCTGACCAGGCAGCAGAAGAGGTGCTGGCAGAGCAAACCTCAGCTTTGCCCTCTCTGGGTGCGCCGAGCAGCCTGCCACCTCTATGCTTGAGCGTCGAAAGCGGATGCGCTCCTGGCATGGGTACAATGATGCCGCAGCCTCTGACCACGCGCCTGGCGCGTCCACTTCGAGGCTGGACCTTGGGTCTGTACGCTTCGTGGATGTACACCTTGCCGCCTCAAGTAACCCTGTCAGTGCAGGCCCCCCCTCCAGGAAGACCGTTTCGCCCGGCAGTTCTTAGCCAGCCACAAGAACAGCGGCCCTCACTTGCTCTGGGTGTTCGCGCGGGAAAACATATAAGTGCTCGTCGCTGGGGCATGGAAGTCGGTCTGGTTTTCTTAGAAAATAAGAACGTCACGGTGCACGTCAGCCGTTTTCGCTTTGGCGATGGGCGCAAACTGCCTGGAGGAGGCGGACATTTCCCATCGCGTCGGGAATTCTCCTATAGCCTAAACACCTATGGAGGATCGGCAGCTATAGACTTGCGTATGGAGCCAACCAATACCTCTGATCCGCTTCTAAATACGGAGCCTGTTGTGATGCGTGCGGAAGCTATCGAGCGCACTCAGTGGCTACATGTGCCTCTGTTAGCCACTTACACGATAGGCAACGGTCGCCTACTGAGTACTGTGCGTGCCGGCGTGGTAGCTGACGTTCTCTTGAAAAGCGAGCTGAATTTGACATCTTTTGTTTCCCAGAACCACCGTTTGCAATTGGCGCTGGGCGATAGCCCTACCATCGCATGGACGCCCGCGCGCTCATTGTCGGTCGGCTATTGGCTTTCTGTTGGCGCCACTTACCACTGGAGCCGCCACTGGTTGCTATCCTTAGAGCCTGCGATTGTTGGAGCCTTTGCCCACAGAGATGCTGAAGGAAGGCCCTTGCCCCTTCCTGTCTCTTTGGGAGGGCAGCTGGGTTTGGTGCATATGTGGTAATGCCAAGGACAGGCGCACTGCTGAAGCAGTGCCGCGCAGGAGGCCTTGCAAGGTTTCTCAAACTGCGAGACCTTGCGCCACCTTTCGCAAACCCAGGCCCAAAGTATGAGCCGCAAAAACAAGCTGCAGAAGTTTGCCGAAGTCTTGTCTTTTCCCAATGTGTACGAGTGCTACAACGTCCAATCGCCCTCATTGGTAGGGGCTGGCATGCAGCCCGTTGACCTAAAAGGCAGATGGCGGCAGACGCATTTCTGCAACGACAATCCTGTAGTGTTGGAGCTGGCCTGCGGGGGCGGCGAGTACACCGTGGCGCTAGCTCGGCAATTTGCCGACCGGAACTTCATCGGTGTGGACGTCAAAGGCAATCGCCTTTGGCGCGGCGCCAAGACAGCGCTGGAGGAGCACTTAGCCAATGCGGCTTTTTTGCGCACTCGCATCGAAGTCATCGAGCACTTTTTCGCTTCGGGCGAGGTGGATGAAATTTGGATTACTTTTCCTGACCCTTTCCCGCGTCCCAGCAAAGTCAATCGGCGGCTGACGTCGCCGTTTTTTTTGGAAAAATATCGCCGCATCCTGCGCCCTGGAGGGCTGGTTCACCTCAAGCACGACGACTCAAACTTTTTTCAATTTACCCTGAAAACCATTGTCAACGACCCGCAGTGTCGCCTGTTGTACGCCGACACCGATATCTACGCCAAGCCGTTGCCTTGGTCGGAGCTGGGTATTCGCACGCGCTACGAAATCATGCACCTGGCTGAAGGGCGTACCATCAAGTATCTGCGTTTTCAAATACACTAACCAGCCTGCAGAGCAGCGCTGTAGGTATTCTTTAGGCCTCCTTTCCCTATGCTTTTATCCCTTCGCGTTGGCATTACCGGCGGCATTGGCAGCGGCAAGACAACCGTTTGCCATTTGTTTGGTGCACTGGGCATTCCAGTATACGATGCGGATGCATGGGCTAAATGGCTCGTCGAGCACGACCCTCAGGTGCGGGCGGAGGTGATAGCCCTTCTAGGGCCAGAGGCCTATTTGCCCAACGGAACGTATCACCGTGCCTATGTAGCACAGCGCGTGTTTGCAGATGCTGCCTTGTTGGCGGCGCTCAACGCCATCGTTCACCCGGCGGTAGAGCGCCACAGTTTCGCCTGGCATGAGCAACAGGCGGCTTTGGGTTGCCCTTATACGCTAAAAGAGGCTGCTCTACTGGTCGAGAGCGGAAGCTACCGATGGTTAGACGCGCTTATCGTCGTCACTGCGCCCGAAGCGTTGCGTATCCGCCGCGTTATACAGCGCGATGGGGTAAGCGAAGACGCCGTGCGCGCGCGTATGCGGCACCAAATGCCCGAAGCGGAGAAGGTGCTCCTGGCTGATTTTGTCATTGTCAACGATGGACAACACGCGCTCATCCCCCAGGTGTGGCGCACACATCGCGCCTTGGTACTGCGCTACGAACAGGCTAAGTCTGCAGAAGAAAAGTAAAGAAGTTACTTGGAAAAAAGTAAAGAGCCGCTGTACCTTTGCCCGCCTTTTTTGGCGTCAATTACTTCTGCGATTATGAAAAAAGATATTCATCCGAAAAATTACCGTGTTGTGGTGTTCAAAGATATTTCGACCGACGAAGCTTTCTTGGGGCGCTCTTGTGTGAATACCAAAGAGACTATCGTCTGGGAAGACGGCCAAGAGTATCCGTTGGTCAAGATGGAAATCTCGGCCTACAGCCATCCGTTCTTCACGGGCAAGATGAAGTTTGTAGACACTGCAGGCCGTATTGACAAGTTTAACAAGAAGTTCGCGAACACCAAGTTTGCCAAGTAATCCATCGGAAGGGCAGGGTATGCCTGGCCGGACTACCGCGGAGGCCTGCACCACCCGATCACCCCGCCGCGGTTATTTTTTAATTTTTTTCCAGACGA
>JBEQAD010000082.1:0-11912 GCA_041640515.1 Saprospiraceae bacterium | reverse complement strand
TTGGAGCAGGGTTCGTTTAACTGGTTCAAATACCAGGAACTCTTCCTCTTGCTCTCGCTTCATTCGGGGCAATACCCGGAAGCTTATCGAATCTACAAAACGACCGTCAAACATCGCCGTTTCGGCGGATTACCCGAAGGTATCCGCCAAATATGGAAGATATTTGAAGCCTATCTCTTCTATCTTATTCAGATAGGCCGTATCCAACCCGACGAGTCAGAGACCGTCATCAGCCGCATCCGCATTATGCGTTTTCTTAACGATGTGCCTATTTTCTCTAAGGACCGGCGTGGCATGAATATCCCTATTCTCATTTTCCACATTCTCTATCTCATCCTAACTAAAGACTACGACGCGGTTATTGACCGCATGGAAGCCATAAAAAAATACTCTACCCGCTATCTAAAACGCGACGACAATTACCGCAGCAACTGCTTTATTAAGATGCTGTTGGTTATGCCTGATGCGGGTTTCCATCGTGCTGCTGTCATCCGACATGCGGATAATTACGTGAAGATGCTACAACGCGTCCCCTTAGACTTTGCCAATCAGTCGCACGACATCGAACTCATTCCGTACGAAGACCTCTGGCAAATGGCGCTGGACTCGTTAGAGAACACCATATACAAACCGCGCGCTCGGCGGATCGTAGCCCCTTCTTAAAAACAGCATTTCCCTCATAAGCGCACGCGCAGGAGCCGCGCCAGGCGCTCAAAGGCAGCCTTCCAGTTATCATTGATAAACACCCACTCCTGGCGCCGATAGCCCTTAGTGATGAGGTAGAAAAGGTTCTGGCTGCGCCAGATATCGGGTTTCAGCTCCATTTCCTGAAGGGCTTCGAGGATGTCGATAAGCCACAGAAGGCGCGTCAGCGGAGGATCTTCGTGGCGCAAACGTCGAATCTCGCGGTAAATGCAATGGCTTGCTGCGTGAAGCACCGCCTCTTCGTCGGCCAGGCGAAGATTCCAGTTGCGCAGGTCTTGCGCCACGCGTCGAAGCATCTGAATGGAGTTGTTCTGATGGTTCCGGAAAAAGCGCAGCAAATCGTTGTTTAGAACGTAAGCAGCAATATGGCGCCAGCTATCGGGCACAGGTAGGCCCGCGTCTTGTAAGCCAATGATAAGTTGGTAATTGTCATTAAAGACGTTGCGCAGGTTCACTTCGGCCAACTGGAGGCTCTGAGCCGTAATGGCGCGCATGATGCGAATTTTCTCATCAGCAAACAAGGTAGCTAGGGAAAAGCGATGGGCACCGAAGTATTCCTGCTGCTGCTGGATGACGGCTCCCAAATCGGCTTTGCGGAAGGACGCTGTAATGTGGCGACGCACCTCTTCAAATTGAGTCCGCGGAATCGTATCACAGACATGCCCCAAAATGTGTTGTTGTCCTAAGTAGAGTGTGGAAAAGGCGTAGGTTAGCTCGGCTTGGGTTAGATGCGAGCGGATACGCAGGCGCCCAATGGCCAACCGCGGTGTTCCTGCCTCGATACGCTCAAAGGCTTCTACATGAGCAGAGTAGTTGTGTAGATTGAGCTCTTCAGGGTTTTCCTCGAAGAGGGAAGCCACAGCAAAATGTGCTGCTACGCGCTCCAGCGTAATGCGCGCAGGGACAACGTTTTGAAGGTAGCTAGTGGCTCCATCGGGATAGCGATTGCTAGGCGCCGCTTTAAGGCGTTTTTCAAACTCTGCGTGCAGGCTATGCCCCGTCGTCTCATAGGCATAATCCATAGCTCGCAGGGCATACTGTAAAATCTGGTTGGTCTCAATGCCCGATATTTCATCAAAAAACCACCCGCAACTGGTATACATGAGCACTGCAAAGCGCTGCATTTCGAGCAGGCGCAGGGCCGTCACCTTTTCCAGCTCACTTAAGGCCCGTCGAGCGTGTTTTTGGAAGAAAGCATTGCGCACCTTATCGGTTCGGTTAAGCACAACCTCGATATAGTCATTCCGGGCTTTCCAAGGATCTTTGAAAAAACGGCCTGCTTCGCGCTCATAGGCCGGCGCCAGCTGATCGCGCACATAGTCGAGAGTGTCACGCAAGGGTTTGCGCCATCGCTGATGCCAACCTGGATGCATACCGGTACTGCAGCCACAATCGCTACGCCACCGCTCTACGCCATGGCTGCAGCTCCAAGAGGTGTTTTCGGCTATTTGCACCTCCCACTGAGGTGGAAACAGCTCCAGGTACTGGCCGTAGTTGGTAAGTGCAGCCCGGCCGCTTTCTTCGATTACGTTGAGCGCTGAAGCCAGAGCCATCTCGCCAAAGCGATGGTGATGGCCGTAGGTTTCTCCGTCCGTAGCAATATGGGCCAGCTGAGGCTCATCTGAGGCATCTAAGAGGCCTAACAGGCGCTCTGCAAAAGCACAACCGTCGTTGAGCAAACGCTCAAAGGCTACCGCTTGCGATACTGGACCATGGTAAAAAAACAAGGCGATGCGGCGCCCACTGGGCAGCGTACACCAATATGGCCTGCGGGTATCTAGCGTGCTGGCTTCCGTCGGCGTCCAGAGGTCCTCTCCTACCCGACGGACTGCCTTTGCTTGATGGGGCGCCAGGATGGTAAACTTTATGTCGTGTGCCACCAACACTTCTAACGTCTCCAGATCCACGGCGGTCTCAGCCAGCCACATGCCCTCTGGGTAACGTCCAAAACGGTGTTCGAAGTCGCGTACCCCCCAATACACCTGCGTCACCTTATCGCGATAGTTAGCCAGAGGCATAATCAGGTGGCTGTGTACTTGAGCCAAGGCATTGCCATGGCCACCAAAGCGCCGCCGGCTATTGCGATCAGCTTGTAAAATAAGGGAATAGGTCTCTGGGTCGTTAGCCTCCAGCCAGGTGAGCAAGGTAGGGCCAAAATTGAAGGAGATACGGTTGTAGTTGTTGCGAATTTTGACAATCCATCCTTCCTCATCCAGAATACGTGCGGCTGCATTTGGAGCGTAGCATTCAAAATTGATGCGCTCGTTCCAGTCGTGATAAGGACGAGCGCCCTCCTGCTGCTCTATCACTTCCAACCAAGCGTTTTCTCGTGGAGGTTGGTAAAAATGCCCATGAATACAGACGTACTTTTTCTGATTAGCCATAAGCTAGGCAAAGGCTTAAGTAGAGCAAAAGTAGGATTCAACAATCTTCCAAAAGGACAAAGCCCATTTCAAACGGCGTCAGATGAGCCAACAAGGTTTCTACGAACTGCCTGCCGTATTTTAAGTAATAGGGGATAAAGTTATCAGCCCGCTCCTGCAACCGGCCATTGGGAAAAAGCCTTTCCCGCAAGGCCCGCAATTGGGCAATAGCCACGTCATGCCTTTGTTTTTCGGCCCGCAACAAACGGCTCTGCCACTGCTGTAGTTGGCCTTGTGCCCTGACGGCATCGGCGCGCACAGCGCTTTCCAGCGTTGAATCAATTGCCTTTGCTCGCAGAGCAATACGTTCGTAGATTCGCTGCAAGTCGGCTATTTCGGCGCTCAAGTCCACGCCTGCATCGGCATGAGAAGCTACAAAATCGCGCACCAGTGTGTCAGTGTCGTCAAAGTAGCGCTGGGGCGGGAAGCCAAATTTGAGCGACCGCTTGATAGCGTCCTTGTCGAACCACAGCACCGAATGGCGGCGCACCAGCATAGGATAGGGTACGCGGTAGTGCTCGAAGAGCGGCAATCGCTCTAACCAATAAGCCAGCTCTCCGCCACCGCCCACATAAGCAAGATTGGGTAACACCATCTCCTGGTAAAGCGGTCGCAGGATGACGTTAGGGCTAAAGCGCTCCGGATGGGTTTCCAGCAGATCAAGTAGTGCCTCGCGGCTGAAGATCAGCGGCGTATTGAGCACGCGATACTGATCACCCTCTTGCACTATGCGCTCGCGACTGCCCGGCTGTAGATAAAAAAGATTGATTGGCCGAGGAGGAGCCTGCTCCTTGTAACCGAGGGCCTTTAGCCGTTCGATAGTCTGGCCTACTAATTGGTGAGCGGTATGATGAAGCAGCTCATCGCGCATCACAGGAATGAAGAAGCGTTTTAGCCGGGCATCGCTTAGGTCTGCAACCACAAGCCCGCGATGACCTAACAAGCGATGCAGCAAGGCACGCGTAGCCTCGGCAAAGGTGGGCTGCTCTTCGTAAGCCTCGCAGAGGATCTCCCACAATTCCTTCGCATGGTTGCTATCCCCCAGAATGGCACGCAGCTCTTCCAAGACCGGCCTCAAGGTGTGGGTAGGCATTGCTCCTACTGCGCCGCGCAGCCCCGGCTCCCAACGCAGTTCGCGACCGAACAGCTGCACGTGGTTGAGCTCCTCAAGATCGTGATCTTCGCTGCCTAAAACAAACACAGGAACAACCCGATGCCCCGTATAGCGTTCTACTTCCTCAGCCATCTTTATCGTGCTGATGGCTTTGTAAATAAAATACAGGGGGCCTAACAGGAGGGCTGGCTGATGGGCTGTAGTTATGCAAAACACCCCTTCTCGGCCTAACGCTTCTATGTTGGCCAACACAAGCTCTTCCCTACGCAGGCGGGCGTACTGTTCAAGCAGCACCGCCGAAAGCACCTCGCGAGGCACCGGCGCTTGGGCGCGGGCATTCAGCACATGAGGCAACTGCTCTGGCGCGGGCGCCCAACGATAAAAGGGCCTCAGCTCCGCCATTTGCTCCGCATAGGCTACATCTGTGCGCGACAAATGCGGAACCTCCGAAAACGGGACCAAAATTTTATGCATAAGCGTTGGGAAGGATTTCAGGTGAACAAGGGATCAAGGGCAGAAGAAACAAGCGCAGCCAGGGTTTGTTGCTGGCGCATAATAGGGCATGGGAAAACCTCATCAGGGCAACAGACATGGCCAAAACTGCGGAATTTTACGCAACGGCTTAAGCCAAAGGGTGATAGGCCATGGCTTTAGGCCGTTGATTGCCCAGGCTAAGCCATCTTCCCGGTTGGCGCGCCAACGCTGGCGGACAGAAGCGTTGCTCATGCCGCCTGTGCGCATGCGCACAAGTACACGAGGCAGGTAACAAGCCGAAAGGCGGTGTTTATACAGGTAGCGCAACATCAGTTCGTAATCGGCAGAGATTCGGAGACCCGTATGGTAGCCGCCCAAGGCTTCGTAGTACTTTCTGTAGGTAAAAAACGTCGGGTGTGGCGGCATCCAACCATAGCAAAACCGCTCTGGGGAAAATGCTCCAGAGCGCCAGTGGCGCACTACGCGCTTAGGGTTTTGCCGGCGTACGTACTGCAGGTCAGCATAGAGAGCATCCGCGCCAGAGGCTTGCAACTGCTCAGCAACCCAGTACAAAGCGTCGGGCGAGGCATAGACATCATCGGCATGGAGCAGTCCGATAATATCGCCTTTAGCCAGAGCAATACCTTTGTTCATGGCATCATAGGCGCCCCCATCCGGCTCGCTAATTAGCCGGGTCACATGGTCGTACATGCGCACAATATCAGGCGTACCGTCAGTAGAAGCGCCATCTATAACGATATGCTCAACGTTGGGATAGGTCTGTTGGCGCACACTCTCCAACGTGTCGCGAATAGTGGCTGCACCGTTGTAAGCTACTGTAATAATGGAAATCCGATACAAGGCAGTTTTTTAAGCAAAGGTATTGGGCCCCCCGCATAGGGTGCGGCTTTCGCTACCTTTGCCCTGGATTATGGAAAAGATAGTCATCCTCGATTTTGGATCGCAGTATACCCAACTCATTGCGCGGCGTATCCGAGAACTTGCTGTTTACTGCGAGATCGTACCCTATCACCAATTACCCTCGCTGACGCCTGAGGTCCGTGGTATCGTCTTATCTGGAAGCCCATTTTCGGTCAAACAGCCTGATGCCCCGCGAATACCCTTAGAGCAGCTGGTAGGACAACGGCCCATCTTGGGCATTTGCTACGGTGCACAACTTATGGCCGACCATTATGGCGGAGTGGTGACGCCTTCGGAAAGCCGCGAGTATGGGAAAGCTTCGCTGGTCTTGTACGACGCTTCAGACCCTTTCCTGCAGGGCATTTCCTCGCATTCTCAGGTTTGGATGAGTCATGGTGACACCATATTCCAGCTACCCGAAGGATTTCGGGCATTGGCTGGCACCGACTCCATTCCCGTTGCTATTTATCGCGCCGAAGAGGCGATCAGCCGCTCACCGGTGTATGGGATTCAATTCCATCCAGAGGTTTACCATACATTGGAAGGTGGTATTTTTCTGAAAAACTTTATCATTGACATTTGTGGCTGCAGCGCCGATTGGACGCCTGCGCATTACATACAAGAAACCATCGCTGCCCTACAGCAGCAAATCGGCCAGGACAAAGTCATCATGGCGCTCTCTGGCGGTGTGGACTCAACCGTAGCCGCTACTTTGCTCCATCGCGCTATCGGTGACCGGCTGTTCTGCTTTTTTGTGGACAACGGACTCTTGCGCAAAAACGAGTTCGAAATGGTGCTGCATGCCTATCAAGGTATGGGACTGAACGTAGAGGGGGTAGATGCCAAGGAGCGTTTTTACGACGCCCTGCGAGGAGTGAGTGATCCAGAAGCCAAACGGAAAATCATTGGACGTCTGTTCATAGAGATTTTCGAGGAAGAAGCGCGTGCCCATGCGGACTGCCATTGGTTAGGCCAAGGGACCATCTACCCCGATGTTATCGAGTCGGTCAGCGTTCACGGGCCGTCTGTTACCATCAAAAGCCATCACAACGTGGGCGGCCTGCCGGAAAAGTTTAACCTTAAAATCGTCGAGCCGCTCCGAATGCTTTTCAAAGACGAAGTACGCCGTGTAGGCCGCGAGTTGGGCATCTCGACCGACATCCTCAATCGCCACCCTTTCCCTGGGCCAGGATTGGGCATCCGCATCTTAGGCGATATCACTCCCGAAAAGGTACGGCTACTCCAGGAGGCCGACGCTATTTACATCCAAAAACTCAAGGAATACGGCTTGTATGAACAAGTCTGGCAAGCGGGCGCTATCTTGCTGCCCATCCAATCCGTCGGTGTCATGGGCGATGAACGCACCTACGAGCGCACCATCGCTCTGCGCGCCGTCAATAGCACCGACGGCATGACCGCCGAATGGAGTCGACTGCCCTACGATTTTTTGGCCGATGTATCGAGCACCATCGTCAACCGCGTTAAAGGTATCAACCGCGTCGTATACGACATCAGCACTAAGCCACCTGCTACCATCGAGTGGGAATGAAAACGTTAGAAATAACCGGCCTCATTATGCGCACCTTATCTGCCTTTATCTTATTTCTAATTACTCTGCTCCAGCAAGGGTGCTACTCGCTCAAAGGCATCTCCATTGACCCTAGGGTGAAGACGTTTTTTGTCCAAAACCTAGAGAACAGCGCTATAGGGGCACCGCCTACCCTCGCGGTGGACTTCACCGAGCGACTGAAAGACAAAATCCGCACGGAGACGCCACTGCGCCTAACTAGCGAGGCTCCCGATGCTGAATTTACCGGACGCATTAGCGACTTCCGCGTCGTGCCTGTAGCGCCCAAGCCAGGTGAAACCGTTTCGTTAAACCGCCTGGAAATTCGCTTGCAGTTACTGTACACCGTCAACATCGAAGGAGCAGAAGGCTCCTGGCCTGCGGAGCGCACCTTTAGTCACTTTGCTGAATTTGGCGCTGACCAGGATTTGCTGAGTATCCAGGATGTCCTTATTCGCCAAATCGCCGACCAACTCCTTGAGGATATTTTCAACGCCGCCTTTAATAACTGGTAGCGCTCTTTTCACCACTTAGAGCTATGACATACGAACGCTTCCAACGATTTCTGCAAAGTCCTGACCTATTGTCCACTGTTCCATATGAGGAGCTGAAAACGCTGACCCTCACTTACCCTTATGTGGCCAACTTGCGTTTGTTGCTGTGGCTTAAGTCTTCACAAGAAAACCGACCCGACGAAGAGCGCAACCGCGCCACTGCAGCTGCATACAGCCTCGACCGTACGCGTCTTTTCGTCTTGACACAAGAGATGGTAGATCCCTTAGCGGCCGTGGAACTGGGCGCCCTCGACTTTAAACTCCTGAGCAAACGAAATATCGCCGAGCCGCCCGTTGAGACCACATTAGAAAAGGAAAAAAGCCTCGAACTGCCCTCGTTACCGCCGACAGAAGTGTCTCCTCCAAAGGAAGCTTTACCCCTGGCTGAAACATCCCAAAAGCAAACAGCCGCTACTGATAACGAAGTACTTTCACCTGTGGAAGAAGAGCTCTTGCCAGTGCAAGTTGGTCCGCTCGACGTCGCTGAGGGCAAGGCTCTCCTCTCTTCGAAGGAAACAACCATTCCTCCTGGAGAAACACCTACAGAGATGGACAGCGAGGAGCGCTTTCTGAGCTTTGCCGAGTGGGCTAATCACTTCACTCTCGTTCCCATCTCTCGGCCTACGGCCGCATCGGCACCACCAGAAGTTCCTTCGACAAAGCTAGAAACTGCTGCAAGCGCAGCGCAACAGCTGGCCCGAAAAAGCATCAGCGAAAACCCAGCCGTCATTTCTGAAACGCTGGCACGCTTGTACGCACAGCAAGGCCACCGCGATAGAGCGATTGAAATGTATCGACGCTTGATAGCGCTGTATCCCGAAAAAAGCGCGTTCTTTGCCGCCCAAATTGAGGCTTTGACTAAACAAACTTAAGAAAATGTTAGCAACACTGACGGTATTGATTGCTTTGGTGAGCGTGCTATTAATGGCCGCCATCCTCATCCAAAACCCTAAAGGCGGCGGTATCGACCCTACGCTGGGCGGACAGGCACAACAACTGTTTGGAGCAGCGCGCTCGACCGAATTCATCGAAAAGGCCACCTGGGTACTTGCGGGTGCGCTGGCAGTGCTATGCATTGTAGCGGTGCTCGTTGTAGGCCAAGGCGGCTCTGGAGTAGAGAACATACCGCTTCAAACGGGCGGCTAAGCAGCCTAAGTGCTATTTTTGGCTAATGAAAAAGCCCTTCCCGCTGTGTTCAACATCAAGAAGGGCTTTACTTGTATACGCGAAGACCTTACGGCATCGAGGCATCATCGAATCGGGACAGGCCCAGATTCTCAACTATGGCAATGAGTTTTTCTGCATAAAGGGGGTCTGTAGCATAGCCGGCTCTCTGTAAGCCATGGGCCCAGGCGCGGTAATCGGTTGGGTCGAGTTTGAATAGCGCTGCGTAGCGCTTGCTGTTCTTTAGGAACTGACTATGTGCCCGGAAGCTGCTCCAGGCATTATCATAACGTACGAAGAAGTCCTTGTGTGAGTCATCCGTAAAATTGACACAATGGCCGCGTTTGCACGTTCGAGAGAAGCATTTGATGCCGAAATGGTTGTTGGTTTTGCGCGCCAGGGGACTGTCGCCAGCATTGCTCTCCAGCAGGCCTTGTGCCAAGGTGATACTGGCAGGGATGCCAAAATGCCGCATCTCTGCTTCAGCAACCGGAGCATATCGTTCGATGTACGTCCGACACAGCTCTAAAGACCGCTTCACTTCATCAGAGGGCACTCCATTCCTTTGAGCAAAAGCGGGGTCTATCACAAAGCGGATATGCCCTTTTGCGTGTGCAGGCAAGGCGAGCGTAGTGCGCCTGGTCTCAAAGGGCGATGTGAAAGAGGTGGGCGTCGGTGGAGCTACTATGCTGGTTTCCGAGAGCATCGCAGGGGCAGCTGTGGGAGCCAGAGAGGCGGCCGCTGCCGGTTGGGCTGTTGGCTCTACTGTGCCGTAGTTCAGGTGGATAGCTATGCGGTCAGTCCAGACAAGGTACAGTAACCCTAATAAAATTAAGCATTTCCAGAGCAGGGCGTCGTTTTGAGCAGTCGCATTAGAAGCTTGATAGCCCGCCCTCTGGGTGCCGATGCGAGTGGAGGAGTTGTATAATTCCATCTTAGCTTGTTTTGTTTCAAAAGTCGACCACAAAGAAACAATTTGTTTTATAATTGTACAAGCTTTGAGTTCACTTTTTTAGCGACTTCAGCTTTTTAAACGTGCCGCTCTATTTTTGCTGCGCTTATTAGCATTCCGTGCTACACAACAGCAAGTCTTTGGTAATCTGGGCTAATAGAGGCCGAGATTGCTTTTCTTTTTTAGATACCTTCTTTCCACAACAGACATGAACATCGTTGCCGACTGTGGCTCTACTAAGTGCGATTGGTTACTCATCAAAGGTAGGCGCGACCAGGAGTTGGTCAGCACGCAAGGATTCAACCCTTTCTTTCAAGACACGGCAGAGATTGAGGAAATTTTGCGCACCCAATTGTGCCCCAAGTTGCCAGTTGGGGTGGCTGTGAAAAACCTGTGGTTTTACGGGGCTGGCATTCATGACGCTGAACGAGCAGGCATCATCGAGAGCGCTATTCGAAAGGTGTTTCCCAGCACGCACTCAGAGGTAGAGCACGACTTGTTGGGCGCAGCACGAGCTACTTGCCAGCGCAATGCTGGTATCGCCTGTATTTTGGGCACAGGCTCCAACAGTTGTTACTACGACGGGCGGCAAATTGTGGACAATGTTCCCTCTCTGGGCTGGCTATTGGGCGACGAGGGCAGCGGCACCCACATGGGAAAGGCATTGCTGCGCGCCTGGTATTATCGCGAGCTGCCACCCGATTTGCACAACGCCTTCAACACAGAACACCCAGAGGGCCCTACCGTAATCAAAAATCGCGTTTACGAGAAAGGGGGTAACACCTATATCGCCACCTTTACCCAATTCTTGGGCGGGCATATCGAACACCCTTTCATAAGGCGCTTGGTGGCCGATAGCCTCGGCGAGTTTCTTGACCGGCACGTGCGCAAGTATACCGGCCACCAGCGTGTACCCGTACACTTTGTCGGTTCTATCGCTCATCACTTCAGCGAGGTGCTCTCGGCCTGCCTGAAGGAGCGTGCGCTTCAGTTAGGAGTGATTGTCCGCAAGCCCATCTACCCTTTGGCTGAGTACCACATGAAGGCCGTGTATTGAGCTGGCCAAACGCCAACCAACCTCTCTCACTTATGAGCAATATCAAACGTGTAGCCGTGTTCACCTCCGGTGGCGATGCCCCTGGCATGAATGCTGCCATTCGCGCTGTAGTGCGCAATGCCTTGCACAACGACCTTCACGTGTATGGCATCTGGCGCGGCTATCAAGGCATGATCGACGGTCAAATTCGACGACTGGAAACGTCCGACGTCAGCAACATTATCCACCGCGGAGGCACCATGCTGAAAACGGCGCGCTGTCCGGAATTTATGACCATTGAAGGCCGCAAACGCGCTTACGAAAACCTGACCTACCACGACATTGACGGTTTAATCGCCATTGGAGGCAACGGTACCCTCAGTGGGGCCTTGCAGTTCGCCCGCGAATTTCCAGATATCGCCATCGTCGGGCTGCCGGGAACCATTGACAACGACCTTTACGGCACCGACTTTTCCATTGGTTTTGATACGGCAGTCAATACAGCTGTGCAGGCCGTTGACCGCATTCGAGACACGGCTGACTCACACAACCGGCTGTTCTTTGTCGAGGTGATGGGTCGCCACTCGGGCTACATTGCCCTGCACACGGGCATTGCCGGTGGCGCAGGCGGTGTGATTATCCCAGAAGAAGATATGGACTTTGAAGAACTGGTCAAGTTGCTTAAGCGTGGTGCTGCCCGGCACAAGCTCTTTAGCATCGTCATTGTGGCTGAGGAAAGCCGTATGGGCAATGTTTATTCGCTGGCCGAACGGGTATCGGAGCGCGTCAAAGACTATGACGATGTACGGGTTACTGTCATCGGGCACTTGCAGCGCGGAGGCTCTCCGTCGGCTTTTGACCGAGTGCTGGCCAGCGTGCTGGGTTTTCACGCCGTAGAGGCGCTCATCGAAGGTCAATCCGGCATTATGGTCGGTATACGAAATAACAAGATACACTATATCTCCATGGAGGAGGCCATCTCCAAGGTAAAAACCCCAGGCA
>JBEQAD010000081.1:0-11955 GCA_041640515.1 Saprospiraceae bacterium | reverse complement strand
CATATGTGCATCCACGGTACCGATGCGGCTGTCCTTGAAGTGTCGCACCAAGCGATAAAGCACCTGCGGCTCGAGCATGACGCTGGCGTCGGTAAGCACGAGCACGTGGGTGAGCCTAGGCTGGTTGCCATATAGCCGCTCAAAGTCTGCTCGAGCTAAGGCCGCTAGGTCATTGATAACGGGCGGCTTACCGCGCCGCTGCCGAAAGGCCGAGAAATGCGCATGAGGCAGCGGAAAATGGATGTCAAAGGCATGGGCTACCAAGTCGTTGGTGCGGTCTGTTGAGCCATCCGAGCCTACGTAAATGCGCAACTTGTCCGGCGGATATTCCTGCTGGACGAGGCTGTACAGCTTCTCTCCAATAACGCGCTCCTCGTTGTGGGCTGCCATGAGCACAGAAACTACGGGCAGGTCTGGGTCTTCCACGGAGTGCATGGCGTGTTGCCAGCGCCGTCCTCGCGCCAGCCACCACATGAGGAGCGGATACAGGACGTACGTATACGTTAGCGCCAAAGCACTACACCAGAAGACCACCTGCGCAACCTGCTGCATGGCGGCAAAGGTAGGAAGGGAATGGCTTGCCAACAGGCAAAAGGGCTACGGCGCTGCCAGCTGGTGAATCCACTGGCGGATGAGTTCGACGCCTTCCCGATGCACCACCTGCCGCCCCAGTTCGGGCATCCGGATGCCGGGGTCGTCCTGCTCCATGCGGTAGAGCAGGATGCTTTCGTGCGGCTTACCAGGGGCAATACTGTATTTGCGGTTGCCGCTACCGCGCCCTGCTGCCACCGGCGGTTTGTTCACGCCAAGGCGCATCGGGTCGGTTTGGCTTGCCTCGAGGAAGAGGCCGCTTGTGCTGGCTGGGCCGCGCGCGTTATGGCAGTGTGCGCAGTTGGCATGCAGATAGGCCCGCGCCCGCGCTTCTATGGGCAAAGTTGGGTTTTCGTAGTCGGCCAGCGGCACGGCGTCTGTCAGCTGGGCTTTGTCTCCTACAGCTAACCGCCCTGCCGCCACCCACTGGGCTAACGGGTAAGCGTCGTCGCGTCGCCGTAAGAGCTGCGCTGCCGTCACGCCAATGGGCACCAGCTGTCCGTCGGTAGCGTGGCAGCCTTTGCACTGGTTAATGTTCGGCACCTGGTAGTGCAGCGTGCGGCGTTTTCCTGTCGCATCTTTCCATTCCACCGGCATTTCCGCGCCTGCCACTTCGAGGAATGCTTCAGTCTGCGCCGCATTCCACACGTATGTAAGGGCTCGCCACCCTTCGGCTTCGCGCACCAACAACCGCGTTTCTACTATCCGCCGCCCCTGCTCAGGGTTTTGTTTTTTGTGAAAATAAAAGAAGTTTTTGATTAAAACACTCCCCTCTGGAAAGTCAAAAGGGCCTTGCGCCCGAAAGAGCATGCGCGTGCCCGGTGGCAAAGCAATGAAGCGGGCTTTTTCCGCATAATCGCTAAACAGCGGCGCGTTCACTTCATAGGACAGAACGTCAGCCGCCGGCTGTAGCTGCGCTAACGGACCAACGAAGAAGCCGTACTCCGAAAGGCGCTGTTTGGGGCGAGGCGCAGGCCAATCAAAGGCTGCTAACACCAGCGCTGCAGCCATCAACCCACAAGCTAAAAGGAGCGACTTATTCTGGCCGAGGCAACAGGGGCAGCGAGCAATCGTGTGGTGCAACATGGCGGCTAATCTGTTTGAAATTTTGCGCAGCGTTCAGGTTGGCATAGGAGCCGTTTTCGTTGTGCTGGATGCAAAGGCGCTCTTCGGAGGTCCCCGGGGCCGTCAGCCCGTCGTAGAGGATGTGCGGCGGGCGGCGCCCAAATTTCCACCAAAGCAAGAAGCCCAGCCGATGCTTCCACGTGGGCTTGCGTTTACTCGTACAATAGGTGTTGTGGTGCACATAGACCTCGGATGGGTAAGGTACATACGCCGTGTCCTGGATGGGCAGCCGCGAAAGATGGTAGCTGACGATGGCGGTTGAGGCCGTCCGGTTGTTGCGCAGGGCGTTTTCTGCCACTTCCACTTCGCGCGTAGCCAACACCATGATGCCGGTGCCAGGCGGCACGTTGGCCACTATGTTGCCCTTGGGCGCAAAATTTCGATGGTTGTTGTGCACCACCTCGTTTTTCCACACCAGCACGCGTCCGCCGCGCTTTTTGGGTAGGTCGGGTAGGTCGAAGACCAGGATACCGCCGGCGTTGTCGCGGGCCGTGTTGCTCCACACCCAGGCGTTAGTCGTATTTTCTATTTCGATACCCGCTACGTTGTGGTAAGCCAAGCAGCCGTTTACCCAAACGCTGTCGGACTGCCCCACGTAAATGCCCGCGTCAGAGGCGCCCACGGTGGTACAGCGCTCGATGCGCACCCGAACGCACTGCACAGGGTAGAGCGCATAGGCGCCGTTGGTTTTGCGCGGTTTGCCCGTCCATTGGGCCTTAATATTGCGAAGCACCAAGCCCTGTACTTGTTGGGCTTTGATAAGGTCGCCCCGACCGTTTTCGATAGTGAAACCCTCTATCACGACGTCGGCGGCATTCGTTATCTTAAGTCCTTCGGCGCCTTGCTGCTGGTGGCGAAACGACAGTACCGTGCGGTCAGTACCGGCGCCGCGCAGGGTAATGCGGCGCTTGCCGTCGAGCCAGAGCGTGTTGGTAAACTCCATGCGCCCGGCAGGCAGTTCGATGACGTCGCCATCTTCGGCGAGAATGAGCTGCGTTTGCAGCCGTCTTTGCACATCGGGCTGCGCCCAAACGGCAGTTATCGACAGCACCGATACCCACAGCTCCAGCAGGAGACCAATATGCCGAAAAGACAAAAACATAAGAAAAGCAAGAAAAAGGCGGAAGGAAGGATGACCTACTAACCAAGCTGCGAAGGGCGCCTGTGCTCAGAGAAGGCGCAGTTGGAAGTTCTGGCGAATTTACAGCACGCTGCCATGTGTGCTCGGAGGAGGGCTGCCCAAGAGAGAAAAAAAGAACAGCTCACTGGCCGGCAGCCTTGCGTTCACAGGCTTGGGCGCGAGCCAAGTCGCCAGCCTGGCGATAAGCCAGCGCCAGGTTACGCCACGCAGTGGTGTTGCTGGGGTCGCGTTTTACGGTTTGTTCGAACCAGTAAATAGCCTTCTCGTTATTGCCCAACAGTCCGTAAGCCGTGCCCAAGTCGAGCATGACGTCGGCCTCGTTAGCGCCATATTCGACGGCTTTTTCTAGCAATTCGGTGCAGCGCCGCAGGTTGTTGTTTTGCCGCCCTTCGATGCGCCCCCACGTGGCGCACGTTCGGGCTAAGTTGAGGCGTAAAATGCCGTAGTTGGGCGCCAGTTTCAGAGCTTCTTCGTAATACCGAACGGCGTCCTCGTAGCGTTCGCGTGCTGTGGCGGCATTGCCTAAGTTGAGAAAAGAAACCGGATTTGGCCGGATAGCGATAGCGGCCTGGCTGTGGCGCTCTATAGCTTCCAGCACAGCCTCTCGTTCCGCAGGCGGAAGGCTGTCGTGCGCTTGGAGGTAGAGGTACAGCTCACTGCTGAGGCCGTTGTTGAGGCGCACACTGGCCGGTGCTTTGGTCACATCGGCTCGAAACAAGGTTAAATTGTCCTTCCAGTCGGTGTTGCGCCGCAAGGTTTGCCCAGCGAACAAAAGAGCAAGCAGTGCCAGTAAAACCGCACCAAGCAGCAGCGCTTTCCCTTTTGGACTGGGTTCTTTTTCCTCCAAAGGCACTCCCAAAAGCCGCCATACACTCCAGCTTATGCCTAAGCAAAACCACAGGGAAGGCGTGTAGAGCAAGCGCTCCCCCAGGAGTGTGCCAATGACAATAATTAACTGGCTGTACAGCACCATGCTGCTCAGGAAAGCTGCTGGAGCAAAAGCCCACACGCGCCGCCGCAAAAGCCCCCAAATGGTCAGCGTCAGCAGCCCGCCGTAAACCAACAGCCCGGCTATGGCTTCGCCATGGCTCCAACCCACCACTGACAGGTGCCGGTAAGAGTAATCGCTCAGCAGCGGCTCGGGAAACAGCAGCAGGCGCAGGTATCGCCACAGCACCAGAAAAGCCGTGGCGGTGTGCTCTGCCCAGCCCGAAGCCTCTACAATGGGATTGTCCATAGGGCTGATGGAAAAATCGCTCGACACCCGACTAAGCACTGCCGTACGCATAGCAAGGAAAACCAACACCGGTACCAACAGCGGCAGCGAGATAAGCAGGCTCTGGCGGGCCGACCTGCCCAGGAAAAACCACGCCGCCAGCGGAAATACCGGCCAAAAGGTAACGGCGCTCTCTTTCGACAGCAACGCCAAAAGGTAGCTGACCAGCGCAACCGCCCACCAACGACCTGCCGCTGAGCGCTCCTCTGTGCGCAGCCAGGCGTAAAGGGAACCCAGACAGAAAAACAGGCACAGCAACTCGTCGCGGCTCTTGATGTTGGCCACTGCCTCCGTGTGGACAGGATGCGTGGCGAAAAGCAACACAGCCGACGCAGGCCACCAAACCGAATAGCCGCGCAATAGCCGCCGCAGCACAGCAAAGGCCAGCGCCACCGAAAGAGCGTACCACACAGCATTCATGAAATGCCCCAGCCACGGTTGCCCGGGAGCCAGACTCCACTCTACAGCAAAAGACACCAACGACAGCGGGCGGTACAGCAAGGCTGAGGCGTTGGCGCCCTCCGTGCCGGCGCGGTAATGCTGGACGAACAGGTCGGGAATGGCCGAAAGCCCTTGGCGTACCCAGTCGTGTTTGGTGGTAGCCAGAGGATCGTCCAACACATATTGGTGTCCAAACGTGTGGACATACAAGGCAAAAGCGAGTGCGGCCAGCGCCCAGCCTATCCACGAAAAAGGCGCTATCGAGCGGGTCGCCGCCGCCGGAGCGGATGTCGGTATTTGCTTCCGTTTTGCCATAGGAGTAAGCGGCTGATTTTTGGGCAAAACTATGCCGCCCCGAGGCGAATTGCGCCGGGTTGGACAGACTGATAAACATATCCTCTGCCTGAAGCAATCCCACGCCGACACTAATCTCTTTGACCTGCAGCGCGTTTATATCGCCGGCGTGAGAGAATATTGTGTTTTACACTCTCGGCACTGCGCATACGTGCGATGTATCAGTTCAGCTTCGATAGGCTTATCTTCGCCGTTTCCAAGGCGCTGTTTTCCACAAAAAAATTTTCGCTATATGCGCACCACTAACCTTTTTGTTGCCCTCTTCGCTCTGGCGCTGACGGGGTGCCAATCGAAGAAATTCATCAGCCCCACCTCTTCAATTTCCGTAGAGGAAGCGTACACCATGACGCAAAAAGGCGTCCTCTTGCTCGACGTTCGCGAGCCGGAAGAAGTGGCTGAGTTGGCTTACAAGGTGAAAAACTATCGCAACGTTCCTCTGAGTCAACTGGAGAGCCGTTTGAAGGAAATTCCTCAAAACCAACAAGTCATCGTAGCATGTCGCTCGGGCAGTCGAAGCCGGCGAGCATGCGAGGTGCTATCAGCACACGGCTTCCAAAACATAACCAACATGGAAGGCGGCATGCTGTCTTGGGAAGCGCGCGGGCTGCCTGTAGTTCGCGGGCAATGATGGCCCGGCACCTTAGCACAATAGGTCTTCTCGCCGATGTTCTTTTAAAAGGCCAACAGCTCACACTGTAACCTGCAAAGGCAAAGCAGGGCTTTTCTATATGAAAAACGCCTGAGCCTGGATATACAAGGTGGCTTTAACCGCGTTCTTTACCCCTCAAAAACAGAAAAATTCCATGCGCTTTCGAGTCGCTTTGTTCGTCTTTTTGGCTTTTTTAGCGTTGGCATGGTTCAGCGAAGCGTGCCGAAATGCCTCCTCGTCCGCGCCCGCGGTGGAGACCTCGACGGCTACAGACACTGCAGCGGTGCGCAAAATCATTCTGTTTTTTGGCAACAGTTTGACGGCGGCCTACGGGCTATCGCCAGAAGAGGGCTTTGTAGCGCTTCTTCAGCAGCGAATAGATAGCTTGGGGCTGCCCTACACCTGCGTCAATGCTGGCCACAGCGGAGAAACCACTGCCGGGGGGCGCAGCCGAGTGGCCTGGGTACTGAATCAACCGATAGACATTTTCGTGTTAGAGTTGGGCGGAAACGATGCCCTGCGCGGCCTGCCGCTAGACGCCTCGCGGGAAAATCTGCAAGCCATCATAGATGAGGTGCGTGCCAAATATCCGCGTTGCCGCATCGTTATTGCCGGCATGCTGGCACCGCCTAACCTCGGCCCGACGTACACACAAACCTTCGCGCAGATGTACCGCGACCTGGCGGCAAAAAACAACGCCGTGCTGATACCCTTCCTGTTGGAAGGCGTCGGCGGCGAGCCCGCGCTAAACCTGCCCGACGGCATTCACCCCAATGCGGAGGGGCACCGTATTGTTAGCGAAACCGTCTGGAGATTTCTTTATCCTCTTCTGCAAGACGACCTTTAAGGAGCCGCGCGCAGCACTAATTCCTACTGCACTCTATGGCTAACAATCCATTCTTCGCATCCCTCCGAAAACAACTAAGCCAGGGCGAACTGGAAGCCTCCTATGAGCAGCTCGTGGCCTGGCTCGAGCGATCGCCCGAGTACGCCGAATTAGCCAACATGGCCCGCATCAATCAGGCTGAGCTGTACCAGGTTAAAGCCGAAATGCTGAAGGGTGTCCTTTCGAACGAAGAGGCCCGGCGGGCATACAACCAACTAACCGACAAGGCCCTGCAGATCATTCGTCTGGTTGAGGCTGGCAAGACAAGCCTTGAGGCGCGTCCGCCGCACAGGCATGCCTGGCGCTACTACCTTGTAGGCGGCGTTGTTGCTCTGGCAGTAGTAGCTTTAGGCGTCTGGCTGTATTTGAGCGAGACGCAGGAGTGCCCCCGTTTTGGCAAGGAAGTCCAAGTGCGGGTGCTCATTTTGCCTTTTAAAGACGCTGGCCCTGACTACGACCCGGCCATAGACATCATGGACGAGCTGAACGACTGGATAGAGCGCAGCCCTCGCCTGAGCGCCGAGGCCATTGCTACTGTCCACAAGCGTTTCGACATCGAAGCGAACTACCCAAACTCCGCCGAAGCGATAGCCCTGATGCGACGATGCGATGTGCAGATGCTGGTATGGGGGAAGGTGCGCAAGCGCCCCAATGGGAGCCAAGCCTTGGACGTACGCTACCGCCTTATTGGCGGCACCGGCGGCAGTTTGGCAGCCGATACTGCTGTGCAGCGCTTGCTCGCCGCCACCGAAGAAGCCTCTCTGACGAGCGAGCCGCCCGTAATAGGCTGTATGCTTTACATTGCTCTGTCGAACTACCGCCGCGTCCCTGTACTGAGTGACGCCCTCCGAGTACTTCAGGAAAGCCTAGCCACCCTCGCTTCCAAGGACAAATCCACTCCTGCTTCCGTAGACACGACGGCTAGCCTGTTGTTGGCCGACCATTACATCCTCAACAATCAGCCGGAAGAAGCCATCGCTGAGTACAACAAAGTGCTCGAATATTATCCCGACCATCAGACGGCTCACCTCAAACGCGGCGTCTTGTACTTGCAAACCGCTCAATATGAGGCTGCCGCACGCGATTTGGAAGCTGTACCGCACTTAGACACCACCCTGCTCCCAGCGTTCCGGCAAGTCCGTATTGAGGCGTTCCTAAAAAGCAGCCAGCCAGAAAAGGCGCGCCAAGAACTTGACCAAGCCCGCCGCGAAGGCGCCTTGCCCGTCGAACATATCAAAGACAAAGAACAAGAAGTGCGCGACAGTATAGCTGCTATGGAGATTCGACGAGAGCAATTGGAACGCCTAGCCACCCGTACCAACGACCCTAAAGCGCGCATAGGCGCGGCCAGAGCCAATCTTGCTTTGGGCAATGCCGATAGGGCTTCGCAATTGGCCTCCAAGGTGCTTCGCCAAAATCCGCGCGACACGCACGCTGTCAAGGTCGCCATAGCGGCCGAGCTGCAAAAAGGCGACACTACGCGCGCCGTGAACGTGCTGGAGCAGGCAGAGCGAAAAGGGGCAACGGTCAAAGGCATCCGGCCCGAACTGCGCCGAATAATTCAAAAGGACTCGCTAAGGCTTCATCAGCAGTAAGTGCTGTCAGGTCACTCCATCGAGTTGCTGGCTGTCATTTGCTGTTCGAAAAGATCGGCATAGTAGCCACCGCGCGCCAGCAGCTCATCGTGCGTGCCTTGTTCGACGATGCGGCCGTTTTCCAGCACGAAGATCCGGTCGAATTCCAGCATGCCGTAGATGCGGTGTGTAATCACAACGGCTGTTTTGTTGGCCATTGCTTCGTTTAGATAGGCCAAAATTCGGCTTTCGGTATGCGTATCTACGGCAGAAAGGCAATCGTCGAGCAACAGAATTTCCGGGTGTTTGGCAAAAGCCCGGGCAATGCTAACGCGCTGCTTTTGGCCACCGGAAAGCGTTACACCGCGCTCGCCCACCATGGTGTCGTAGCCCTGAGGCAAGCCGATAATATCCTGATGAACAGCCGCATTTTTGGCGTACATCTCCGCCTCCTGGCGGCTGAGGCCAGGCCGGCCAAAGGCGATATTACCCAGGACCGTCTCCGAAAACAGGAAAACATCCTGCGGCACATAGCCTATTCGCCGACGCAAGTCGCGCAGCGGATACTCGCGCAGGTCTCTGCCGTCCAGCAGAATACGGCCTTCCGTAACGTCGTACATGCGCACCAGCAGGTCGGCAAGGGTCGTCTTGCCCGCTCCCGTGCGGCCTACGATAGCTACCTTTTGGCCAGGCATCACCTCGAAGGAGAGGTCTTTTAACACACGCACGCCCGAGTCAGGATACACAAAGCCGACATTTTCAAACACAATATGGCCGCTGGAGGTAGCCGGCGCCCCATTGGCAGCCCCTGCACAAGCCAGTAGTGGCGGGTCTTTCACTGCAGGCTCAGTGTGCAGGATTTCATTGATGCGCTTTTGCGAAGCAGCGGCTTGTTGGGTGAGCGAAGCTATCCAACCAATAGCCGTCACTGGCCAAGTGAGCATGTTGATGTAAATGACAAACTCAGCGATATTTCCCGTTGTAATGTCGCCGCGTACAGCGTACAGCCCACCTACATAAACGGTAATGATGGTACTGGCGCCAATCATGAGCACCATCAAGGGGAAAAAGAAGGCATCTACGCGCGTCAAGGCCAGCGTTCTGAGGCGGTAGGCCTCGCATTGTTGGGCAAAATGCCGCCCCATTTCCTCTTCGCGTGCATAACCCTTCACCACTCGGATACCGCTATACACCTCCTGTGCCGTGCTCGTGAGGACGCCTAATTGCTGCTGAATGTGCTCGCTGCGGCGGTTCATTAAACTGCTCACCCAGTAGATGGACAGGCTTAAAAA
This sequence comes from Saprospiraceae bacterium, assembly GCA_041640515.1. Classification (GTDB taxonomy): domain Bacteria; phylum Bacteroidota; class Bacteroidia; order Chitinophagales; family Saprospiraceae; genus M3007. The sequence continues at coordinate 2,626 of JBEQAD010000081.1, read as the reverse complement.
CGGCAACGGCAACAGCGACCACAACGTCAGCGAGGGGCTCACCCGCAGCATAGACGATATCGTGAGCACAAAGAGAAACGTCAGGTCAAGTCCATACAAAATAGCTGGCCCTAAGAACATACGCACCTTCGAGACGTCTTCCGAAATGCGCGACATCAGGTCGCCTGTACTGTGACGACGGAAAAAGCCCAGATCGAGCCGCATGTAATGGGTAAAGAGCTCTTTGCGCATGTCGTACTCGATGAGCCGACTCATGACGATAATGGTCTGACGCATGAAAAACATAAACAGCCCCATGAGCACCGCTAAGCCAATAACCACGAGGCCAAAGCGTGCAATTTGGCGGCTCAGCTCTTCGAAGGCCTCTGGGTGTGCAGCAATGCCGCCTGTCTGTTGGTAATGTTGCACGCGCTCCACTACGCTATCGAGCGCCTCGCGGATAACCTGCGGCTGGAGCACGCGGAATACGTTGGCCAAGCCGACAAACAGCACGCCCAATAGCAGCCGCCAGCGGTATTTCCAAAAATACTTTTTCAAGTAAAGCAGGTGCTTCATGCGCTACGTGGAACGGGTGGAAAGGTTGTTGGTTCAAGAAACGCCGGCAGCGTCGAGTACTTGTTTTAGCTGTTCCAATATGCGCTTGGCCTCCTGAATGGTGCGCACATCCTCGCGAACCACTACGAGCTCGCGCGGGGTTTGTTTCAGATGCAACCCCATCAGACGGCCTTTTTCAGCAATAAACTGCATCAAACGCTGAAACTGCTCTGTTTCGAAAAAGGCCGATTGCGGATTGCTAAGAAAATAGCAGCGCAATTTGCGGTTTTTGAGCACAAGACGCTCGAAACCCAGTGGCCGGCACAACCAGCGCAAGCGCAAGGCTTCGAATAGCGCCGACACTTGTGGCGGCAAGGGGCCGAAGCGGTCGAGCAACATATTGGCAAAGGTCTCAATGCCCGTCTCGTCGGTAATTTCTCCCAGCTGCGTGTACAGGCTGAGGCGCTCGTTTGTGTTGGAGACGTACTCGTCAGGGATGAGCATTTCCACATCCGTCTCGATGCTCACTTCGCGCACGTAGGCGCCTTTTTGGGCTAACTCTTCCTGGAAGAGGTCTTTGAAATCCGTCTCTTTGAGCTCTTGAATGGCCTCATCCAGGATTTTTTGATAAGTTTCATAGCCAATTTCAGCGATAAAACCCGACTGCTCAGCACCCAACAGGTTGCCGGCGCCGCGAATATCTAAGTCGCGCATAGCCACTTGGAAGCCATCGCCCAGCTCACTAAACTCCTCGATGGTGCGCAGCCGCTTGCGCGTTTCTGGGGTGAGGGTGCTCAGGGGGGGCGACAGGAAGTAGCAGAAGGCGCGCACATTGGAGCGCCCTACGCGCCCGCGCAGCTGGTGCAAGTCGCTCAGGCCAAACAGGTCGGCGCGGTTGACGATGATGGTGTTGGCGTTCGGAATGTCCAGCCCGGTCTCGATAATATTGGTGCACACCAGCACATCGTACTTGCGATCGATAAACTCGACGAGTACTTCTTCCAGGCGCCGTGCCTCCATTTGGCCATGAGCCATAGCAATGGCTAAGTCGGGGCAAAGGCGCTGGAGCAAGGCAACTATTTTGGGCAGGTCCGTGACGCGGTTGTGTACAAAGAAAACCTGGCCACCGCGATGCACCTCGTAGTAAATGGCATCCTGGATGAGTTTTTCATCAAAAACCCTCACCTCCGTATGGATGGGCTGGCGATTAGGGGGAGGCGTTCGCAGGATACTCATATCACGGGCTGCCATAAGGCTAAATTGGAGCGTGCGCGGGATGGGCGTGGCCGTCAGGGTCAGCGTATGCACATTCACCTGAAGGGCGCGCAGTTTTTCTTTGGCTGCTACGCCGAATTTCTGCTCTTCATCAATGACCAACAGCCCCAAGTCCTTGAATTTGACCTCTTTGCTTAGCAATGCGTGAGTTCCAATGATGACGTCAATCTTGCCATCTGCCAGTTTTTGGAGCACTTCCTTGCGTTCACGCGCGCTGCGGAAGCGGTTGAGGTAGTCCACCGTCACGCCAAACTCGCTCAGGCGCTCGTTGAAGGTGCGCCAATGTTGCAGCGCCAGGATGGTTGTAGGCACCAATACAGCGGCTTGTTTGCCTCCCGTTACGGCCTTGAAAGCAGCTCGAACGGCCACTTCGGTTTTTCCGAAGCCCACGTCGCCACAGATGAGCCGATCCATGGGATAAGGCTTTTCCATGTCGGCTTTCACTTCTTGCGTAGCGCGAAACTGATCGGGCGTGTCTTCGTAGATAAAGCTAGCCTCCAGCTCGTTTTGCAAGTAACCATCGGGCGGGAAAGCGTGCGCCGGAGAAGCGCGGCGCTTAGCGTACAGGCGGATGAGCTCGGCGGCTATGTCTTTGATTTTCCGCTTGGTGCGCGCCTTGAGTTGTTTCCAGGCATCGGAGCCTAACTTAGAGAGCTGCGGCGCCTCGCCGTCTTTGCCAACGTATTTGGAAATTTTGTGCAGCGAGTGAATGCTCACGTAGAGCAGGTCGTTGTTTTTATACACCAGCCGCACAGCCTCTTGCACTTGGCCGCCAATCTCAATTTTCTGTAGGCCCGAATAGCGGCCAATGCCATAG
>JBEQAD010000080.1:0-11988 GCA_041640515.1 Saprospiraceae bacterium | reverse complement strand
CGTTTCATCAAATTCCACAAAAAACCGCTGCGATAATTTTCCAGCATGAGCACGATAGGCCCCTGGTCGATGCCCAGATAATCTTCGGCAAACCAGCCCTCCGGTAGGCGCCCATCGGCAGTAAAGGTAGGGTTAAAGGCATCTTTGAAACCGTAAGGCCCAACGAGGCTATCGTAGTATGTTTCCCACATGCTCTGGAGCGCGGGTAAGCATACTTCGGGCGCAAAAGGCACGGAGCCACCGGCAGCCGTGGGCGCTATCGTGCCGTCGTCTTCACCATAGTCGCTGGCCACTCCTCGCGCGTGGTAAGCGCGGAAACGCTCCCAGCTTTTGGGTATGCACAGACCCTGGCCGTAGCGCTGCACCCATTCCATCGGGCCGTCGCAAGCGGTGAGTCCCCAGATGTTTTCCGCATAGCCGCGAAAGCCCTGCGGGTTGTGAAGACAATACGCGCGGTTGGCCAGGGTAGCGCGGCGGCTATTCTCGAAATAGTCTATACCCTTTTGCCGCATGTAGCGGTCTTGTATGCCGCGGAAATCCAGCCAGATATGGCTGTACTGGTGTCCGAAGAGCGGGCCAAAGTTGACGTGCGGCTGGCCATAGCATTCATCCCAATAATAGGTAAGGCACCAAGCATCCCAGCTTTCTGCTGGAATAGGATGCGTGGGCGACCCTAAAGCCAATACGTAGAGAATCATCGCCTCCGTGTAGCCAAACCATTCAGCGCTGATGAACCCCTTTTCAGGTCGCCAGCCCATACTTAAGCGGTGGTTAGCGCCGAGCATCCAGTCCCATTCGACTCGACGGTAGAGCGTATCGGCTACCTGTCGAATGGCAGCCTCCGTAGGTTCATCGCGATCGAAATAGGTCAGGCACGACAGGATGCCCGCCATGAGCAGACCGCTGTCAATGGAAGATAGCTCTACGTCTTTGAAGCGGCGGGCGCGTTCGTGGTCAAGGAAATGGTAGAAAAAGCCGCGATAGCCCGCAGTACCCTCCACTTCTGGCCCTTGAGGTAGGGCGAAGAGTACCTGCAGCGCATGAAGCACCCGGCGAGCGGCCTCTTCGCGAGAGACCCAGCCGCGTTCCACGCCTACCAAGTAAGCGCTCAAGCCAAAGCCCGTAGCCGCTATGCTTGAGAAGGCCTTCGTAGGCCAGCGGTCAGGTATCTGCCCCAGGGAGTCGGCTTTTTCCCAGAAAAATAGAAAGGTGCGGCGCTGTAATTCCTCTAAGCTGAATGGCACGCGTGGTTGAGCTAACGACAATACCACACTTAGGCAGCACACGCACAACAACAGGATACGCATGGCCCCGACGGGTTAGGTGGTGAAAAAACGGGCACCGCCGCCGCCCAGCTACGGCTCGAAGCCAAACGGCGGACGGTGTCCCTATAAGAAGCGGCTAAAAGTCAGTTCTTGATAAACTTTGCTACGCCTATAGGCAAGCCGTAAGCATTAAAACCTGTGAGTACATAAATGCCTGCCGGCAGTTGTGATACGTCCAGGTCGGTGCGCTGGTCGCCCGAAGTGTTCACCTCGGCCACTCTTCGGCCTACCAAGTCAGTGATGGCCAAGCGCGTCACGTTGTCAAAGTTTTCCACCCGTAACCACTGGTTGGTCGGGTTGGGCGATACTTTCATCGGCTCCAGCGGCAAAGGTTGCCAAACGGATACACTTGTGCAAGCTCCATTGCCAATAACAAGGTCGTCAAAGTACGAGGTCACGTTTTGGCCAGTAGCATTGATGCCCAAGTCAAAGAAAATCGTTAAGCGCTTGAACTCCGAATTGTCGGGCACAGCCGAAAAGTCGAAAGTCAACTCTTCCCAGCTGTTGATTTTTGTATTGGCCACGGGAATCTCCAAAAAGAAGCCATTTACAGCATCGCCTTCTACTTTGACAGCAAAGTTGCCAATGTGGTCCATGAGCACTTTTGCGCGCACCTGCTTAACGCCCTTCCAGTCTATAGGTGCCTCCAGATCGGCATACATTCCAGCAAAAGGTAGCGCGTCGCCGGCTTTGACGAACTTGCCTACTTTGCTGGAGGTGTTGATGCCTGACGGGTTAGGGTTATCCACTACTTCAAATTGGTATCCAGCCTGCTCCAACGAGCCGTTAGCAAAGTAGCGGAAATTAGTGATACTGGTTTGAGGGTTCTCATAGTCAGCGATACAACCGTTGTAACCAGCCCGCGCCCAGCGGATGTTGTCTATGTAATAGGTGCCGCCGCCGGTAGCGCTGAGCACATTGACGAAAATGACCAGCTTGGTGTTTTGCGTGCCGATGTGCTTGCTGAAGTCAATGTTGAAGCGGTGCCAACGGTTGGCTCCGCCGCGCAAGGTATCGAAGATTTCTACGGGTGTTGGGCCGCCTTCAAGTTTGAAAAGGAAGGGTACATCGTTGAATGGCGACCACACTTGCAGCTGCAGCTGATTATACACAGATAAATCGGGCGGTGCGGCGAACTCGTAACCAATACCAGCGAACTCAGTCCCTGGGCCTGCCGGATCTTTGTATTCACCCACCTTGAGGGAGCCATTCTCGGGCCTGAGGTGCGGGTTGTTGACTACCTTCAAGTCGCTGGCCCCATAAAAGATTTGCGTAAAGTTGCGCTGACACTCAAAATCATCTATGATGTTTGGAATGGGCACTGTGCCGACGCACGGGTCTACCGTGGCCTTAGATTGCCGCACGTTGTCGAGACACCAAGTCTGGCCAGGGGCAGCGTTGCCAGCGTTGAAAATAAAGCGCATCTCGATGAAATCAGTGATGTTGTCAAATGCCGAGAAATCAAAATTGAGTGTCTCCCATTGACCGGGAGTGGTGACGGTGGCTTCGGCAGACTTGTTGCCCTGGGTGGGCGAGCTGAGCTGCATGGTTACCTTACCACCGCTGGCTGGGCTGAGGACGTCTACATTGAACTGGGGTAGTTTAGACAGGTCGAAAGCGGTTAATGAGAATGCCTGGAGCGTTGAGAAAGGCGATGAACCTTTAGTGTAGCAGCCTACATTGGCTGAATTATTGACGCTATTTGGATTAGGGTTAGGAGTTGGGGCATTAAATGTTCCGTGCAAGGCAGTATTTTGATCGAGCGGTTGCCAGCCTAAGCTCAGACCGCTTTCAAAGTCTTCGATAGGCGGCGCCTCTGCCGGAGCCGCCAGCTTGACGTTGTCGAAGTAGTATACATCGCCTGGCTCACCGTTGACGCCTGCGTTGAAAAAGAGCACCCAGCGTGTGTGCCCCTTACCGGCTTGGTCGCCAAAGTCTGCTTTAGCCGTTACCCATTTGTTGATTTCTGTTATGTCTACGAACACCTCTTTAGGCGGATTAGGACCGCCTTCCAATTTGAGCAATAGCTTGCCCGTTTTAGGTGCCCATACTTGCACCGAAAACTCCGTGCGCTGAGTAAGGTCAATAGGCACTGGATTGGCAATAACTAAAGCAGCCCATTCGGTGCCCGGGCCGGCGGGGTCGTTCCATCGGCCCACCTTAGCGGAGTTGTTGTCACCCGTAGGGAATGGGTTTTTCACTACCGACAAGCTGTCCCAGCCTAAGGCATAGGCGGCGTTTCGGTTGCACTCGAAGTCATCGATGATGTCCGGGTTAAGTGTTGCGCCCTCACAGGTGTTCGGATAGGCGCACAGATTGTCGAAGTAGTACGTCTTGTCGTCGCCCGTCTTTCCGGGGTTGAAAACGATGAGGATTTTGTTAATGGTAGTGAAGCCAGCCGCCCCCGACATGTCGAAGGTGATGCGTTGCCAAGCACCACCTACGGGCACGTATTTCACCTTTTCCAGGGCTTGCCCTGTGCCTTCCAGTTTAAACAGCACACTCGCTGGCGACGGCAGCCACACGTCTAAGGCAAACTGGTTGAACACCGACAGGTCAATGGGGCCGGTGGCGATGGTGCCAAAGGCAAAATTGAAGTCGAAGTTCGGGTTGTTCGTAAAAGAGCCCACAGTGGCGGTGCTGTTCACCTGGTTAGGGCCAGGGTTAGCAATGGCACCGTTGAAGGCACCATTTAGTCCTATCCAGTTGATGTCGGAGCTACCTTCAAACGTTTCGTAGCAACGCTCGGGGCGCTCGGCCACAATGTCGTCAAAGTAGTACGTCTTGCTGTCGCCCAGCACAAAGGAGTTGAAAGAAACCAAAATCGTTTTTAGATGGGTATACGAGGCCCCTGCCGACAGATCGAAGGTGTATTCTACCCACTGGTTGGCCACGGTGATGTCTACGAACTTCTCTACCGCCGGCCCTCCCGGCCCTTCCAGCTTTAGCAGGGCTTTGGCCGGTGCCGTGGGCGACCAAATCTTCATCTTAAACTGGTTAAATTCGCTGATGTCCAGTGGGTTAGGGAAAGTATACAAGGCAAAGCAGAAATCGAAATTCGGGTTGTTCGTGTAAGAGCCTACGTAGTTGCTTGTGTTGATGCCGGACTTGTCCGGGTTAGCGATGGCGCCATCAAAGGTGCCATTTAGTCCTATCCAGTTGAGGGATGGAGCGCCGCTTTCAAAGTCCTCATAAACGACTTGTGCGCGCACTAAGGGCCCTATGGCGAAGGCCAGCAGTACGATGAGAAAAAAGTGTTTCATACGAACATGCTTTTGGTGAAATGATTTAGTGAAAAATGTCCTCTTGTTGAGTTTCCAATGGCGATAGGGCGTGTTTGGGTTGAGGTAGCACTTAGTTTGTTTAATCGTCAACTAAGTAAAACCGCCGAACCCACTGCAGGCCGTCGCTGGTGCGCAAGCGCAGGACGTACCAGCCTTTGGCCCAGGACACTAAAGGCAAGGGCACATGGTTTTCGCCGATTTCTGCATACCCTTCGGACCGATGAAGAACGGGCGTGCGCCCCAACGCGTCGGCTACTTCGATGTGGTAAGCCATAGGTGCAGCAGCGGTCATATTTACCCACAGCTGACCATTTCGCGCCGGATTGGGGTACACCGTAACGTTCAACAGCGAAGCTGCGGGCGCGTGGGCCGACACAGCGCTATCGGGAGTAAAGCCACAGGCCAATAGAGCGGGCTCTATTTCAGGATTTTTCATGAAAAGCCGCCACAGTAGGCCCGTTCGGTAGTTTTCAATCATGGCCACGATGGGCCCTTGGTCAATGGCCAGGTAGCTATTGGCAAACCAGTTCTGGTTGAGATTAAAGGCATCGTAAAAACCGTAAATGCCCCACAACCGCTCGCCTAAGTGGCGGTAGAAAAAGCGCAACGCAGCCATGCTTTGCTCCGGCGTGTACGGCATCGAGGCCAGCGCTGCAGTAGGCGCAATGGTGCCTTGGTCGTTAGCTATGTCGAAGGCGCCGTAGCCGTTGGGGGCGTCGCAAGCCGTCAGGCCCCAGCATTCAGCACTATAGCCGATGTGTTTCTTGGGGTTGGCTTTGGCGTATTCCCATTGAATGAGGGCGTGGTTACGGTTTCGGATGAAGTAGTTGCAGCACCCATCGCGCCAGCCGCGCGGGTCGAAGCCCAGGTAAGAGTAGTGGGCAAAAAACATCGGTCCGCCACCGTTGCTGCCGGTAAAAATGGGATGTCCGAAGAAGATGGCCGGTGTACAATAATTCGCGTTGGCGGCCCAACCGCTTTGGTAAAGGCTACCCGGCACGCTGTGCGTGGGTGAAGCCGCTGCCAAGATATAAACAAGGTGTGTTTCGTTAAAGCCACGCAGCGGAAAGTTCATCTGCCAACCGTAGTTGGGCGACCAGTGCCAATAGAGCACCGGCCCGTTGCCTCGGCGAAACCACGACCATTCTACGCCGCGCCACAGGCTGGTGATGGCTGCGCGCAATCCCGTCTCTTGCGGGTCGTTGCTGTCAAAGTACTGCCGGGCTGTCAACAGTCCCTGCATCAGAAAAGCCGTTTCCACCAGGTCGGCTCCGTCGTCGTAAGGGCTAAATGGCTGTGCCCTACCCGTCGTGCCATTCATCCAATGGGCAAAGGCGCCGTGAAAACGCTGGGCAAATTGCAAAAAAGACACGATTTGCACCAGGCGATCGAGGGCTTGTTGGCGGGTTATCCAGCCGCGCTCAGCCCCTACAATCAGGGCCATGATGCCAAAGCCCGAGCCACCAGTCGTGACCAGATCTCCGCTATTTAGGCGCTCGCGAGCCATCCCACTCACAGGGTGGGCATGGTCCCAAAAGTAGCGAAACGTGTAGCGCTGCACCATATCGAGCAGCTGCTCGTCGGTCATGGGAGCCGTCTGGGCACAGGCCGTCGGAGAGAAGTCGCTTACCGATAAGCCATTGTTGCGCACACTACGCACGCGATAGCAGTGTGCTGCCGTAGTGCCCCCCACCCAGTCTACAAGGGCAGTCGTGTTGACCCCTACTGTGCGGAGGTGTTCATACTTAAGCCCTCCGTCTGAGGAACGAAAAATCTGATAGCCCGTGAGCTGAGCATCGCTGACAGCCTGCCAGCGTAGTTCGATGTGCCGTTCATAACCCTCGGCTTCTACGCTGGCCGGTGGCAATTGGCCAAAGGCGGCACCTGGAGCCAGCCCAAAGAACAAGACCATTCTGATGACTCGCCTATACATAACACTAGAGCAGCATCGCTCCCTTTAGAGCGATTTTATTTGAATAAATAAAGGTAGAATGCTGCAACTGTTCGTCGGTAGCCGGGCCACCTCACCACTACTACACCATACCACAAAACGAACTGGCTGCGCGCTTACGGAGGGCGCTTTCTCAACACCCTTTCTGCTTCGGCGGTGCTCTGAGCTCGAGAGGCTGTTTATGTGGAAACGCTGTGGAAGAAAAGCGAAAGTTGGCACGCCCTACAAAGGTTTTGGGCGTATAGTGTAGAGGATACTGCTCAGCCTTTTTACTTTTGAGGATTATCTAAGTTAAACACACTTTAACGATATGTTCAAACGACTACTGCTTTTGTGCTTGTCCCTTGGGCTGTTTATCGCCACACTCAGCGCTCAAAAGATGGTTTCCGCCCAGTTTTTGGGCAGCCGTACGCGCACGCAGATTGCTACCCAATTTAACAACCCGTTAGTGCAATTTGACGCTCGTTTCTATCGGGTTATTTATACCACAAAAAACACTGCTGGACAACCCGATACAGTGTCGGGGCTGATTGTAGTGCCTCAGGACTCTACGCGCATCTTTCCTCGACTGATTTACCAGCACGGCACCTCCTCCACAAAAACCAACGTCCCCTCTTTCAATATCCTCACCGGTGGCGAGGGTAACCTGGGGTTGCTCTTTGCTGGCATGGGCTTCGTTACACTCATGCCTGACTATCTGGGTCTGGGTGTAGCTAAAGGCTTTCACCCGTATGTACACGCGGCCTCCGAGTCGTGGGTGGCTGCTGATATGCTGCGTGCGCTGCCCGATTTTATCACTTATTACGGAAGCGGGCTGTATGTGAACGACCAGCTGTTCGTCACAGGCTACTCCCAAGGTGGGCATGCCTCGATGGCTTTTCAGCGAGATGTCGAAGGGCCTCTGAAAAATGAGTTTAAAATGACCGCGGCGGCGCATATGTCCGGCCCTTACAGCATTGGCGAGGTAATGCGCGATTTGGTACTCTCAGACGATATTTATTTTTACCCTGCCTATATTCCGCATACGCTTTTGTCTTATCAACGGGTTTACGGCAACCTTTTCAATTTCCCTAGCGAAGTATTCCGGGAGCCATATGCCACCACTATTACCCAGTTTCAAAATAACAGCAATAACTGGGACTTGGGAATACTTAACAATCAACTCATTACCCAACTCATCGCTAATGAAGGAGCAAGCCGCCCAGTGCGCATCTTACATCCCTCGTTGGTGCAGGAAGTAAAGGCAGACGACTGGCATCCCATCAATGTGGCTCTTCGCGACAACAACGTGTATGCCTGGGAGCCCAAAGTGCCTACGCGCATTTACTATTGCACAGCCGACGACCAAGTGCCTTTCCGAAACAGCCTGGTGGCCCGCGACACTATGCTGGCCCGCGGCGCCGCCGATGTGCAGGCCGTTGACGTCAACCCTACCGCTAATCACGGCGCGTGTTCTTCGCCAGCGCTATTTAACACCTTAATTTTCTTCCTCAATTACCGCGATATCGGCTATGTGGTCAGCACCGAAGAGGTTGCTGTGGAACCGCTTCAGGTACAGCCTAACCCTACGCGCGATGCCATCTGGCTGATGAACTTGCCCGCCGAGGGCCAAATACAGGTCTTCGATGTGAGCGGCCGCATGCGTCATCACGTGAGCTCTACGGCTGACCGTCACTACTATCTCGATCTTTCAGCGTTGGAAGGTGGTCTGTACGTTGTCCGCTTTCTCTCCGGTGGGCGCGTTTGGCAAAGCCGCGTTGCTCTTCTGCGCTAATCGCCTCTCCGCTTAGTGTTGGTTGGCTCGTCCCTTTGGCCGACCAACACCAAGCCTTCTCATCCGCTCATGGAGGGTCTGAATCCTTTGCCGCCAGGAAGTAAGAAATCTCTTCTTGCATTCCAAACACTTCAGACCTCATGCTGCAACGCATTCTTTCTGTAGGGGGCGCTTTCCTCTGTGTTCTTTCGCTCAGCGCCCAGACGCTCGTTAGTGTAAAGCCTTTGGGCAGCCGTACCCGTTCCGCCATTGCCGAAGACTTCAATCAGCCTCTGGTCGCTTTCGACGTCCAGTGCTATCGCTTGCTGTACACTACGCGCAATACCGCCGGACAAATCGACACCGTGAGTGGGCTCGTGGCTATTCCGGTGGCTCCTACGCGTATCTTCCCCCGCTTGCTCTATCAACATGGCACTGCCCTATCGAAGACTGATGTGCCCTCTTTCAACGTCTTCACAGACGAAGAGAGCAAGCGCGCCTGGCTGTTTGCTGGCTTGGGCTTTGTTACCCTGATGCCCGACTACTTGGGCCTGGGTGAGCACAAGGGTTTTCACCCTTACGTGCACGCAGCCTCCGAGGCGTGGGTGGCGGCCGATATGCTCCGTGCCTTTACCACTTTTGCCCAGATCTATAGCGTACACACGCACGACCAGTTGTTCGTCACGGGGTACTCTCAAGGAGGTCATGCGTCCATGGCCTTCCACCGCTACGCTGAAAGTGTATGGGCTGATGAGTTCACTGTGACGGCTGCAGCGCACATGTCGGGCCCTTACAGCATAGGCGAGGTGATGCGTGACCTTGTGCTGTCGGATAAAGTGTACATGTACCCAGCTTATATCCCTAACACCCTCATTGGCTACCAAGGAGTGTATGGCGATATCTACAGCTCCTTCCAGGAGGTATTTCGAAACCAATACATCGGCAATATTGCTGACTTTGAAAGCGGTAAGATTTCTCTGAGCGACCTGCAGGTGCGCTTGGTGGCTCAGCTTATCTTCCATGAGTTACTCTGCCGCCCTACGCGTCTTTTCCGCCCGGAGTACTTGCAGACCATCGTTAGCGCTCCTCAGCACCCGCTGAATCGCGCCCTACGAGACAACAACGTCTATGCTTGGGCGCCCAAAGCGCCTACACGCCTCTATTACTGCTCCGCCGACGACCAGGTGCCCGCCCAGAACGCCCTCTTGGCCCTCGACAGCATGTTGGCTCGCGGTGCTGCCGACTTGAGCGCTCACGACGTCAAGCCCAATGTTAACCATAGCCAATGCGCCGAACCTGCCACTCATGCCGCTATCGCTTTCTTTCTCACTTTCCGCGTCATCGGCCACGTAGTGGATACGGAACATCCGACCGTAGAGGCGCTAATGGCTCAGCCCAATCCTACCACCGGGTTTTTTTGGCTGCGCGAGCTTCCTGGCCCAGGGCGCCTGGATGTTGCTGATCTCAGCGGTCGTCTCCGCTATACGGCCTACGCGGACGCCTCAGGCAACTACGGCTTGGACTTATCCGCTTGGGAAAATGGCCTCTATTTCGTACGCTTCTACTCCGAAAAAGGCCTCTGGCAAGGCAAAGTGCTCCTGCAGCGATAGTTTGAATAGCGGCCATCGGCTTTTCAAGTTTCACGCGGTGCTTTCTCGTTTTTGTGTAAGGCAAATGAGAAAGACGGTGTGCAATCAAAAGATACAGATAGAACTCGATAGAGCTTCAAAGGTTTCCAGTCACCACAGCTCCATCACTTCTGCGCCTAATAAGCCGCGTCGAATGGGCAGCAGCACTGTATCGCCGGGCTGAGAGAGGGGGAAGTATCGCTGGCGCTTGTATTGGAATCGGTAGGGGCGACCGCCCTGTTTGACCAGGAGGCGATAGCCTGTTGCCTCGACTGGCCGAAAGCGAAGCCAACCGTAAGCGGCAGCGACGTAGGGCACTTCTGCCACAAACTCAAAAGGCTGGTGCGATACGTTGCCTCCAGCGCGGTTGAGGCGGCTGGCAAAAAGCGGCGAAAAAAGTGGCAAAAACACCACAACGAGCAACACCTCGGGCACGTGGTTGGCCCACGGGGTCAGGCGATGGCGTAAAGCAAAGAGTACTACCACGGCCAATCCTACGCCTGCCGCAACAGCACCTAACACCAGACGTCTTGCTTGCAAGGTATTGGTAAAAACCGCGTACTCCAGGGTATAAAGCCAAATAAGCCCGAAAAGTACCGCTACAGCGAAGATGGCACCCAGATGCACACGCCAAGAAAGCGTTTCCATAGGCAACAAAGGTAGGCAAAGCCTGTACAGACAAAAAGGCCCCGCCGCATAAGTGCTGCGGCGGGGGCCAAGGGAGGATGGTTATCTCGATTGTTGGCTTGGTTGCTGCTTAACTGCCCTCCAACGCTGCCGCACCACTCACGATTTCGGTCAGCTCGGTGGTGATGGCCTCCTGACGGGCTTTGTTGTAGCTGATGCGCAACTCTTTGAGCAGTTCTTCGGCGTTTTCCGTCGCCTTGTCCATGGCAGTCATGCGGGCGCCATGCTCGCTGGCGTGGGTATCGAGCAGGGTTTTGTGAAACTGTAGCTGAAGGATACTAGGCACCAGCGTTTCCAACAGTTGTTGCTGATTAGGCTCGAAGATGTAATTGGCACGCGTTTTCGACCCTTTCACCGGCATCATTTTGGGCACCGGCAGCCATTTCTCTACCATGGGGTATTGCATGGCGGCATTTTTGAAATGGCCGTAGATAATATCAATGGCGTCGTATTGCTTCGTCTGAAACGCCTCCATGAGCGAGCGGGCTAGTGCGCTGGAATTCTCGTACGTCAGGTGGTTAAACAGGTCTATGTGGTCAGTAATGTAATGCAAATCCCGATAGCGACGCCGGAAGAAGTCGTAGCCTTTTTTGCCAATGAATAGCACCGACACCTTGCCCGCCTGACGCTGGCGCGCATAGTGAGTCTGAATGTGCGCCACGGCTTCTTTATTGATGTTGCTGTTGAACGCGCCGCACAAGCCGCGATTAGAGGTAACCACCACAATGAGCACGCGCTCTACTTCGCGCGCTTTGCCGAAAGACGTCGTCGCGTCGCCGTCCAGGTTAGAGAGGATGTTCGACAACATGCGGTTGAGGCGGTCGGCATAAGGCCGCAGCTGAACAATGGCCGTTTGGGCCTTGCGCAACTTGGCAGCAGAGACCATCTTCATAGCCTTTGTAATCTGCTGCGTTGAAATAACGGACTTGATGCGCTCGCGCACTTCTTTGAGTCCTCTTGCCATATGTTAGCGATTGTGGTTAGGCGCATGTACTAGATGGCCTGAAATTGCCCCGTAGTACATTGAGCACCTCCTCTTGTTTTACTTTTTGTATTGTGCGCTGAGTCGAGCGGCCAGCTGGCGCACTTTTTCCAGGCTGGCGTCTTCTAATTTGCCTTTGCGGAATTCCTCGAGGACCTCTGGTAGTTCTTGCTCCATTGTCATGAGGAAGATTTCCTCAAACTCGCGCACTTTCTCGAGCGGCACATCGCGCAGCAAGTTATTGGTACCCAGGTAGATGATAGCAATTTGCTTTTCCACGGGCATGGGGCTGTACTGTGGCTGTTTGAGGATTTCCACGTTGCGCGCTCCTTTGGCTAGGATAGCCTGGGTAGCGGCGTCGAGGTCAGAGCCGAACTT
>JBEQAD010000079.1:6000-12017 GCA_041640515.1 Saprospiraceae bacterium | reverse complement strand
CACTGCGTCATCTTAGCCACGCATTCCTACCGCCTAATTGCTGAGGAGGAGGTAGTGTTGTTGGGTGAAAAAGAGCACTACGAGCCGCGTTGCCGAGCCTGCTATGCCAAAGGCAATATTTTGCGCTTGAAATAAATGGGGCTTGAGGGTCAGCCTAATTGCTCTGCCGCACTTTCCCATTCGGTATACCAGCGTTCCAGTTCGGCCTTATTGGCCTGGTAGCGATCCAGCGTTTGCCGGTGGTCGGGACGGTGATAAAAGTCGGCCTCAGCCATCTGCTCCTCTATTTTTTTCAGCTCCGATTCGATTTCGGCGATGCGTCTTTCGGCGCGCTGCACCTGGCGCTGGAGTTGCTTCTTCTCCTCGGGCGAGCGAGCGGCACCCGCTTTGGCAGGCTGCTCTGGAGCGGGATAGCTATCGGCACTTGGGCTGGGCCGTAGCGCGTGGGCTGGGCTGGGGAGCTCGACTTGGCGCATATTGTCGAGCTGCCTCTTTTCCAGGAAGTAGTTGACATCGCCTAAGTACTCGCGCAGCTGGTGGTCGCGGAATTCAATGGTGCGCGTAGTAAGGCCGCTCAAGAATTCGCGGTCGTGGCTCACTACCAAGAGCGTGCCGTTGTAATCGAGCAGCGCCTGCTTAAGCACATCTTTAGAGAGCATGTCCAGGTGGTTGGTTGGCTCGTCAAGCACCAGGAAGTTAAATGGGCGCAGCAGCATGCAAGCTAAGGCCAGGCGAGCGCGCTCGCCTCCGGAGAGGGCGCTGACTTTTTTGTCTACGTCCTCTCCGCTAAAGAGGAAGGCTCCCAAGATGGCGCGCAGGCGAGGGCGCATGTCAGGAGGGCTGTGTTGCTCCATTGTCTCCAGCAGCGTCAGCCGAGGGTTAAGCGTTTCGGCTTGGTTTTGGGCGTAATAGCCTACGGTCACGTTGTAGCCCAGTGATGTGTGGCCTGAGGTGGCCGGCTCGATGCCAATCAGTAGCTTGGCTAAGGTGGTTTTGCCTTGGCCGTTTTGGCCTACAAAGGCTACCCGCTCGCCGCGGAGGATTTGGAAATCTACATTTTCCAGGACTTTGATGGCACCGTAGCGCTTGCTGAGTCTTTCGGCTTTGGCTACCACCTCACCCGAGCGGGGCGCGTCGGGAAAGCGCAGGCGCATGACGGCGGTGTCTTGTTCCTCGATTTCGATGCGCTCCATTTTGTCGAGCTGCTTTTGCATGCTCTGGGCGGCTTTAGTCTTAGTGGCTTTGGCCATAAATCGGGCAATCGTGCGCTCCCGATCGGCAATAAGGCGCTGCTGATTTTCATAGGCCGCTTGGAGTTTTTCGCGGCGGGCTGCGCTGAGCTCGACGTATTTGGAATAGGGCGCCTTGTAGTCCTCTAATCGGCCCAGGACAATTTCTATCGTCCGGTTGGTCACATTGTCCAGAAAGCGGCGGTCGTGGCTGATGACGATGAGCATGCCGGAGTACCGGTTCAGCCACTCTTCCAGCCACAGGATGCTTTCGATGTCTAAGTGGTTAGTGGGTTCGTCCAGCAGGATAAGGTCGGGCTGGCGAAGGAGGATTTTTGCCAGTTCTACGCGCATTTGCCAGCCGCCGGAGAGCTCATCGGTCAGTCGCGTCATGTCGGTATGCCGAAAACCCAGTCCGGTGAGCACACGTTCCGCATCGGCCACTGTGGACGCTTGTCCTAAGTGATGCAGTTGCTCGGTGATGTCGCCCATCTGCTCTAACAACTGGTGGTAATCTTCGGAGTCGTAATCCTCCCGTTGGGCGAGCGCTTCTTGCACAGTTTGAAGTTGTTTTTCCAACGCCAGCACCTCGGTGAACGCCGTCATAGCCTCTTCCAGTACCGTCTTGCCTTTGGGCAGTAACATGTCCTGGTGCAGATAACCGATGGTAAAATGCGCTGGCTTTACCACTTGCCCCTCGTGAGGCGACATCTCGCCAGCAATAATTTTCAGTAGTGTGGATTTGCCTGCGCCGTTGCGCCCTACCAGGCCAATGCGCTCACCGGGTTTTATTACTAAGTTGAGGCGATCCATCAGCACCCGGTCGCCGTACTGAACGAAGATGTTATTCAGGGTAAGCATAGCGGCGCCAAAGGTACAGCAGTGCCTTAACTTTGCCTGAAACCCCCTGAACAGGGCTTTGCTATTCCCTTACGTCTCATCAAGCACGTTCACCATGGCTACGCAACAACCTGATGCTCCACCGCCCGCTGGTTCTTCGTCTTCGTTAGGCCAACAGGTACTTCTCCTGGCGCTCATCTCTATTGCTGCTGTCTTGCTCTATCGGCTGCTGACTTCCGGCAATGCTATAACCGACCTACTCAAAGGCCCGCAGGCGGTGCAGCTTACTTATGTGCCCGCTGACTTTAACCCTAATCTGAACGAAGAAACCACGCTGCTGATACTTTCCCAACCGGAGAAGTACCGAAAGGAATTCGACGATTTGGTCTATAACTTCAATCTGTCGCTGCTCTACCACGTGGCCAACCGCATGAGCCTGGACGATAGCCTCAAACGCCGCCTGGAGCCGGAGTATCGAAAGCACCCCGACTATCTCAAGTCGCTAGATTTCCACGATTTTGTCGCTTTAAAAGATACTACCGCCTACTTGTATGAAAACTGGTACCACGACAACAGCAACCAGGCGGTGCGCATCTTCAACGAAGTGGCCGGCAAGTATACCTGCTTTTTTGTCACTCAAATTATGGCTACGCTGCTCAAAGTGACGGATGGCCAGCTGCTGGCTAAGGGTCGCCAGGTGGACAATCCGTGCGGCATTGCTATCAACGAAGCACTCCGACCCATGGTAGAGCGCCTGCAAAAGCGGGCTGCTATCATGGACTTCACCACCTCCCGCGGTATGCTCAAGGACAAAGTGCGCCAGGGTATTGCTGAATTGGCCACCTATGAGGTACGCAGCCGGATGGGGCTGGACAAAACACTGTCGTACAAGATTTTTGGCATACCCATTTCGCGCACAGATATTCGCATAGAGGCAATAAGTGTTATCAAAGCCGGCTTCAAGCTCGACCAAAATTTTGACGTAACCTTCAATCCGAGCAAAGGCATCGTGTTTGTAACGCTACCTCCACCTACGATTCTGTCGCATGAAGTGTATCCGCGCATGGACAAATTGGATGTGGGTTTCCTGGCTGGCATCAACGAAGAGGAGGTTAACCAAAATTTCAACGAGCTGCGCCGTCAGTTTAGACAAGAGGCTATTGAGAGCGAGCACATCCTGGAGCGGGCCAAAGAACGCGCCGATAGCGTCATGCAGCTGATGTTGGGCCCAGTGGTTAAGAACATGGGCAAAAACTACCGTCTGGAAGTGCGCTTTCGCCAGGGCAACTTACCCCCGGAACAGTCTCCCCGCCCAGACCAACCTGCTCAGCAAGCTCCTGCCACGCGACAGCGCTTTATTCCTCAGTAATAGCGCGCGGACGAACGAGCCGCCTTTATAAGTTTCAGTTTTTTCTGAAACCATTGCAACTCTAGTTTGGGTGCCTTTTGCAGAATGTCCTCCTCCAATTTCCGAACCTCTGAGGGCTTTGCAGCGGCTCCCATACTGCTCAGACGCCACAAGCGCATCATTAACGCGTAAAAGTTCTTAAGCACCTGCCTCTTTTCCCTGATCATGTGTTTCTCTCGGCTCAGGGCCACACGCAGGGCATTTAAGCGCCCTTCCAGCAGATACTCCTCTCTCATTTCGTAGAGGGCCTTAATCTCAAGTACTCTCAGCAGATACTGGTACTCGTTAGAGCCAAAATGGATTTGCTGAAGAAGGCGGAACGTCCTGAGGAAGTCTTCTTCCTCAAAAGCCAAATATGCCTTGACCAACTGCTGGTACATCTCTGGTGGGTCTTGACCATAAATGTGGTGATGACATTCTTCGGCTAACGTTCTAACGAATCTCAGATCTCGAGCCATGATCCCTAAGATGGTCAAGTTGAGGAATTCATTGGCGTGGATACCCCGGGCTGGTATGCGCTTAAGTCGGTCGGCTTGTCGTCTGTAAAAGTCGAGTAAATACTCTCTGTATTCCGACTGGTTAAAATGGCGAGCACAGAAGTTGAAAATTAGGGCTTCGAATCGGGATTTTTCATACTCGCCCATGTTCTCCTGGTTGTCCATGTACAAATGCAGCAGCTGCTGAAATGCTTGCTCCTGTTCTTCGGCGGGGCCCTGCATGGTACATAGCGCGGCCGTGTATAATTGACCGGTTAGTGAAGCCTGCCAGGAGCTGCCCTGAGAAAGGTCAAAAAACGCCTGGACATGCTTTTGCACATCCGTTTCTTCGATGCTGGCGCGCTGGCGGTGAAGGTTGAGCAGTGCCAGCAGGAGGTCTGCACGCTGAGTAAGATACTGGTTACTAATTGCTTCTATGGCCCGGAAAATATATTTACTGCTCTCTTCGCTCCCTACACTCAGGTGAAACCTGAGCAGTGTGCGGGTGGCGCTGGTGACCCTTCGGTCTCTCTCTTGACCGATGGAGTCGTCTTTGTCCAACCGTCGTTGCAACTGCCGAGCGTAACGCTCTGCCACCTTGACGGCTCCGCGGTTCAAAAAAAACTCGACCATCTGCGATAAATCGGTTTCTGCGGATGGTGCGCTTTTGGCGTCCATAGCCATTTGCACAAATGCCCGTACTCGCTCTCGCGCCGCATGCAACACCCGATTGAGGCGTTTTTCGTCAGCAGAAAAAGAAGGAAAAACGTTCTTAAAAATTTCTTCGCGCGTCAACAATCGCATCGACTTTTCTTCGTTCGCATCCAACAAAGTTTGCAGCAAATAGTGCAGCAAGCGAACTTCTTCTCCGGAACTCTTGCCATTTTGAACAAAAAAGGAGTTGAGATAAAGCGAAAATCTTCTCTTATCCTCTTCTGTAAAAGCGAGCAAATCTTCCACTAAGTCTGATCTCAACATGAATCAGTTCTTGAGATATCTTTAAATTCTGCTGCAATGTTACATCACATTAAACTTTAGTTTATGAACGTATTCGCCTTATACATCATCATTCTCGACCTCATCA
Source organism: Saprospiraceae bacterium (assembly GCA_041640515.1). Lineage (GTDB taxonomy): Bacteria > Bacteroidota > Bacteroidia > Chitinophagales > Saprospiraceae > M3007. Next base: position 6,980 of record JBEQAD010000079.1, on the reverse strand, counting down.
TCGCCATTGCTCCACCCTCCACCACGGAGCCTTTGTGCAACAGTACGACTACGCGCTACTATCACCAGCCAGCAGCGGTAGCCGATTCGGTCTACATCTTTTCTTGGGCGGTCTCTTCAGGGGCCTATGTCCATACGCGTTTGGTTGTAGGCGGAGTCCAGTGCCTCCTTGAGTACCGCGCTTCTGATCAGAAAGCAGCTCTTATGGGTACTTGTGGCAGCACCGACGCCTCTGCCTTCAGTGTGCAAGACAAAACGTTGAAATATCAAAAGAATGGTTTTTCGTTCGAGGTTCAATGTTTTTACGAGGAAGATAGTCCGTTGAAGATCAAAGTATTACCTCGAAACAATACCACTATTGAGGCCTTCCGTTAAGCCATTAAGCCCTCGAAAAAAAGGCCAATTTTGTGCCTTGTTTGCAGCGGTATGCTCTCTTCACTTTTGTTGTAGTGTAGCGGCTATTGATACCTGACGTTGCTTAGAAGCAATTCTGATCAGTATGAAGACGAAGAGCGCGGCTCAGGCAAAGAGGCTGGGCCGCGCATTCTTGATTTACATGGCTTGTGAGACGGTTGTTGGTGCGGCCGTGTACATCCGGCCAAAGCGGCGCTCTAATACCTCATAGCGGTAGTCGAAAATGTGCTCCAGTTGCCGACGGATAAACAACCGATGTGCTAGCGCCCCCAACAGCCCCAACGGAAGGCGATAGTGCACCAGATCGGTCATTTCTACTCCGCCTTCTATGGGCTTGAAGTGGTGCTGATGATGCCATAAGGCGTAGGGCCCTATGCGCTGTTCGTCCACAAAAAATTCGCCTTCGCGTACGTGCGTGATCTCTGTCATCCAAAACAGCGGAATGCCCAGCAGTGGGCGAACGGTGTATGTAATGACTTGCCCTGGGTACATTTTCTCTACCCACCGTCTCTCGGTAAGCACCTCGAAGCGCATGTAAGGAGGCGTTATCTCCCGCAGGTTGAGAGG
>JBEQAD010000079.1:5049-5990 GCA_041640515.1 Saprospiraceae bacterium | reverse complement strand
GACCAGGCTTCTTCGAGCGAAATAGGCAGGCGCTGGACGCGCTCTAAGGTGTAAACGGCCATCGTGGTGTTTTTTGCCCATAAACAGCATGGCCCACAGAAGAGTTGTCGCCATACACGCTTAAGAGAATGCCGGGGCCTTGAATTCCCTACATATTCTCGGGGATAAACTTGCCCAGGTTTTCCGGGTACTCTTTGTTGTAAGAGTACCGCAGGAGGTCGTAGCTGGTTACGATGCCCACCAGTTCCCTCTTCTCGTTGACGATGGGAATGGCGTGAAACAGGTGCTCCATAAGTACCTCTGCGGCAGCGCCAATATGTTGATCAGGCTCCAGCGTAGCCAGTTTTGTTGTCATCACTTCGCGAACTTTGATGTTCTGATAGTCCGCTGCCGAGAGGCCTAATTTGAAAAGGTCCCAAGAGGTTATCATGCCTACCAACTGCTTTCCTTCGACAACGGGTAGATGATGAACGCGCTTTGTTAGCAATATCTCGCGCGCCTTGCCTAAGGTGTCATCAGGAATAAGGGTAATGAGCTGGCTGCTCATGATCGTGTGTATGGCTTCGTTCATCATAGGCCAACAGACTTAGTTTATTGATTGGACAAAAATTTGCCTCCAAAGTAGAGCGCTTCTGACAAGTGAGCAAGGTTAGGTAGCAAATTAACTAAGAAACTTCCTCACCGTTGGCAAGAGCTGTAGGCTTGGGCAGCTATGGCCACAGCAGAAGTTTTCCCAAAATTGAACTTTAAATTTTCTTACAGTAGGGTTTCGGCACAGGGCAGGATAGTCGCCGTGCTTTTCTTAGCGAGGGGCTTGCGGGTCGGAGTAGGTTACGAAGCCCGCGACAGCGTATTTGAGTTTTTTTGCTAGAAAAGGGGCTATGCGTTCAGTGTTCCTAAGCCCACTGAGCGGCCAGTAGATAGAGCACAGCCATGCGGAT
>JBEQAD010000079.1:0-5039 GCA_041640515.1 Saprospiraceae bacterium | reverse complement strand
CCACGCCATTTTCCACCTGTTGCAAGATGATGCTCTGACGGCTATCGGCCACGTCAGAGGTAATTTCCACACCGCGATTGATGGGCCCAGGGTGCATAACGACGATGTCGTGTTCCAGAGCATCCAACATTTCACGGGTGACGCCGAAATATTGTTGGTACTCGCGTAGGCTAGGGAAGTACTTGATGTCCTGGCGTTCCAGCTGGATGCGCAAGATGTTGGCCACGTCGCACCACTGCAAGGTCTGGCGCACATCGTGCGACACTTCCACGCCTAAGGCTGCGTAGTGCTTGGGGATGAGGGTGGGTGGGCCACAAACGCGTACTTGGGCGCCTAATTTTTGCAGGCAGAAGACATTGCTCAGGGCCACGCGACTGTGTAAAATATCGCCGATGATGGCTACTTTCTTGCCCGCTACGTCGCCCAAGCGCTCGCGGATGGAGTAGGCATCCAACAGGGCTTGCGTAGGGTGCTCGTGGGTACCGTCCCCTGCGTTGATGATGGTTGCTTCGATGTGGCGGCTCAAAAAGGCACAAGCACCTGGAGCCGGATGGCGCATCACCACCATGTCTACCTTCATGGCCAGGATGTTGTTCACTGTATCCAGCAAGGTTTCTCCCTTGTTGACGCTAGAAGACGAGGCAGTGAAGTTGACGATGTCTGCGCTGAGGCGACGCTCAGCCAGCTCAAAGGAAACCCGCGTGCGCGTACTGCTTTCAAAAAACAAGTTGGCCACAGTAATGTCGCGCAAAGAAGGGACTTTCTTAATAGGGCGATTGATGACCTCTTTGAAATTATCGGCCGTCTCGAAGATGAGGTAGATATCGTCTTCGGTTAGTTCCTGAATACCGAGAAGGTGGCGCGTGCTGAGAGCTTTCATGGCGAAAGGTTTACCGTTTTTCAAAGAGGAGAACTTCGTCGCGTCCGTGAATTTCCTTCCAGTGCACTTTGACGTAGGCTTCGTCCAGGGCATCCACGGCTAGGCCTACGTAATCGGCTTGTATAGGCAGATGACGGTTGAAGCGTCGGTCCACTAGCGCCATCAGTTCTACTCGCTGGGGGCGGCCGTAATGCTGCAGGGCAGCTAGAGCGGCCTGTATGGTACGGCCCGTGTAGAGCACGTCGTCCACCAGGAGCACCTTTTTGTTGTAAATGAGGAAGTTCATCTCGTTTGGGTAGGGCGTCAGGGGTGTTTCGCGCAGGCGGAAGTCGTCGCGGTAAAAAGTGATGTCCAAACGCCCGTAGGGAATATCTAAGCGGTTAGTAAGAGTACACAGGCGTTGGAAGATGCGATCCGCCAGCATTACCCCTCGAGGTTGGATGCCTACCAGGCAGGCGTCAGCAAAGTTTTCCCAATCCTCTAAAACCTGGTGGCAAAGGCGCTCTATCGTCAGTTGGAAGCGCTCGCCACTGAGCAGCAATTTGCCGTCTGAAGTCATGGCTTTAGCCGTTATTATCTTCTGGTTTCAAGGCGGCCACGTCGGCGATTTCGTCCCCTTCGTCCAGGCGGATGACTCTGACGCCTTGTGTAGCGCGTCCCTGCACCGAGATATCGCTCACTGGCATGCGGATGGTTACGCCTGCCGCAGTAGTGATTATGAGGTCATCCTCTTCGGACACCGCTTTCAGGGCTACCAAAGCGCCTGTTTTGGGGGTTATCTGCAGCGTTTTCACGCCTTTACCACCGCGTCCATGAGTAGGGTATTCGCTTAAAGGCGAACGTTTGCCCAGCCCTTTTTCTGAGACTACCAACAGTGTGGTTTTTTCATCCTGTGGGTCTACGCAAACCATGCCCACCACGCAGTCGTTCGCCGTATCGTCTACTTGGATGCCACGCACACCTGCAGTTGCCCGACCCATAGGGCGCACGTCTTGCTCACTAAAACGGATGGCTCGCCCGCTGCGTGTGCTCAGCAGTACGTCGTTGCGACCGTTGGTCATCTTGGCCTCAATGAGCGAGTCGCCCTCGTTTATTTCGATGGCAATAATGCCATCTTGGCGCGGACGAGAGTAAGCCTCCAACAGGGTCTTCTTAACGATGCCGCGCTTCGTGCAGAAAAGAATGTAGTGGCTATTGATGAATGCCGCGTTGTCGAGTTTCTCTTTTAGTATGATGTAGGCCCGCACCTTGTCTTCTCTGGGGATGTTGAGCAAGTTCTGGATGACACGCCCGGCGGTGTTCTTGCCACCTTCAGGAATTTCATATACCTTGAGCCAGTAGCAACGCCCTCGCTCAGTAAAAAGGAGAATAGTCTGGTGGTTAGTGGCCACAAATACATGCTCTACAAAGTCTTCATCGCGTGTGCGCACGCCTTGCACGCCGCGCCCGCCGCGACCTTGCGCTCGATATTCTGTAATAGGAGTGCGTTTGATGTAACCAGCATGGCTAATCGTGATCACTACCTGTTCGTCTTCGATGAGGTCTTCTATACTGATATCCGCCTCGTCTGTTTCGATGGCCGTTCGGCGCTCGTCGCCGTAGCGTTCGGCAATGTCGGCCAGTTCTTTTTCGATGATACCGCGCTGCAGCCCTTCGTCGGCCAGAATGGCTTTCAGCTCAGCAATTTTGCGCTGCAGCTCTTCGTATTCTTCGCGCACTTTATCGCGTTCCAGGCCAGTGAGTTGTTGTAGGCGCATGGCTAAGATGGCGCGTGCTTGAACGTCTGTTAGACCGAAACGCTCTATGAGGCCGCCTCGGGCTTCTTCTGCATCGCGTGAGGCGCGAATGAGGGCAATGACTTCGTCCAAGTGGTCTAAAGCGATGAGCAGTCCTTCCAAAATATGGGCTCGCTCTTCGGCTTTGCGCAGTTCATAGCGCGTGCGCCGCACAACCACTTCTAAGCGGAACCTGATGAACTCCTCGATCAACTCTTTGAGGCTGAGGGTACGCGGGCGGCCATTCACCAAGGCAATGTGCTGGATGCCGTAGCTGGTCTGCAGGGGCGTTAGCTTGAACAGCTGGCTCAAAATGACGTTAGCCGCCGCATCGCGTCGCACTTCAATGACGATGCGTACGCCTTCGCGGTTTGACTCATCGCGCACGTCAGAGATGCCTACAATTTTCTTTTCATTGACCAAATCGGCTATCTTGCTGATGAGAAGGGCTTTATTAACCATGTAGGGCACTTCCGTGACTATGATGGCCTCGCGCCCTTTGTCGTCCGTCTCGATGTTTGCCCTAGCCCGCACTACCACGCGTCCCTTGCCTGTCAGGTAGGCTTCCCGCACGCCTGCAATGCCGTAAATGATGCCGCCCGTAGGAAAGTCAGGTGCTTTAATGATTTGAATCAGCTCCTCTGGGCTAATGTTGGGTTGGCGCACGGCGGCAATGACGGCAGTACAAGCATCGCGCAGGTTGTGTGGCATCATGTTCGTAGCCATCCCTACAGCGATACCGCTGGCGCCATTGACCAATAGGTTAGGAAATTTGGTGGGTAACACTGTCGGCTCTTCCAGGGAGTCGTCAAAATTAAGTTGAAAATCCACCGTCTCTTTGTCAATGTCATCAAGCATCTCATCGGCAATGCGCCGCAGCCGGGCCTCTGTGTAGCGCATGGCTGCTGGGCTGTCGCCATCCATGGAGCCGAAGTTGCCTTGGCCATCTACCAGCGGATAGCGCATGCTCCACTCCTGAGCCAGCCGCACCATGGTATCGTATACGGAACTGTCACCGTGCGGGTGGTACTTACCTAATACTTCTCCCACGATACGGGCTGATTTTTTGAAAGGTTTATTGTAGGAAAGCCCCAGTTCCATCATGCCATACAGCACACGCCGGTGTACGGGCTTTAGGCCATCGCGCACGTCGGGTAGGGCGCGGCTGACGATGACCGACATGGAGTAGTCGATGTAGGCGGTTCTTAGTTCGTCTTCGATGTTGATGGGAACGATCCTTGTATCCATGTGTGTTTGGTTATGTGTCAATGGGCTTTTCAGCCCAGCCGAGTGGCTTTTTTTAGTGAAGTGGTGCGGCGCACCAATTGGCGCGCGAAGGTAAGCATAACGGCGACCTTGCCGATGCCTTGCGCGCCTATCGTTCGCCTATTCAGGTCGCGGTGGCACACACTGCGGGAGCATAGGGGGAGTTTCACGCATGTAAGGGCGCTCGGGCAGATTGCTGGGCAGATTCACGTTGGGCGGGATACCATGATAGCGACGCGGGGCGCATTCTTTAAAATAAAGACTGCTTATCATGTAGAAAATAGCCAAGAGGAAGGAAGCGCCCAGCCAGCCGGGGATGGGTTTCAGCGTTGCTGGAGCTGCCTTGGCTTTGCCCAAAGGGGAAAGTACGGGTGCTATGCCGGTGCGGTGTTGCTCTTCTATCCAGTTGCGTTCCAATTCGCATATCACGGCTTCAATCTCTTTGGTTAGGAAAGCATAGCCGATTAGGTCGCTTTTCCAATCGTCTATCTGCTTAGCCATGCCTAGGCTGGGCAGGTGCCTTAAGCCCTCTCTGTCGCTAGCTCCGGGCAACACAATTTGGTACAGCTGGACTAATTCCTTTCCCAACGCCATCTGCCGTTTGTGCGCGCGCGGAAGTTCCTCTGTCTGAATGTGCACCGCCTTTTGGCTATTGGGCGACGTCAGAAAGAGATAGAGGTGTGCCTGCTCTAACTCATCGAGCATATCGTCCCAGTAATACGGGGATTCCTCACCGCGTTCCGGCAAGGGAATATGCCACACACGCAGGTGATACTTTTGCTCCAACGGTCGCAGCCAACGGCGCAACGTTTCCAGGTAGGCCTTATCGGCTGGGCTGTAGGAAAGATAGACCCGGAGCATAACTCTTATCTTGAGCGCCGCAAATTACGCACCACGGCCTAATCCGTCTGGTATTTTGACGTTCAAGGTATTACTGGAAGCGCCTTAGCAGAGCATCAGGGGTTGGCAGGTGACGCCAATGATACATGCCCACTACCGAACCATCGCGCCAAATAACCAAACCGGGGTTGGAACGAATAATGGTCTTGAGCAGTTTGTCGTCGGCGTGGTAGAATGGATAGTCCGCCCTCACCTGTCTCCGGAACGCTTCGGCCACT
>JBEQAD010000078.1:0-12208 GCA_041640515.1 Saprospiraceae bacterium | reverse complement strand
CCGCCGAACAGCAGGCCTTTGGCTATGACCCAGCCGAGTACGAAGCGGCGCGCAACGATTTAACCTCCTTTGCTGAGCAGCTGCAAGAACAAACGGAACGTCTTCAGCAAGCCAAACAGGCATGTTTTGAGCAAGAAGTATTCATCCAACAGGCACGCGAGCGGCTGCAGCGCGATGCTGCGTTGCACGAGCAAATCCGCGAGCAAGAAATGGAGATAGCCACACTGGAAAGGCTATCCACCCTGATTGGACAGTTTAAGGCTGAAATTCTCATGCGTGTCGGGCCGGGCATTTCACGCGAAGCCAGCGAGCTATTTAACCGCATTACTCGAGGCCGCTACGAGAGCATTCAGGTCAACGATGACTTCGATTTTTCCATCTCTGATGGCGGCGTCTATTACCCCATCGAGCGTTTTTCGGGCGGCGAAGTAGATTTGGCTAATCTCTGTTTGCGTATCGCCATCACAAAGGCTATTCTCGACCTTAGCGGAGCCGCCTCCCAGATGTTTGGTTTTTTAGCCTTCGACGAGATATTGGGTAGCCAGGATGAGGAGCGGCGCCTCGAAATCATGTTCGCTTTCAATTATCTTGAGGAACAATTTCGGCAGATTTATATCGTCTCGCACATTGAGAGCCTGAAGGACTTTTTTCCCAATATTCTGGAGGTGAGCGCAGGCGCTGCCGGCAGCGTGGTTGTCTGGAGATAAGCCTTTGAGCCGTTTCGTAAGCCTACCATAGGGGTTTGTTGATGCACATTAAAAAAAGTTATATTCTTGCCCCTTATGAGCAACCATCATCACTTGGCGCGGGCAGGACACAACGAAGCGGCGGATGTGCGCATCTCTGCTCAAAAGCGCCTATATGCCAGTTACATTCGCGCTATTGCAGCCTGTGCCGTAGTGCAGATGCACGCCATTGGAGGTTATTTGTATTGGTACGGCAAGGAAGCGGCCGCCCTTCACCCTCAGTTTATCGTTGCCGATATTTACTATAGCTTTCTGCGCTGGGCGACACCTTTTTTTATTATGATTAGCGGAGCGCTGTTGTTGGGTAACCCGCGTGAGCAGCCATTGGGAGTGTTTCTTAGCAAACGCATGCGCCGGGTTCTTATCCCTTTCGCTTTTTGGGGAAGTATCTATTTGTTGTATCTCTTTCGAGGTCAGCTGTATTATGGCCCTATGCCCACCTGGAGCGAGATAGCCCAAAAGGTTTTTTACGAGGACATCTATTTTCACCTGTGGTTTATCCCGATGATTGCCGGCCTCTACTTGCTTACTCCAGTACTCAAGGTGTGGGTGAGGGCTGCCAGCCGCAGCACGATGGAGTATTTTTTGGCCCTCATCTTCTTTTTTAACATGTGTCACTTGTACCTGCCGGGCTTTTTGGTAGTCAAGCATTTTGCCTGGTTTGGCTATATAGGCTATTATTTGTTGGGCTATTACTTGAGCACCTACTCCATCACTCCGGCCCAGAAACGCTGGATTTACCCGGTAGCCTTACTCATGCCACCATTGAGTGCCTGGTTGACGTGGTACTTCAGTGCGCAGAAGAGTACTTATTATGAGGCAGCCTTTGTGTATGCCAGTCCCAACATACTCCTTATGACAGGTGCTTGGTTTCTCTTCTTGCGCGATTACGACTGGGAAAAGGTGATGCAGCGCTATCCCCGTCTACATAAGGCTGTTATGTACATGGCAGAGGTTAGCTTCGGCGTATATTTCATCCATCCGTTGGTATTGGACGTGCTCAAAAACGGCTATCTGGGGCTTCACATCAACCCGCACAATATCCTGAATGTACCAGTACCCATTGCTATAGGTGGCCTGCTCACCGGTATAGTGGCTATTCTGCTCTCGGTGGCGCTTATTTCGCTGTTGCGGCTTTCGGGCTTTGTGCGCCAATGGCTTACTTGAGCAGGTAAGTGCCCTTTAGCGGCTTAGGTAGTGTTCTGCTCTTCTGCGAAGGGTGTAAAGCCATTTCTCATGCCCTTACATTAAGTGCTGTTCCGTCAGCTGCCTGACGCTTTCTATGCCTTCGAGAGGGCCTGTCATTCAGTCATATAGTGCTAACTTCGTCTATTAATAACAAAAGCGGTTACACTATGCGTACATTTCTTTTACTCACTCTTCTGATCGCCTTCACTGCGGGAGCTGTTGCTCAGAGTGGTTACTATCGGGTCAAGTTCCCGGATGATTTCACCGTGTATGGTTGTGGCGCCAAGGCCGATACCGTCTATCCCATCATAGACCAGTACCCTGGCTGCCCATTCAGTGTGGCTGTGTCCGTTAAGGACATGGTCTTCACCTTGAACAAAACAGGTGGCTGCAAGAAAATTCTACGTACCTGGACCCTTGTGTATTTGTGCGACTACGATCCTAATCAAGACCCGGTCTTTATTATTAACCCTACGGACACAGACGAAGGACCAACGCTTTTTGGTATCCCCGCCAATCGCGGGCACTTGCAGTATACCCAGGTCATTAAGGTGATAGATAAGGAAGGGCCTGTCTTCCTAGACTGCCCAACCGACCCAATAACGTTTTGCGACTACACCAATAACGACCCAGCGCAATACAACAATGGGCACATCGATCGCTGCGAAGGGCCGGTGGACTTGCGCATACGAGTTACCGATGCCTGCTCAAAGGGCGATTTGATCATCAAATATCGCCTCTTTCTAGACTTAGACGGCAACGGCACTATGGAAACCTTTGTCAGCAGCAGCGCTCCGGGGGCATGGCCCATTGAGCAAACTGTTGTAGGCGATACAGTATTAGCCAATATCGCTTTTCCAACAGGCTATGGTTTGCCTTATGGTAAGCACAAGGTGGAATGGATTGCTAACGATAATTGTGGTAATGAAACCATTTGCAAGTACGAGTTCATTACGAAAGACTGCAAGGCGCCTTCGTTGGTGTGCATGTACGGCATGAGCGTCAATATTATGCAAACCGGCATGATTACAGTAAGTGACCAAATTTTTCTGACCAAGGTTACTGACAACTGTACTCCGACCAGTCAAATAAGAACAGGCATTCGCAAAGCCGGTGTTGGCACGGGCTTCCCGGCTAATAACCATACGGTCACTTTCGATTGCAGCGAATTAGGACAACAGTTCGTTGAAGTTTGGGGAGAAGACGCCAGTGGGAATGCCGATTTCTGCCTAACTTTTATAGACGTGCAGGACAACATGGGTTCGTGCCCGCCTTCCACCAAGTTCGCAGCCAAAGTGATGACTCCTGATGACGACCCGATTCCTGGTGTACAAATTGCGCTCAAAAAAGACAGTAAGACCATCGCTACTTATACCACGAACGGCGATGGCGAATACCAAGTGGGTAGTCTGACAGCCGGCTGTAAATACCAGTTAGAGCCTTCTTTGGATGTCGCTCAGGCTAAGAGCGGCATCAATACGCTGGATGCGCTGCTGTTGGCGGCACACCTAGACGGCATTCAGTATTTGTCCTCTCCTTACCATCTGCTTGCCGCTGATGTAGATAAGTCTGGCGACCTTTCCACGGCGGATGTCCAACAGCTGGTAAAACTTATCCTGGGCGTGCAGAATGGATTCCCAGCCTATACTTCGGTGTGGCACTTTGCACCTGCGCATTTCACCTTTAGTACCCCCTCGGCACCATGGGCAGCTGCGGTACCCAAAGCTACGCCGCCCTTCTGTATCTCTGGCGCCATGCCTGCTCCTAAAGCAGACTTTATTGGATATAAAATAGGCGACCTAAACCTCTCCGCACTGTCCAGTCTGACCACCTCTGCTGCAAGCGACCGCAGTGGCTCGCATCGTTTGATGTTTCAGACCAAAGACCAGAAGTTCGGCGCAGGCGAAGAGGTACGCGTTAGCCTTCAGACGCCAGACCTGTCCCAATTGTTGGGTTTCCAGTTTACTTTGGAATACGATACTGACGTGCTGAGCCTGCAAAGCATTTTACCCGATCTGATCCCGGATGAGTGCATTGCCGCGCCTGCTTCAGGTCGCATTACTGCGTGCTGGCATTCGCCCATCATGCTTGACCCTACCATTATTGGTAAAGGTATACACGCGCGCACGTTTACGTTGGTGTTTCGCACGTTGAAGAGCGGCACTTTAGGTCGCTCTCTACGCATGTCCTCTTCCATAACTTCAGCCGAGGCGTATTGGCGCGATATGTCGCCTGTCGAGATTGATCTGCTCTTCCAGCCGTTCCCGGTAGGACCTAAACAGACTGCAGCAGGCACGCTGAATTTATCGGTGCGCCCCAGTATTGTACTCGACCGGGTACAGGCTACCTACTTCTTGCCTCAAGGTGGCGAAGTGCTTCTCACACTGACGGATGCTTCTGGAAATGTGCTCCATACACGCCGTCAGTATCAGCCAGAGGGTTATCACCAGGCATTTATTGACTTGGATGCTGGAGTTAGACCGGGCTTACTGTTCTTACGCTTAGAGAGCGCTACCGGGGTAGAGGTGCAGCGGCTAACTAAGATGTAAGGATGCGGTATTTATCTCAGTCCTGAACCAGCGGGTGCTTACTGGTCAAAACGGGAAAGCACTCGCTGGTTTTATTCATACTGCTCGAAATAGCGGCGAGCTTTCTCTACCAGTCGTTCCGCTAGGTCAGGGTCGGTCTCCAATTGATGGCGTACGAAATCAATAAAAATATCTTCCAGACGCTCAAAAGCCTGGATCTTTGCCGTAGAGTTGGCATGCGGCAGCGCGTAGATACGCCGCCGAACGATGAGTTGAAATGCCTCGGGAAACACCTCTTTCAAGCGCATATTGGTCAGTTCTACGCCCTGCTCTGGGCGAATGTCGCCGAGTGAAACAGAGATAATGGCTTGCTGGGTATCATTGCTATCGGCAAAATCGCGCAGTTTTCTGAACACTTCCTCCATCGAGTGCTCGTAGCAGCGGCTGAGCTCGCACTTGAGCCAAGGACGTGTAGCGATGGCTTCAAATGTTACCTCTGCTTTTTTTGCCAGAGGGCAGAGATTAAGCCAAAGGAAGCCTTTTTCTATCCCGGCTTCGGTGTCGCTCATGCGCTCGGTACTGCCCGCATACCAGGCATTAGGATGGTCTTTGACAGGTTGAGCGTTGTGCCAGTGCCCTAAAGCCAAAAATTGAAACTGCTGTAGGCGTTCCGTTAGGTCAGGCGGAAACATTCGCTCTCCATATTCTTCCATTAAAAAGCGTTTGCCCAAGGAGGTGTGGAGCAACAGCACATTGAAATTCTCGTTATCGGGTTGCATACGCTCTAGCTCGCGGCGCAGGATGCGCTCATCGTTAATGTGCGGTATGCCGTGAATGGTTACCCCATCAAAGCGGTAAGCCTCCCACGTCTCGCCAAAGATTGGGTATATGCCTGGGAGTGTCCGCAGCGCGCGCAGAATAGGGCTGTTGTAAAAGGTGCGGGGCGTCTCGTGGTTACCCGCGATAAGCACTACCGGAATACCGGCGTCGCTCAGCCGGCGTAGCTGCTCTAGTCCTATGGTAAGGGCGCGATTGCTCGGGCTGGGTCGGTGAAAAAAGTCGCCGCTGTGTACCACCACTGCTGGTCGTTCGGCTATAGCGCGGTCAACAACCCGTTCGAAAGCATCGTAAATGTCTTGCTCGCGGGCATTGACCCCGGTGGCTTCGTTTACCCGGTCGAATGCTTGATAGCCTAAGTGGGTGTCAGAGAAGTGCAGGATAGTCATGGGCATAAAGAGCGGCTATTTATTGCAAAAAAACAGGTATCGCTAACGCCACTACGCCAAGCGATACCTGTTTTAAAAGCAGCTGCTAAGAATGGGACTACTCGCGGCTCGATAAGAAGCGCAGAAGAAGGTAGAGGAATTGTAACAGCGCAGCTAAGGCGGCAGACACGTAAGTCATGGCTGCCCAAAAGAGCGCGTCTTTGGCTCCGGCATATTCCGCGCCGCGAGCGATGCCCGAGTTGTCTAGCCAAGCTAAAGCACGGCGACTGGCGTCAAATTCTACGGGTAGCGTAATCAAACTAAATAGGCAGGTAGCACCAAATGCAGCAAGCACGACCATCATGATGATCGGATTGTTGAGGGTAGCAAAACCTACCAGACCAAACATGAACAAATATTGCTGGATAGAGGCAGCAATTTGGACTACAGGCACTAAACGCGAACGCATCTGCAGCATGCTGTAGGCCGTGGCGTGTTGGACAGCATGGCCACATTCGTGCGCAGCGACAGCAGCAGCGGCTACACTCCGACCGTAGTAGACGTCGTGGCTAAGATTGACTGTTTTATCGGCAGGGTTGTAGTGGTCTGTCAGGCGGCCTTCTACAGAGGTAATGCGAACATCGTAAATGCCATAAGAACGCAGCATGGCCGCAGCAACTTCTGCGCCGCTCATTCCGTTGGGCAACGGCATCTGGCTGTAGCGATGAAATTTACTTTGCAAAGTACCGCTCAGGATCATGCCGATGACCGTAAATACAACGCTGATGACAATAATACCTATCATAGGAATTGTTCTGATTTTTGAATTACGTAAACAATCTGACAGCGAAGGTAGTTCGCCTTTAAGAGATCATCTTAAATCCTGTGTATTTATGCAATACTCTGGGTATTCGAATGCCTTCAGACGTTTGATTGTTTTCCAGCAGAGCGGCTACGATGCGGGGTAAAGCAAGCGCTGAGCCATTGAGCGTATGGGCCAAATGAATTTTGCCATCGGCATCGCGATAACGCAACTGTAGGCGATAGCTCTGGAATGTCTCAAAATTGGATACTGAGCTAACCTCCAGCCAGCGCTGTTGCGCGCCTGACCATACCTCAAAGTCGAAGGTTTTGGCTGAGGTGAAGCCCATGTCGCCGCCGCACAGCAGAAGGATGCGGTAAGGAAGCTCCAATTTGTTCATCAGTCGCTGCACGTGCCGCACCATTTGCATAAGGGCAGAATAGGAGCGATCAGGGTGCTCTATTTGCACAATCTCAACTTTATCGAACTGGTGCACACGATTCAGACCGCGCACGTGGGCGCCCCAAGCGCCAGCTTCGCGGCGAAAGCAAGGCGTATAGGCCGTGAAACGGATGGGCAAGTCCTTTTCTGGTACAATGGTATCGCGCAACAAGTTAGTTACTGGCACTTCGGCCGTAGGTATTAGGTAAAGCCCGTCGCGCTCGCACACGTACATCTGGCCTTCTTTGTCGGGCAACTGGCCAGTAGCTCGCGCCGTGTCTTCATTGACCAGATGCGGCGGCAGGATTTCCTCGTAACCCGCTTTTATGTTTTCATCTAAGAAAAACTGAATAAGAGCCCGTTGCAACTTAGCCCCTTGACCGCGGTATACCGGAAAACCAGCGCCAGTGAGTTTTACACCTAATTCGAAATCAAAAAGACCGTACTTTTTAGCCAAGTCCCAGTGGGCTAACGCATCGGGTGGAAGGATAGGGAAGGGCTTTTTCCAATCGCGGAATACTTTATTGTCTTCAGCACCTTTTCCTTTGGGTACCGAACGGTGCGGACAGTTTGGAACGCTGTACAGGAGCTCTTCCAGCTGCTTTTTGACTGCCTCTGAGTGCTCTTCCAGCTCGCGAATGCGGTTTTTCTGGGTTGTTACTTGAGTCTTCAACTGCTCAGCGGCTTCGCGCTCGCCGCGGGCCATGAGTTGTCCAATTTGGGCGGAGAGTCGCTTGTTTTCGGCTAACAGGTCGTCCAGTTGCTTTTGGAGAGCCCGACGGTCGTCATCTGCTTTGAGAATGTGGTCAAGTATTTTGATTTGTTTAGGCGTCCAATTTCTTTTCCGCAAACCATTAACAATGGCCTTCTTTTCCTCTCGAATGCGTTTAACTTGAAGCATGTAGGACTGGGTATAGATTTTGGCGCGCAAGATAGAGCGAAATTGAAAATAGGGTTACCTTTGCAGTACCTAACAGTAAATATCTGCGTTTTTCAGGTGGCTCTTGCGGCTGCTCATTGTTTTCCTCTGCTTTCTCCCTCTTTTCTCTCTGATGATTAATAGACGGTGTTCCTTTGAGGAACTCCGCCTTTTGGCACCTATAAACACCTAAATTTTTTCTGGTAGATACCCACTGGTTTTCCGCAGGTTACTTTCTGCTGATAGGGTGGAGGGGTTCCTTTCGCCAGTACTTCTGTATGCTTTTTAGGATGACCAGCAACATGGACTTTTTCGAGAAAGTCGAAGAAAAATCACTTTTATTGATCATTTCGTCAGTAACCCTTTGACTCCCACCTTCTCACCCGCTTTTTATATGTACGACATTTTGCAGCTAAATGAGATGATGGTATCTGAAATCAAGGAAATTGCTCACCGCTTGGGCATCAAAGGATACCAGAAAATGACCAAACAGGAGCTTATTTACCACATCCTGGATGAACAGGCCCTGGCTGGTAAAAAGACCGGTGGCGAGGATGTTCCTGTGGTGGAAGAACCTCAGCCGGGACGCAAGATTATTATCCGTGAAGCCCTGCCTCAGAGCGTTGGCGATAGTGCTGTCCGTCGCGATAAGCGCCCTCGAAAAACTGTTCGCATAGAAACCGCAGAGCCAGCTAATAATCGCTTACCCAAGGAACCTATGGTCACTGATGAGCCACAGCCTCCAGCGGAGAAAAGCACGGCAGTGAGTACATCATCCTCAGAAGCAGGAGAAATTGAGGAATTAACTGCCCCCCCGCGCCGTGAGGAGCGCCGCCGCCGTCGCCGTAATCGGCGCGAGCATAGCCAGCAGGCGATAGATCCGGCCTTATTGGACGAGCAGGATGCTGACGATGCCTCCTTGGAAGAAGATGAGGGTTTCGACACCGCAACGGAACAAGAGGAGGTTCTGGCGCCCACAGAAGAAAGCATTTCCACTCCGTCTTCGCCAGCAACCTCTACCTCGGAGACGACTTTGCGAGGTCGTTACGCATCGGGTTCCGAGCGCTTTGATATCGAACTCGATGGCGTCATCGAAGGCGAAGGCACTTTGGAAATGACCTCTGAAGGCTATGGTTTTCTCCGTTCGCCGGACTACAACTACGCTTCCAGCCCTGACGATATCTACGTATCGCCCTCCCAGGTCAAACTTTTCGGGCTGCGCACCGGCGATACAGTCGTGGGCACCATTCGTCCGCCCAAGGAGGGAGAAAAGTATTTCGCCCTACTCAAAGTGCTGCGTATCAATGGTCTAGATCCCAAAGATGTGCGCGATCGAGTGCCTTTTGATTATCTGACACCGCTGTTCCCTACCCAAAAATTCAATCTGCTGACCAGCCCTACTGGACGCGATTTTGGTAATCGCATCATCGAACTGTTCACACCCATTGGCAAGGGCCAGCGCGGCCTGATTGTGGCGCAGCCTAAAACGGGCAAAACATATCTGCTCAAGGACATCGCCAACGCCATTACCAAAAACCATCCGGAGTGCTACGTGATTGTCCTGCTTATTGATGAGCGTCCTGAGGAAGTTACCGATATGAAGCGCAGTGTGCGCGCGGAGGTGGTGGCCTCTACCTTCGACGAGTCGGCGGAAAACCACGTGCGCTTGGCCAACATTGTTCTTGAAAAAGCCAAGCGCCTGGTCGAATGCGGCCACGACGTCGTCATTTTGTTGGATTCCATTACGCGTATGGCGCGCGCCTACAACACAGTAGCGCCCTCATCGGGCAAGGTGCTCTCGGGTGGCGTAGAAGCTACGGCTTTGCAAAAACCTAAGAAGTTCTTTGGTGCCGCCCGCGCTATTGAAAACGGTGGTTCCCTGACCATCCTCGCCACGGCTCTTATTGACACTGGCTCCAAGATGGACCAGGTCATCTTTGAAGAGTTTAAGGGCACCGGCAATATGGAATTACAGCTCGACCGCAATTTGGCGAACCGCCGCCTCTTCCCAAGCATTGACCTGACCAAATCCAGCACGCGCCGCGAAGAATTGCTCTTGGATAAAGAGACGCTGCAGCGCATGTTCATCCTGCGCCATCATCTGGCCGATATGAAGCCAGAAGAGGCTATGGAATTTATGAAAAAGCACATGATGGGCACCGCCAGCAACGAAGAATTTTTAGAGTCCATGAACCGATAAGGTGCTTTCTATATGAGGGTTACCACTCCAATCGCCAGCTGATATTAGGTATCAAACTGAGCTGCATTTTGGTTTTCACTTGGCGCAGCAAGGGGTCATAGTAGTAATAGGCGACGTTGTTTCGCAGAGTAGCATTTTGCAGGTCTAAGGCCAGCAGGCTATTTCGGCGTTTGCTCCAATGGCGCCGCCAGTAAATGCGCAGGTCAAGGCGTATAAAATCGGGTAGTCGAATGGGATAGCCATTGGACACGTCGTAGCGCGTGCTTTGGGTAGCCGCAGAAGCCGCTGTGTCGATGGGGGCAGCGCGCTGCCCACCCACCCAGGTGAGGCGGCCGTTAGCACCGAACGTATGCAGGCGTTCAGGCCAGTGATCCAAGGTCCACTCTTTGCCAGCCGTCAGGTTGGCCATGTGGCCAGTATTCCAGCGGCTTGAGCGCCAGCGGTTGTCGGTGCCCCGGTAGTGGGCTTGGAGTAGGGTAGTGTTGGCTAAAAGAAACCATCCGCCCGATAGGAAGCGCTCGGCCGACAGCTCCATACCAGCGTTCCGGGCCCGACCAGTAGACACTAGAGAGCCTAACGGCTGTGGCTCGCTGATGTTGGCCAAATGCAGCGCGCCCGCAGCTGGTAAGCGATACTGGTGTTGATAAAATACCTCTGCGCGGAGGCGCCAGACATCCCGGGCAGCCCAAGAGTAACGAGCTGAGGCCTGCAATGCCGTTGCGACGGGTGCACCTTCCAGCCGGTTAGCATCGGAGGCATCTGCGGCTGGAGGGTGCAGCGCATACACCCAAAGGGCGTGGGTTTGGCTGTTTAGGCCAAGGTAAAAGGCTATATGATGCCGCTCGCGAAGCCGGTGGACGACTGTGAGTCGCGGTTCCCAGTGCGTGCGCCAGGCATATCGCTCGAGAAGGCGCCATATTAAAGCATGCACACCCAGATGAATCTGGGTGCGCTCGTTAGGGAGTGTCCATAGGTTGTTAACCCAAGGCTGAAAGGTCAGGGTGGCCGCTGTTGCAGAGTAGAGCAGGCTGTCCTGTCGGGAGGCGTCCGTTGCCAGAGAGGCATACTGAGCTAGCAGCCCTGCTTGAAGGCTTCGGTAGGTGCTGGCTTGATGCGCAAGCCGAAGCGACAAGCCCAGACGCGCGTCGAGCGCGGTATCCTGCTCTGAAAAGAGGGCTTTTGCCTCTGCCGTGCGTGTATTGCGCTGTACTGAACTTACCGCGCTAACGCCCAGATAGGTACGCGACCCAAGAGCACTATTCCAGGTAGTGCCCAACAGGCCAGTGCTGGAACGAAAATCAATTTGAAATAGGTCTTTGAACTGAGTAATGCTGCCGCTGTCCGTTGGCGGCGTAAAGCGGTTTCGGCTGTCGCCGGCAGCGCCAAAGACCGACCATTGTCCACCCTTTTTACCCGAAAAACTGGTTTTGAAAGTATAATCTTGAAAACGGATCTGCTCATTTCCGAAGGAAATGCCCAGTTGACCCAGCAAGCCTACGGTAGAATAGCGGTAGTTCACCAAATAGCTGTGTTTATTTTTCCGATCCAATGGTCCCTCAGCGGCAAAGTCGAGCCCTAAAAGGCTGGCCTGAGCGGTGAGCTCGTGTTTTTGCGCGTTGCCTCGACGCCAATAAATGTCCATAATACCACCAAAGGCATCGCCGTAGCCGGGCGGAAGCGCTCCGGTCAGTAGGCTTGAGTTTTCGAGCAATTGAGCCGAAAAGAGCAATACCCCGCCAGCGGTTTGGGTGGGGCGGTCGCTCAGTGTGCCAGCGTTGGGCAGGTGGTTAGGATTGACTACCTCAACACCTTCTAATCGCCAGCGTAGATGCTGGGGGCTGTTACCGCGAACGAGCAGACCATTGGCCTGATCATCGGCATTTGCAACGCCAGCAAAAGCCAGCGCCAACCGAGCCGGATCGAAGAACGTCGCTGGAAAGCGCTGGGTCTTTTCCCGCGTGAGCGGTATTTCTCCTAACGGTAGCAACACTTGGCGCTCAGCGCCAGCCCGAATGACGACATCAGGCAGGGCCACAGATGCTGGCTTCAGGAAAAGATCCAATACGGTCTGACGGGCGGCGACGAGTTGTATCTCAGGGATTCGAATGGCCTCATAGCCCGCGGCTTGCACACTGCACAGGTAGATACCTGGGGGCAGCATTTCAGCAGTAAAGTAGCC
>JBEQAD010000077.1:0-12280 GCA_041640515.1 Saprospiraceae bacterium | reverse complement strand
GTTAGAGCTGTGGATGCCTCAATCCCGAGAAAATGTGCCTGCTGAGGAAGAAGAGGCGCGCTCTAAGCGTAGGTTTTTCGATGTGCTGTTGTACGTTAACTTCTTTTTTCTGTTTGGCCTGACGGGGTGGTATCTCTGGATAGTGCAGTACGAGACCCTGACCCTTTCAGAATGGCTGGGCCTCACGCTTGGAGCGGGTATCATCGTAGGAGCCGTCGGCATTAATGTGGCCCATGAGTTAGGTCATCGCTTGCGAGGCTATGAGCAGGCCATGGCGAAATGGATGCTCATGGTAGCTTTGTACCAGCACTTTTTCATCGAACACAACCGCGGGCACCACAAATACGTGGCCACCGAGCGCGATCCGGCCACGGCTCGCCGCAACGAATGGCTGTTTGCTTTCTGGCTGCGCTCCATTGTCGGCAGCTGGCGGAACGCCTGGCACCTGGAAGTGGAGCGCCTTAAGCGCATTGGCGTTCCCGTGTGGAGCGTGCACAACGAAATGCTGCGCTTCGCCCTGTGGCAGCTGGCTTGGTTAGGAGCGATAACCCTGTTGGTGGGCACGAGGGCTTTAGTAGGTGCCGTAGTCATTGCCCTTATTGGCGTGTTGCTGTTGGAAACTATTAACTACATCGAACACTACGGCCTCCGTCGCCGCCTACTGCCCGATGGGCGCCCAGAACCGGTTAGCCCGGCGCATTCCTGGAACAGCAATCACGAATTGGGTCGCATTTTCCTTTATGAACTCACCCGACACAGCGACCACCACTACAAGGCTACGCGCAAGTATCAAATATTGCGACATTTAGATGAAAGCCCGCAGCTCCCCTACGGTTACCCGACCAGTGTGTTGCTGGCCCTGGTGCCTCCACTGTGGTTTCGCGTTATGAACCCACGCCTACCAGACAATGATCGCGTATCGGCGGCGTAGTCGCTCCCTCTAAAAGTTTTATGCGCAACACGTTTCTTTGGATAGCTGCCTTTGTGGCGGTGGGGGTAATAACCTATTTCTTTTTCAACATAATAGCTTATTTCGCTGCGGCATTGGTGCTGGCCATGCTAGGCCGTCCGTTGAAAGACTTTTTACAGCGGCGGATACGCGTAGGGCACTGGCGTATAGGGCCTACGGGGGCCACGCTGCTCACCTTACTCTGTTTCCTGCTGCTGGTCGTAGGATTTCTCTTGCTTTTTCTGCCCACCATTGTGGCCCAAATCAAGCATCTTTCGACGGTGGACTACGCTGCGTTGGGAGAAAAGCTGCGAGAGCCGCTGGCCAAGTGGGATGCCTGGCTACACCGAGTGAACCTACTGGAACCGGGACAATCGTTGGGGCGACGCATACAAGAGGTGCTTATTGGTTTTTTTCAACCTAACTTGCTCGGCACTTGGATTGGCAGCTTTGTCGCCATTGCCGGCAGCGCGGTATTGGCGGTATTATCGGTGTTGTTTATTTTGTTCTTTCTGCTAAAGGAAGAAGATCTCATGACGCGAATGGTTTATTCACTCATGCCGGTGCGCTTAAAAAGAAAGTTTCTGCACGCCATGGAAGAAGCAGGCAACGTCCTGACGCGCTACTTACGCGGGCTGGCGCTGCAGACTTTGTCGTTTATGGCTATAGCCTCGGTCGCATTGGCGTTGCTAAGCGTGCCTAATGCCCTGTTGTTAGGCATTCTGGGTGGGTTGTTCAACATCATTCCCTACTTGGGGCCGCTTATCGGCATTGCGGTGGGTTGCTTTTTTACTTTGATTCATTTTATTGGCGCCGACTTTCAAGTCATTGGGCTGTATTTGCTCAAAGTGGTGGTAGCTTTTAGCTTTACTCAGTTGATAGACAATTTGTTGCTTTATCCATATATTACCTCGGCCAGCGTGCGCGCACATCCGTTAGAGATATTCCTTGTGGTGCTGGCCGCTGCTCAATTAGGCGGACCCATTGGCATGATTATCGGTGTCCCCTTTTATACCGTAATACGTGCCATAGTAGGCGTATTTTTTAGCGAATTTCATCTCATCCAGCGCTGGACAGGTCAGGCACATCGGAGATTGGAGGAACCAGAAGACCAAAGCTAAAGGATTGTCCTTGCGAATGACACCCTTAAGCATGCGAAAGCGTGGCGGGCTGCTACCTTTGCGACCTTAATAAGGGCCTTACACAGAGGCGACGATACCTACTGCTTATGTATAGAACTCACACTTGCAACGACTTGCGCCTGGCCGACGTTGGCAGAGCGGTAACTTTGGCTGGCTGGGTAGCCGCCAGCCGCGATTTGGGAGGGCTAACATTTATTGACTTGCGCGATCGCTATGGCATCACCCAATTGGTATTTGATATGGACGACGACGCCGCCTTGTGCGAGCGCGCCCGCCGACTGGGCCGCGAGTACGTTGTGCAAGCCTCCGGCATAGTACGTGAGCGTGCCAGCAAGAACCCTAATCGCGACACGGGTGACATCGAAATACAAGTGACTGAACTTATTGTGCTCAATCCGGCCAAAACGCCTCCTTTCACTATCGTGGACGATACGGACGGCGGCGACGATTTGCGCATGAAGTATCGCTACTTAGATCTACGCCGTCCCTGCATCCAAAAGAACATCCTCTTCCGCTCCCGCTTGAGTCTGGAGACACGTAATTACCTGGCCGAGCAGGGCTTTGTGGAAATCGAGACGCCTTTCCTAATCAAGTCCACACCCGAAGGTGCGCGCGACTTTGTAGTGCCTTCGCGCATGAACCGAGGCCAGTTCTATGCCCTGCCGCAGTCGCCCCAGACGTTTAAGCAAATCCTGATGGTGGCTGGTTATGACCGCTACTTTCAGATTGTCAAGTGTTTCCGCGACGAAGATCTCCGCGCCGACCGCCAACCAGAGTTTACCCAGATTGATTGCGAGATGGCTTTTGTGCATCAGGAAGACGTTCTACAAACCTTTGAAGGTCTGACGCGCCATCTCTTCCGGGCCATGCTCGGCATAGACCTTGGCTCGTTCCCCCGCATGACCTACGACGAGGCTATGCGCCGCTTCGGCTCTGACAAACCTGACCTGCGCTTTGGCATGGAGTTCTGCGACCTGACGACTCTAGCGCGCGGTAAGGGCTTTCCTGTGTTCGATCAAGCAGAAAGTGTTCTGGGTATTTGTGCTTCGGGTTGTGCTAGCTATAGCCGAAAGCAGTTGGACGAACTGACCGAATGGGTTCGCCGTCCGCAAATAGGCGCTAAGGGTTTGGTGTACGTACGCTACGATACCGACGGCTCTGTAAAGTCGTCAGTAGATAAGTACTATGCCTCCGACGAGTTAAAGTCCTGGCTTCAGGCGTGTGAAGCCCAGCCCGGCGATTTGCTACTCGTGCTGGCAGGCGAGACAGAGAAAACCCAAAAACAGCTGTCTGAATTGCGCCTGGAGATGGGTAATCGACTTGGCTTGCGCCCGCCCCACATTTTTAAGCCGCTGTGGGTGCTCGACTTTCCCTTGCTGGAGTGGGACGAAGAGGAAGGGCGCTTCTTTGCCATGCATCACCCCTTTACCTCGCCTAAAGCAGCAGATATTCCAAAGATGGACTCGGACGAGCACGTCGTATTGAAGAGCATACGGGCCGACGCTTATGACTTGGTTATCAACGGTGTGGAAATTGGTGGCGGCTCTATTCGAATCCACGACCGCGAGCTGCAAAGCCGAAACTTTCGCCTGCTGGGCTTCACGCGTGAAGAGGCCGAGACACAGTTTGGCTTCTTGTTGGGTGCTTTTGAATACGGCGCGCCACCTCACGGAGGCATTGCTTTTGGCTTCGACCGGCTGTGTGCTGTGATGAATGGCGTTAGTTCCATCCGAGACTTCATCGCCTTCCCCAAAAACAACCAAGGGCGTGATGTAATGATTGACGCACCGGACACTTTGAGGCCGCAGCAATTAGAAGAATTGGGCCTGGCTGTTGTAAAAGTGAATAATTAGGCCCGAAAAAGCTGAAAAAAACAGCCGTTTGGCGGTAGCTCGTCGGTATTAGGCAACAAAAGCCGGTGCTGTTGCACCTATGCGGCATACTTTCGCAACAACCGTTTCGTGCGGTGTTGAATTTTTAGAAGACAAAAAACAGCCTGTGTCTATGCGTTGGATTGTACCGGTTTTGCTGTGGGCTACCGCTTTAAAAGCGCAGCCAACGGTATCGATGCCGTTGAAGCCCGTCCTTGAAGAAGCCATTGTGCTGCCCGAACAGGCGGAGCGCAGGCTCATTCCGCTCCGTTATCGCACCTACGAATTGGATAAAGCGGGCTTGCAATCAGCTCTGAGTAGGGCGCCACGCGAGTTCACTCCGGAAGCCAGGCAGCGCCGCTGTGTGTTAAGCTTACCCTTGCCCGACGGTACCCAGGAGGCGTTTTCAGTATGGGAGACTTTTCAAGTAGAACCTGCTTTAGCCGAAGCCATGCCCGCAGCGCGCACCTATGCGGGCGAGGCCCTGAATCGCCCAGGCATGACGGTGCGCTTCAGCTACACACAGCGAGGGCTAAATGCCTACATTTTCTGGCCTGATTTAAGCCTATCGTTTGTGGAGGTTTACGCTTGGGGGCAGGACCGCTACTACATGACCTATAGTACTGAGGACTTGCCCGAGGAGGCTCGCATACGTGGACCACAGCAGAAAATCGTTGTACAACCTGGAGTCCTGCCACCATCGGGCCGGCCGTATGCCATACCCGTAGAAGAGCGCGGCTCATTAGTAGGCGGGCCTGTACAGCTCAAGCAATATCGCCTTATCATTTCCACGACGGGCGAGTTTTCGGAGGATCACGGCGGCACGCGAGAGTTGGTATATGCGGCATTGGTTGATCACGTCAATCGCATCAATGCGGCATATGAGCGTGACTTTTCGTTGCGCTTTGTGTTGGTACAAGCCACGCTGGCCACCATTTTTCTGAACCCAGCGACAGACCCTTTTTCGGGTACAGATAACGGTGCTTTGGCAGCCCAAAACCAGCAGGCGTTGGCCTTGGCGGGTGTGCCGCCGGCGGCGTATGATGTGGGGCATGTCTTTGCTCGCGGTGGTGGCGGCGTGGGCGGGCTGGGCGTCGTGTGCATGGGTAGCAAATGGTTAGGATGTACCTCTGGTAGCGGCTCTTATGGGCTATTCTTTACCTACGTAGCGTGCCAGGAATTAGGTCACCAGTTGGGTGGTAACCATACTTGGAACCGCTGTGGCGGTTTCGCCGCTGACCAGCGCGCTCCTTTAACAGCCTACGAACCGGGCAGTGGCAGCACCATAATGTCGTACGTAGGTGGCTGCGGGCCAGACAATGTACAGGGCTTTCCCGACCTCTATTTCCACGGTGGTTCTATTGAGGAGATGCGTAAGTACATTGATTTTGAGGGAGGGGCGCAGTGCGGCTCACTGACAAATACCGGTAATCAGCACCCTATAGTATTGTTGCCCTATGCCGACGGCTTTTTTATCCCTATTGGCACACCCTTCGAGTTGACGGGGACGGCTACAGACCCCGATGGCGACGCTCTCACTTACTGCTGGGAGCAGATTGACATCGGCCCGGAAACGCCACTGGGCACTCAGCTGGGCAACGCTCCGATTTTTCGAACACGCCCGGCCGTATCGGTGCCTAATCGGTACTTCCCACAGCTAAGTACCATCCTCAACGGTGCCGTGGATGCACGCGAGCTCTTGCCCGAATACACGCGCAACCTGACTTTTATGCTCACGGTGCGCGACGGTCGCGGCGGTGTAGGCGCTGCAGAAGTATCCTTTAAGTCTTGGGGCGATGCTGGGCCATTCACAGTGGAGTATCCTAACCAGGCTACTGACCGTTGGAATATCGGTGAATACGCGGAAGTACGTTGGAACGTGGCCAATACGGACAAGGCCCCAGTGAACTGCTCGCACGTCCACATTCGGTTAAGCACGGACGGTGGCTTGACGTATCCCATTGTGTTGGCCGAACGCGTGAGCAACGACGGCAGCCATTTCGTACGCGTGCCTAATGTACCCACTACACAGGCGCGAGTACGTGTGGATGGGGCCGACAACGTATTTTTTGACATTTCTAATCGCCATTTTACCATCCAACAGCCCACTGAGCCTTCGCTTACGTTAGGGCTGGACAACGATAGCGGCCAGCTGTGCTTGCCCGCTGAGCACAAGGTTTTGGTCCATACAGCCGGCGTGCTTGGCTTCAGCGCCCCAGTAACGCTTAGCCTCGATGCGCCAATGCCTCCTGGTGTGGTGGCCTCGTTCAGCAAGACCGTTTTGTCGCCTGGCGACAGTGCTACGCTGACGCTCGATTTTTCTCAAGTAAACACAGAGGAGACCTTTACGCTTTTCCTGCGGGCTACGGCAGCAGGGGTAGCACCTATTGTGCGCCCCATCGTTCTGACAACCATCCGAAACGATTTCAGCAGCCTTGCTCTCATCGAGCCGCCCACTGGTGCCACCGAACAAGCCCTAATGCAAACGCTGCGCTGGAACAAGGGGCTGGATGCGCTCACCTACGACGTCCAGCTGGCCACTAGCCCTTCTTTTGAGCCAGCCTCTTTAGTGGCGTCTGCAAGTAATACTACCCTGGATAGTTTTAAGGTTTTAACCTTTTTGGACAAAGGCACCGCTTATTTCTGGCGTGTACGCCCGCGCAATGAGTGTGGTACCCACGCCTGGACAGCGCCCTCCTTCTTTTCCACAATCGCCGAAAAATGCGTGGCTTGGGAGGCCTCGGATTTGCCTAAAAACCTGACGGCCAACGGCAAACCTGTTATTGAGTCAAAAATCAATGTCCTGTTTGGTGGGGCTATCAAGAACATGGAGGTGCGCCGGGTGAAAGGCTACCACGAGTTCTTCCGTGATTTGGATGTGCGGCTCATCAGCCCCCAAGGGACGGAGGTTGTGCTGTGGGCGAACCGCTGTGGCAACTTCAACGGCTTTTTCAACCTACGCCTGACCGATGCCTCACCGAATATTTTCCCCTGTCCGCCGCCAAACAATGGTCTTCCCTTTCGCCCACAAACTCCGTTGTCAGCTTTTACGGGTCAAAACGCTGCAGGTATTTGGACACTGCGGGTACAAGACACGCAGATTGGCAGCGGTGGCACCATTGAGCAGTTTCAACTGGAGTTCTGCGCTGAGGTTACCCAGCACCCCCCCGTACTTGTTAATAACAACCCCTTGGTGGTGCAAGTAGGCAATAACCACTCCATCACTCCAGATTTGCTATTAGCCACCGATCCTGACAATACCCCTGCCGAGCTGGTGTTTACTTTGTTGACGGTGCCACAATACGGTCATTTGTCTAAGAACGGCTCAGCGCCTATGCAACCAGGCGCTCAGTTTACCCAGGCCGACATTAATGACGGCGCTATGCGCTTCTTTGACTATGGCTCTGGTCGCAGCGATGGTTTCCTTTTCATTGTTAGCGATGGGCAGGGCGGTTTCTTCGGCACACCGCGCTTCCGCATAGAGCCGCAATTGGTGAGCACGCACGCCCCAGAAGGCCGCGCTTTGGATTTTCATTTATACCCCAACCCTGCGCGCGAGGTAGTCTGGTTGGCCTTTGATCTGCCCGTAGAGCGTGCTTTACCCATAACCCTGTTCGACAGTGCTGGGCGCCTACTGGAGCAGACACTATTGTCGGTTGGCTCTACGGGGCACGCGTTGTCGGTATCAGGGTATGCGCCAGGGCTATACTTCGTGCAGGTTGGGCCGGTGGTAAAGAGGTTGATTTTGATAAAATAAGCGTGTTCGTTTTTTAGGCAAAAAGCGCATGTTTGCCCGCCGTTTGGCTGGGTGCTTATCAGTTGTTCCTGCTTAAAAACGCTGTTTTGTGGTTTTATCTCTGTCTTTTTTTCACTAAAAAACATGGACTACCTGAAGCTTTTTGCCAGCTTGTCGCTATTGTCGAGTTTGTCGCTGATCTCTCTGCCAGCACAAATACCCAAAAGCCCCGATGAGTTTTTGCCACATCGATTGGGGGAACAATTCACTCCGCACCACCTGCAAGTGGCATATTTCGAGTATTTGGCGGCGAATGCATCGAGTACCATGCGCCTGGAGCGCTATGGGACTACGTACGAGGGACGACCTTTGCAAATTGCTATTTTCTCCGCACCAGAAAATATAGCTCGCCTGGAGCAAATACGGCAGCGGCACATCCAGATGTCGGAGCCGGGCAGTAAAGCAATCCGCAACAGTGACCTGCCGCCTATTGCCATCGTTTGGCTTAGCATGAGCGTGCATGGCAATGAGCCTTCAGGGTCGGAGTGTAGCTTGTTGCTCGCCTGGCAATTGGCTACTCAAAGAGAGGTCGAAGTACAGAGTTGGTTGAAGAACACGGTCGTCATTCTGGACCCTTCGCTCAACCCTGATGGTTATGACCGCTATACGCATTGGTATCGCAGTGTAAGCAATGTGTACAAAAACCCACGCCCTGATGGGCGCGAACACGTGGAACCTTGGCCACGCGGCCGCACGAACCACTATTATTTTGACCTCAATCGCGATTGGGCCTGGGCCACACAGGTGGAAACCCAGCAGCGCCTCGAGGTGTATCACCGTTGGCGCCCTCACATTCACGCTGATCTGCACGAGCAAGGAGTGGACAATCCCTACTACTTCGCACCAGCCGCTGAGCCAACGCACGACTATATCACACCCTGGCAGCGCGATTTTCAGACGCGTGTGGGTCGTAACCACGCCCGTTATTTTGACGAAAAAGGCTGGCTGTACTTCACCAAAGAGGTATTTGACCTTTTTTACCCTTCCTACGGCGACACCTACCCTATGTTCAATGGTGCCATTGGTATGACCTACGAACAAGCAGGGCACTCCACGGCTGGACGTGCCATCATTACTGCTGCCGGCGACACGCTTACCCTGAAAGACCGTATCCAACACCATTTAACAACAAGTCGCTCAACCATCGAAGTGGCTAGCCAAAACGCTGCTGAGTTGGTGGAAAATTTCCGCAAGTATTTCGAACGCAGCGCCAACCAGCCTCAAGGAACCTATACGACTTTTGTCGTGTCGGCCTCCAACCCACCGCAAAAAATAAATGCCCTATGCCACCTGCTGGACCGCCATCGTATCCGCTACGGGCGAGCGGGAACAACCCTGCGCGCAGTAAAAGGCCTGAGCTATGCAGAAGGAAAGGATACAACCTTTGATGTACAGGAGAAAGACCTAATTATCAGCGCCTATCAGCCCAACTCGGTACTTCTCCAAGTGCTCTTTGAGCCAGAACACCGCTTGACAGACTCACTCACTTACGACATCACGGCCTGGGCCTTACCCTATGCACATGGATTGGAGGCCTATGCGCTCAAACAGCGCCTGGAGCCAAAATGGTCTTATGAACCCTATCAGGCCATGCCAGTGCGTCTAACAGCCACTCCTTATGCTTGGTGCGTACATTGGAGATCGCCTGCTGAAGCGCGCTTCTTAGCCGACTTGTTGGAGAGCGGTGTACGGGTGCGCTATGCCTTGCAGCCGTTCTCATTAGCCGATCAACATTTTAGCCCGGGCGCCTTAGTCATAAGCCGGGCAGATAACCTGGCCATAAGTGCATCATTGGACAATATAGTGCAGGAGGCGGCTCGCGCTGCCAATGTGGAGGCACATCCGATTTTCAGCGGCTGGGCCGACAAGGGGCGCGATTTAGGGTCGGAGAATTTTGTCCTAATCCGCCAGCCTGAAGTGGCACTCATCTACGGCGATGAAGTTGACGACAATGCCTTTGGGCATTTGTGGTACTTGTTCGAGCAAGATTTGGGTTACTCAATAACGCCCATAGCCCTAAGCCGGCTGCCGCGCGTTCGGCTCAGCGATTATAGTGTGCTCATTTTTCCTCATGGCCAATACAGTCTGTCGGAGAACACACTGCGCACCTTACAAGAGTGGATGCGTCAGGGTGGCCGTCTTATTGCTATTGAGGGTGCTGTGCAGGCTTTTGCAGACAAGGAAGGTTTCGACTTGAGAATAAGACCAGAACCTAAAAAGGACTCCACTGCAGCCATAATGCCGAAGACATATCAAGCGCTCGAGCGTGAACGTATCAGCGACGCAGCCGCCGGCGCTATAGTGCGCACAGAAGTGGATAATACTCATCCTTTGACGTTTGGTTTGGGTGGGCGCTATTTTACGCTGAAAAACAGCGGTCATTGCTACGACGCAGGCAATAACGTCTACGTTCCAGTACGGTTAGGTGAAACATTTTTTTCGCGCGGTTTTATTGGCAGCCGCTTGCGTTCGCGCCTAAAGAATACCCCTGTAGTGGCTGTGCAGCCTTTCAAGGAAGGCAAAGCAATTTTCTTCGTAGATGATCCAGTGTTTCGCTGTTTTTGGGAGCAAGGCAAGATGTTGTTTTACAACGCGCTGTTCTTCTAGTCTTCGCGCCAGACGACTTCTCCTGCAGGAGTAATGTACTGCCAACGACCGCTAACAACAACGCGGGCTAATCCGTTCTCGAAAGGTGCTGCAGCGTCGTAGACTGCAGGCAAAGCCCAGCTACCGTCAGAGCGAATGTAGCCCCATCGCCCATTGCTTTGCACCGGAGCCAGCCCTTCGCCAAAGCGGCCCGCGCGTTCAAATTTGGGCAAAATGGCCAATCGGCCTCCTGGGTCTATGTATCCCCAAGCGCCGTTGATTTCTACTAAAGCCAGCCCTTCAGAAAAGTCATCGGCTTGTTCAAACATTGGCTCTATGGCGACATACCCTTCCTGGCTGACAAAGCCGTACCTATTGCCCAAGAAGGCAAGGGCCATGCCTTCGCAAAAATGAATACGCGGCCGCCCCGGGGCAAACTCCCATTGTGGCTCTAAGCGCACAACGCCCTGCCGATCGATCAGCCCCCAGCGTCCGCCGCGCACGACTACGGCTACCGGCCCTTCAAAAGGCTGGCAAGCGTCCCAAGCGGGAGCAATAACAAACGAACCGTCGAGACCAATGAAGCCGCACTGTGCGCCATTAGCAGCAGGTGCCAACCCTCGCTGAAAGGCGCCTGCCGCAGTGTATATCGGCTTCAAAACAAAGCGCCCCTCGCGGTCTATGTAGCCCGAGCGACCTGAAATAGCAACGGCAGCCAGTCCTTCAGAAAAATCGTCGGCGTTGTCAAAGCGTATGGGAATGACTTCCTCGCCGCGTGCATTCACATAGCCCCATTGCCGCACTAATTGCACGCGAGCCAATCCTTCAGAGAGCAAACCAATTGAGCGGAAGAGCCGCTTTAAGTAGAGCCGTCCTTGCGTGTCCAGCAGCACCCAGCGGTCGTTGAGCCGCACGCGTGCCAAGCCGCCATGGAAATCTGTCGCCTCTATGTATTGTGGCTCGATGACCACTTCTCCTGAGGCGTTCATAAAGCCGAAGAATCCTCGGTGCCGAATTTTAAACAATGGCGACAATGTCATAGACGGCAAAATTAGCCACAGCTCGCTCATACCGGGCTCCTTTGCACAAGCTCAAGAGCGCACCATGGCTTGTGCTTCGAAAAGCATCCCTTTTCCGGCCGTTTACCTGCCTTACCTTTGCAGCCCCTTGTTTCGGCTACACGATTATTAAGAAGCACTGGAGCATGTATCGCGAGTTCAAACAACTACACCTGCCTACGTTTGAGGAAGAAGTTCTACAATTCTGGGTTTCAGAGCGCATATTTGAGCAGTCCGTGGAGCGACGCTCGCCAGAACGCTCATTTGTATTTTACGAAGGTCCACCCTCAGCCAATGGTATGCCAGGCATTCACCATGTTATCTCACGGACCATTAAAGACTTGTTTTGTCGCTACCAGACGTTGAAGGGCTTCCGCGTTGAGCGCAAAGCAGGATGGGATACCCACGGCCTGCCGGTAGAGTTACAGGTGGAAAAAGAACTTGGCATTACCAAGGAAGACATTGGTAAAAAAGTCAGTATTGAAGATTACAACGAGGCCTGTCGGGCTGCGGTCATGCGCTACAAAGACCGTTGGGAAGCTATCACTCGCCGAATGGGGTACTGGGTGGATATGGAGCACCCTTACGTGACGTTTGACAACGATTACATCGAATCCGTCTGGTGGTTGCTTAAGCAGTTGTATCAGAAGCGGACGCCTAAAGGAGAGCCGTTTTTGTATAAGGGTTTTACTATCCAACCGTTTAGCCCTGCTGCGGGCACGGGTTTGTCGAGCCACGAACTGAACATGCCGGGCACCTATAAGGATGTGACTGACGTCTCCGTGGTGGCTATGTTCCGTGTTCGGCGCGATACCACTTCCGCCTTTCTCTTCGATACGGACGACGAGGAGGTGCGCATTTTGGCCTGGACAACCACT
>JBEQAD010000076.1:0-12358 GCA_041640515.1 Saprospiraceae bacterium | reverse complement strand
CCGATCTCAGACTACTCACCTTTTGAGAACCTGCTGCGTACAGAAGAAGACTTCGCCTCTAACCTCGATGCCGAAACGCTGCTCAAATACCTGCAGCGCCTGCCGCCGGGATATCGCGCAGTGTTTAATCTGTACGTCATCGAAGAATTTAGCCACGAGGAAATTGCCGAACAGCTCGGCATCTCCGTTGGAACGAGCAAAAGCCAGCTGTTCAAAGCGCGCGAATACTTAAGGCGCATCGTGGACAAATCCTTCATTACCTGAAAATCGCGCGCCTTTTCGGCTTGCTCTGCTGATGTTGACTATGGAAGATTCTAAAGAGTTCACCCACCTCGACACGATTTTTCGCCAAACCTTCGAGGACTTGCCTGAGGCTCCTGCTTCTTCGGGCTGGGACACTCCCTCGCCACACGTTTGGGAGAATATTCAATCTCGCCTACAGGCGCCTCCTTCCATCCGATGGCCCTATAAAACGCTGATTACCGTCGGCGCTACCGTTACTATCCTCGCCGCGCTCTACTGGTCCATTTGGACATCTAAACCCTCTGCCCATGATGAGCTGAAGCCGAAAATCGACCGCGAAATAGCAACGCCAGGGCAAAGAGACCTCATCACTGTCGAGACTCCGGCTACAACATCGCCCGAAAAATCAGCTCAAGCCAAACAACCACAACCGGGCAAGCGTAACCCTAAAGAAGTGGTTGCTATACCTCGCCCTAAACGCATTGCTGATCCATCGGCATTTTCTAAACCGCTGCACAGCCTACCTTTACCCGGCAGTGTACCTGCACCTAACACGACTATTCGACGCCAGCTGGAAGAGTTGCGACTCGCTCCCTGGGCGCAGCCACTGCAGCCATTGCCTGTTCGCACAACTCCACTGCACCACCTTCATCCGCCACAGATCGAAGAACTAGTGCGCCCCCGGAGTCGCCCGGAGTAAGGAGCGGCTCGTCCAACGAATTTTTAGCAGCACCAACCTATCAAAGAGGGCTGACCATTTGTCATGGTCAGCCCTCTCATTTTGTGCCACCGCCTTCTGGTACCTTTGAGCGGGACATCTCTTTCACCATTATCCTAAGCCACAGGGATTATCGAATGTGCCACCAAAGTTTACTGCCTTACTTTACCTATTCATGAAGTCAGCCGCCTATCTAACCCGCAACATTTGGGTGCTGAGTTTAGTCAGCCTGTTCACCGATACCGCTAGTGAGATGCTGTATCCCGTTATGCCACTTTTCTTGAAAAGCATTGGCTTTTCTGTCGTGTTTATTGGCCTGTTGGAGGGAGTAGCTGAAGCCGTAGCAGGTTTGAGCAAGGGTTACTTTGGACGCTGGAGTGACCATAGCCCCCGGCGATTGCCTTTTGTTCAGCTGGGTTATGCTATGAGTGCTATCTCCAAACCCATGCTGGCCATCTTCTCGTGGGCGTGGTGGGTATTGCTAGCCCGCACCATAGACCGCCTGGGTAAAGGTGTGCGCACGGGCGCGCGCGATGCGCTGCTGTCCGACGAAGCTACACCTGCCACCAAAGGCCGAGTATTTGGTTTTCACCGCAGCATGGATACACTGGGTGCCGTGTTGGGGCCAAGCATAGCTCTGGTCTACCTGGGCTACTTTCCCGGTGATTACCGCACGCTGTTCTGGATAGCTTTTCTTCCAGGTTTGTTGGCAGTAGGAGCAACATTCCTGGTGAGGGAGCGCACACACCAACGCCAGACTACAGAGCGCTTTTCGACATGGAATTTTTTAGCCTTCACTGCATACTGGCGAGAAGGGCCGCCGGCCTACCGACGCCTGGCGGGCGGGCTGTTGCTTTTCGCATTGTTCAATAGCTCCGATGTGTTTTTGCTACTCCGGGCTCGAGAGGCAGGTCTCAGCGACGTTGGAGTTTTAGGAGTTTACATTTTTTATAACTTGGTATATGCTGTCGCAGCCCTTCCGATGGGTACGCTAGCCGATAGATTTGGCATGCGGCGGGTCTTTGTTGGTGGCCTGTTAGTATTCGCTGTCGTTTACGCTGGTATGGGACTGGCACAAGTGGGTGTGTGGGTTGGTCTCCTATTCTTTTTATATGGGCTGTACGCCGCTGCTACGGAAAGCATAGCTAAAGCCTGGATAAGTAACATTAGTGAGCGTCAGCACACCGCCACTGCCATTGGGACGTTCACTGCCTTTCAAAGCGTTGCCGCTCTCATAGCCAGCAGCTTGACCGGCTTTTTTTGGTATGCGCTAGGGCCAGCGGTGGCACTGGGCATTAGTGCTATGGTAGCGGTGGCGGTGGGTATTTACTTGGCTTTAGTGAACCTTTGACCTCAACGCACCAGAGTCACAGAGCCAGATACTATCTCGGTAGAGCCATCCCACAGCTGAACCTCAGCCCAAAACACATAAACACCAGGTGGCGCCGCCTGACCGCGAAAATTCCCATCCCATCCTAAGTCTGGCGCATCGGCGGGGAAGTTTTCACGTTCGAAGACCAACTCGCCCCAACGGTTGGCAATCAGCATGCGATTAACCTGTACCGCTCCTCGACCTGCACTGATAAAAAAGCGGTTATTGGGCCAGTTACCTCGTGGGTCTAAGATGTTTGGAGTGTAGATGGGCACTTTGCGCAAAACACGCACATTCACCGTGTCTCGCACGATGCACCCATACGCATCGCGTGCCATCAGCGTATACTTGGCGTTCGACGTGTAAGGTTGACAATAAGGCAGACATGAAAGCGTAGAGCAGGGGATCGTCGGTGACCACTCCAGTGCTGTGGGAGAAAAACTAAATAGCGGCTTCAAGCAAGCCTCTTCGCCATAGTAAACTTCTACGTCGCTGCCTAAGGTCATCCAAGTATCGCGAAAGAAAAAACGGATGTAAATAATAGAGTCACATCCACTGCTGGCCGCCCCAGGTACAATTTCCACTCCTGCTCGAAAGTCCTTGTCGTAACGGTGTCCATTAATTATTCTGACTTCATCAGGGCATAGGGTATCCACCACTTCTGAGTATGGTAGCGGAATAATGGTCAGATTTACTCGAATAATACTATCGCACCCACCCGTAGCACCGCCAGGAACAATTTCTACACCGTTAGGGCGAAAGGCACTAAAAGGCTTTCCGTTCACCCAGATCGTATCGCCATCGCAAAGCGGTTGGACAATGTCCACAATGGGCTTTGGAAAGAAACGTAGATCTACCTCAATGATGCTATCACAGCCGTTGGCCGCTCCGCCTTCAATAACTTCCTTGCCCAAATAATAGCCTGCGTGATATGGAACGCCATTAACCCACACGGTGTCCCCTACACAATGGTTGCTGTTTAAGCGAGTAAGAGCAGGATTGAAAAAAACCAGACGCACTTCAATAATACTATCGCTCCCATTCGCTGCTCCTCCAGGAATAATCTCTGTGCCCGTGGGTTTGTCTGGGCCATAAACATTTCCGTTGACAACGATCAGCTGATTGGAGCAAAAAGTGTCTCGAAGAAAATAAACCTGCGCATTTAGGGGAGCAACCAAAGACAGAAACACTAATAAATAAAACGGGAGCAAGAGCGTGTTCATGGAGGGGCAAATAAATTTTTATATCATTCGCAGCGTTTTTTATCTCCAAACTCAAACCAAAGCCATTTTTAATAGCTTAAAAAAACGCCACAATGCTGCAAAGATGCAGCACCATGGCGTTTTGCTGGTAAGTATTATAGCTATTTGTCCACAGAAGCACGAGTTTGCTCTATCTGCAGCAGCTTTGCTTCTAGCGCATTAAGACGCTTCTCCATCTGTTCATTCCTCTGGCGGAGCGCTTGGATCTCCTCTTGCTGTTCTCGGATAGCTTGGATAGCCAACACACTGAAGCCAGCATAATTTAAGCCTAAGTACACATTGCCATCGGGTGCAGGCGTATGAGAAACTAACTCAGGGAACAAGCCCTCTACATCCTGGGCCAAAAAGCCCAAAGATTGCTTGGCATCGGCATTCTCGTGACGATAGCGATAATAGACGGGCTGCAATAGCGATACCCGGTCGAGCACCCTCGTAGCTGCTTGGATGTCTTTCTTCAAACGCTTGTCAGAGGGAACATAAATGCCATTCGTCTGGAAGAGACCAACAGGAGAACCGCCCCCGCTGAAGTTATTATATAGTTCCAGTGCTCCAGTAACAGGGTTGATGCGGAAGTCCCATTGCCCGCCGCTGCTGATATTTTCAATCATCAGGCCGGCAAAACCCGAAGCATGCGATACGCGGAGCCGAGCACTAGGATGGCTAAAGTTACCCAGACCCACGTGACCAGTCAGGCCGTCAATGAAAAGGGATTTACCACCGCTCGTGGCCATGACAATGGAAGAGGAGTCCTGCGTAGCAAGAGTGAGAAAGCCTGCAGATTTAGTAATGCTTCCAGATATGTTGGCCCCATGGGCAAAGCCAATACCCGCCTCCATGCCTTCAATACGAAGCGCCTCGACATCTCCTTTCACGTGCAAGGGGCGCACTGGGTTGGTGGTACCAACGCCCACATTTCCTGTGTTGGCATTGTAAATATTGCCGCTACTAGCCGCCCACAACCCAATACCAGCATTATTGAAAAGTGTATCGAAATTAACTGCCGAGTTAGTCCCTGATATGGTCAGTTCCGTCCCGTTGAGGATGAGCGTTTGCAGTTCGTTGGCTGGGTCGTTATCGGCATCGCCAGTGTTGTCAATCGTAAAGTTTGGCGCCGAACCAGTGATGCTAATCCCCGTACCGGCACTATAGGTGTTGCTCGGTGGTAAGGTTACTGTTCCTCCTCCATTGGATAGGCTCAGGTCACTGCCACTCAGACTAAGCACCTGGATTTCATTGGTCGGGTCGTTATCGGCATCGCCGGTGTTATTGATGGTGAAGTTCGGTGCTGACCCGGTGATGCTAATGCCAGGACCCGCCGAATAATTATTGCCATTATTATCGGCAGCGGGAGCCCAAGTAATACCATTCCACTTCAAGACTTGACCCGATGAGGCACCCATCGAATTGATTTTCAATCCCGTAACAGCACCATTAGCCAGTTCAGGCGTACCTACAGCGCCAGCTACAATTTGCAAGTTGCTAAAGGGGCCACTCACATCGCCTCCTGCATTCATCGAAATTGTTACATCATCGCTGGGATCCGTATCTCCGGTATTGTTGATAGTGAAATTCGGCGCCGAACCGGTAATGCTGATGCCAGGGCCCGCGGCATAATTATTTGCGGCGGCTTCGTCGGCAGGAGCCCAGGTAGTGCCATCCCATTTTAGTACTTGACCTGCTGTGGCGCCTTGTTGTGCAAGGCGCAGAGGAGCCAGCGTGGTACCATTGCCATCGAGAGTATTGTCAGAAACTACGGTTTGCGTACCCCAATTATCGCCGCCTGAAGAAGCCACATTGTCGTCAGCAGGAATCCAAGTAGAGCCATTCCACTTCAACACTTGGCCGATACTAGCACCTTGCTGGGCTATTTCGAGGGGGCTTCCGGTAGTGCCATTTCCAGAAAGAGTAGCATTCGTTTGGACTACCTGTGTCCCCCAAGTGTCGTCCGCAGGAAGCCATAGATTGGATGCAGAATTCCAGGCCAGTATTTGGCCATCGGTAGCACCTAAGTCGTTCAGCCGGAAAGGATTTCCAGCAGAGCCATTGCCAGCAATATTCAGAGAAGTGTAAATGGTGGCATCTGCTGGCGCCCAAGTAGTGCCATTCCATTTTAGCACATCGCCATTGCCGGCCCCCATTTGATTGATTTTATCGCCGGTTACTGCGCCATTACTTAGTTCAGGCGTGCCCACAGCTCCAGCCACCAGCTGGAGGTTACTAAAGGGACCGCTCACGTCGCCCCCAGCATTCATCGAGATCGTTACATCATCGCTGGGGTCTGTATCGCCGGTGTTGTTGATAGTGAAGTTCGGCGCTGACCCGGTGATGCTGATGCCAGGGCCCGCAGAATAATTGTTGCTCTGCGGCAATGTTACGGTTCCTCCCCCTTTGGATAAGCTCAGTGTATTTCCACTCAGGCTAAGCACCTGTATTTCGTTGGTTGGGTCGTTGTCCGTATCGCCCGTGTTGTTGATGGTAAAGTTGGGCGCCGAGCCAGTGATGCTAATGCCAGGGCCCGCAGAGTAATTGTTACCGCCCGCATCATCGGCAGGAGCCCACACGGCGCCATTCCACTTGAGCACTTGCCCTATTGTGGCTCCCATTTGAGCAATATCCAACGGATTAGTAGCAGTGCCGTTACCCATCAGACGCTGAGCAACCACAGCGGTTTGAGTACCCCAATTATCCGGCCCTACATCGTCAGCAGGCACCCAAGTAGTGCCATTCCATTTGAGCACTTGCCCGTTAGTGGCCGACATCTGGGCAATCTTATTACCTGTAACGGCTCCGTCTTGAATTTTAGCTGTCTGAACAGCGTTGTTAGCTAGTTCAACACTACCGACAACACTAGCCTTAAGTTGTAAATTATTAAAAGGCCCACTGATATCTCCATCGGCGATGCTGTTGATAGTAATGTCGTCGAAAGGGTTCACATCCCCACTGTTAGAAATCGTAAAGTTTTGTCCGGCGGCAAAAACGTCGATGCCAATGCCTGCATTGATGGTAACCGATCCAATGTTGTCTGCTGCTGGTGCCCAGGTAGTGCCGTTCCATTTTAGCACTTGACCAACGGAGGCACTCATCTGGTCAATTTTATCACCCGTAACAGCCTGCGTGTTTATCTTGAGCGTAGTAACTGCATTATTAGCTAGCTCGATAGCACCTACAGCACCGGGTTTTATTTGAAGGTTCACAAAGGGCCCTGTTATATCGCCGTCGGCAATGCTCGACGAAGTAATGTCATCATTTGGGTCAGTATCGCCTATATTGTTTATTATAAAGTTGGGAAAAGCTCCGTTAATGCTGATACCGGAGCCAGCCGTAAGATTTACTGCGGGGCCGACAGCATCTTGGGCAGGCGCCCAAGTAGTGCCATTCCACTTGAGCACCTGCCCATTGATTGCACCCATATCGTTGATTTTAGCACCCGTCACAGCGCCATTGCCAATCTTGCTCGTGTTGACGGCACCATCCGCCAATTTAGCCGTACTCACTGCACCGTCAGTTAGTTTAGGCGTAGTTACTGCACCATCGGCCAGTTCGGGCGTGCCCACCACGCCAGGTTTAATCTGTAAGTTGCTGAATGGACCAGCCACATCCCCATCGGCAAGGGATGATGTTGTGAGGTCATCCAACGGATCTATATCGCCTATGTTGGTGATAGTAAAAGTTTGGCCATTTTGAGTAACACCAATGCCTGCACCCGCATTGATAGTGGTCAGAATAACGGGAATTGTGGTAGCGTCGACAACACGGCCATATTGGTCCACAGTGATAACAGGAATATCGCTCGGTCCGCCATAAAGACCTGGTGTTACTGGTGCGTTAGCCAGGCTAATCGTACCAGAGGTGGTAATAGGCCCACCAGTAAGACCAGTTCCGGTATTGATTTGGGTGACCGTGCCCGGCTGGCCAGTATCGTCATCCTGCGGCAACCAGGTAGTGCCGTTCCACTTGAGCACCTGCCCCGGTAGAGCGCCTTGTTGGGCCAAAGTCAGCGGACTCGTTGCCGTGCCATTGCCGCTCAAAACCGGTGAAGTCTGAACAGTTTGCGTTCCCCAATTATCGGCACCATTGGCGGCATTTTGAGCATAAAGGGCGTAAGGCACGCTGAGTAACTGAGAAGTGCCAATCTCATCAAAAACTCCCGGGGCTGTCTCGATGGAAACTGTCAAAAATTTAGCTCCTATGCCCCAATTGATGTTGGCGAAGGTACCCTGTAGAGGTGTGCCACCGCCGATGACCAGGTTAACTAAGCCAAAGGCATTAGTGGAAACCGTCTGCATCTCAGAGTATAAAATAGGGCCTGTAGGAGTGTTGTTTCGAATGGTAAAAAGAAGGGTAACCGTTTGGTTGTTAATAGAGGCTCCTGTGTTGTCCCTGACAATACACTGATAGTTGATTCCTTGAGGGGCATTCTGTGCCACAGCACTCGAAACCCACAAAATACCCAGGAATAACAGCGACGACAGATAACGGTTAACCATGATGACAAATCGATTTTAAAAGTGGGAAATAAAAAACGAGGATGGTGTTGAAAAGGCCGAGGGTTGGAGAGAATTATAGCCGAATGAAGCGCGTAGTAGCTGATGCGCGCGAGGTTGGATCGGAGAGCACTAAAAAGTAAATGCCCGCCTGCCAGGTACGGCAGTCTAGCACGCTACCATCGAACAGACGTTCGCCCTGAAGCACGACACGCCCTACCGCATCGAGAACAGTGGCATTTAAAAAAGTTCCTTTTTCCGTGGAAAAACGTACGTTCAACACATCCGCCGTAGGATTTGGAAAGATCACAATGTTCCACGAGGAAAGAGTTGGCTCGCCTACATACACCAATTGGGAATGTTCCGGCTGGTGAAAACCTTGCGTAAGCACACGCTGATTGCCTACGCCAGTCCAAATAACGGCTTCGCCAACAGTGTATGAAAAAATTCGGCCTTGGTGCACACCTGTGCGGCCGCTAGTACTAACAACTTGGTTGAAAAGGGAAGGACCTTGCCCAAAAAGCGACGTAATTCCAACAAGGCCACAAAAAGCAGCAAGTGTAAACCGGTTCATGGTATGCGAATTAAAGAAGATGATGTGAGCTTTATTCGAGCAAAAACCTTGCCTAATTATGTCACTCGCGGGCTGTATTAGTTCTTTGGTCGCTGTCGAATATTTTCTGCTCCTCTCCCAAACTGCCGAATGCGCTCCCTCCTCCATTAAAGCATTCTATAACTTCCTTGCTGTCAACTTTCCACCCAGCGAGGTTGCTGTTGTATTTTTGCTCATCTAAATCAGTTTTGATTAAACCCTCAAACCCACTGAGCTGTATGATGCATAAAAGCAGTATGTCTTCGTTTCTGACGCAAGGAGTTCTTGTTTTTTCCACTCTACTGCTACCACTCTGGGCCTGCACCCAAACCCATAGCCCATGGGACGACTGGAGCAAGCCGCGGCTTCCATGGGGCAAGGGCTTCAGAGACTCTCTCGACCTCGAAAGAGGACAATTGCACATTTTTCCCGACTCCAGTGGCTTCTTCTATTTTCGCGTAGACACCAGTTTAGGTGACCTCAGAAGCGAAATGCATCGCTTCTTCCACTTTGGGCCCTCTGAACGAGGCTTCTTCCCCCCAGCATTTCGCGAGTTTGACCGCATGTTTGAACAGTTCTTTCGCAGCATGCCGCAATCACCCTTTCAGCAACCTTGGCACGACTTTCCAGCCGATGACGGCCAGATGAATGAGGAAGATAATTCGCTGCCTGAAGAGCGCCTGCGTCAAAAAGAAATGCCAGAGGAGAATAACCGCCGCCTGCTGCCTGAAGAGCGCCTGCGATTAGAAGAGCGCAAAAACGCTCCCAATAAAAAGAAACCCACCGAACCAGGTCGCCAGGCTCCCGATGTTAAGACCATCCGAATTTAGCCTAGGCCCGAATGGGAGTAAAACCTTTTCTTTGCTTCTTCAAACCAACAGACGGCCTTCCTGTTTATATTCCTGTCTTTTTTCTGTTCAAATACTTTGACATTAAATGCCTACCAACGAGTCTGTTGACCTCATCATTTACCGCATTGGTGAGTCGGGTTTAGAAGTCTTCCTTGTTAATAAGGAGTCGGCGGAAACCGGAAAAGGGTCTTGGGAAGCGCTCCGTGCGGCAGAAGGAGCGCCGGAAAATTTACAACAGGCCAACTGCATCGAACTGGAGCCCGTGCAACAGAAAGATGGTACTGAGCGCCGGGCCATCGCTGTAGAAGCTGACTGGCATGAGCTGCCTTCGCTGCGGGCACTCATCTACGAGGACTACCGCGTGGCAAAGGAAAAAGCCCGCGAACGGCTGCGTAACCTTCTTCCTGATATGGATAAGGGGGCTTACTTTGCCATCAAAGAGGCCTTTAAACGTGTATTGCCCGAACAGTACGCTTTTTTGAAAGAGCTCAAAGAGGTTCTAACGGAGAAAAACTCAACGCGCT
This sequence comes from Saprospiraceae bacterium, assembly GCA_041640515.1. Classification (GTDB taxonomy): domain Bacteria; phylum Bacteroidota; class Bacteroidia; order Chitinophagales; family Saprospiraceae; genus M3007. The sequence continues at coordinate 2,312 of JBEQAD010000076.1, read as the reverse complement.
ATTTATAACGTGACTATCGAAAAAACAGCGGCAAAGACTGTCTACGACAGATCTTTACCGCTTTCCCCTAAGGGTCTCTCAAAGAAGACTCTTCAACAGCTGAGAAAATGCTGAGACCGGCATGGCTCCCTGATCGCCTTCGCCCTGCCTGCGGACACTTACTGTGCCTGATTGAGCCTCCTTCTCACCTACGATAAGCAGAAATGGGATGCGCTTCAGTTCGTTATCCCGAATCTTCCGACCGATAGTTTCATTGCGGTCGTCCACCTCGCCACGCAAGTCTTCGGCAGCCAGCTGTTGCTTAACAGCATGGGCGTAGTCCACAAACTTGTCTGAGATGGGCAACACCACGAATTGCTCCGGCGTCAGCCACAAAGGGAAACGGCCAGCACAATGCTCAATGAGCACAGCAGTAAATCGCTCCATGCTGCCAAAAGGCGCGCGGTGAATCATCACTGGCCGATGCTCCTGATTGTCCGGTCCGATGTACGTGAGGTTGAAGCGCTCCGGCAGGTTGTAGTCTACCTGAATGGTACCCAATTGCCAAGCGCGCCCCAGCGCATCTTTCACCATAAAGTCGAGCTTCGGCCCATAAAAGGCCGCTTCGCCTAAGGCCGTCACCGTAGGCAGACCAACTTCCTGGGCTGCCTCGACGATGGCCTGCTCGGCCTTTTGCCAGTTCTCTTCTGAGCCCACGTATTTGGTTTTGTTCTCTGGATCGCGCAGGCTGATTTGAGCAGTGAACTTGTCAAAACCCATCTTAGCCAATACAAAGCGCGTCAGGTCGAGTACCCCCAGAAACTCCTCTTTGAGTTGGTCTTCGGTACAGAAAATGTGAGCGTCATCCTGGGTAAAGCCTCTTACGCGAGTAAGGCCGTGCAATTCGCCCGACTGCTCATAGCGGTACACCGTGCCAAACTCCGCGATGCGCAAAGGCAACTCGCGGTACGAACGAGGCCGATAGCCATATATTTCACAGTGGTGTGGGCAGTTCATAGGCTTTAATAGGAAGACCTCATCGCGGCTTGGTGTCAGGATAGGCTGGAAAGAGTCTTCACCGTACTTCTCCCAGTGGCCTGAGGTTACGTACAACTGCTTAGAGCCGATATGTGGCGTAATCACAGGAGTGTAACCGCGGTTCAATTGCTCCTTTTTCAGGAAGTCCTCCAAACGCGTGCGCAGAGCTGTGCCGCGCGGCAGCCAAATAGGCAGGCCCTGTCCAACCTTATCGGAAAACATGAAGAGTTCCAGTTCTTGACCGATTTTCCGATGATCGCGCTTTTTGGCCTCCTCAAGCAGGTGTAAGTATTCCTCCAAGTCTTTCTGTTTGGGAAAAGAAATAGCATAGACCCGCGTCAGCTGCTTTCTCTTTTCGTCACCTCGCCAATAAGCACCCGCTAAGTTTAGAATCTTAACTGCCTTAATTGGCTCTGTAGTGGGGAGATGAGGTCCTTTGCAGAGGTCCACAAAATTCCCTTGCTCATAAAAAGTAATTTGACCATCTTCTAAGCCTTCGAGCAACTCCAACTTGTATTCGTCGCCTTTTTCAGTGAAATAACGAATGGCTTCAGCTTTGCTCACTTCGCGGCGGCGATACTCAGACTTCTGGCGAGCTAACTCGAGCATTTTCTGCTCGATAGCGGGGATATCTGCAGCCGTAATAGGTCGGTCGCCCGTATCCACATCGTAATAAAAGCCATTTTCAATAGGTGGGCCAATGCCAAACTTGATACCTGGGAAAAGTGACTCCAATGCTTCTGCCAGCAAATGTGCTGAAGAATGCCAGAACGTACTCTTCCCTTCTTTGTCCTCCCACTTGCAGAAGATCACCGTAGCATCTTCCGTGATAGGGCGGGTGAGATCGCGCACTTCGCCATTAACCTTGACTGCTAAAGCGCTGCGTGCCAAGCCCTCGCTTATGGAGCGGGCCACCTCCAGACCAGTAGTGCCGGCGGCATACTGACGAACGCTGCCGTCGGGAAACGTAAGGTTAATCATAACAAACTATAAGGTGTGGTTTGAGCCCACCTATACAACAGGCGGGTGCCCATCGCTGGGCGGTTTACGATACAGACGCAAAGGTAAAGCGGTCGTTGGCTGCACCATAGGTAGGGCGTAACTTGCAGCGGAAAAGGGCGTTTCCTCATCAGTGGAATATGGACTTTTACCGGCTGTTCGAGATTTTGGATTACCAACTTCAGCGATTTCCGCAAAAGGTAGCTTTTGCTGGCAAAGAGAGCGGCAAATGGCTTACCTGGAGCACAGCCGAAGCCGTCCGCGAACGAGACGCTGTAAGCACTGGCTTGTTAGCG
>JBEQAD010000075.1:0-12407 GCA_041640515.1 Saprospiraceae bacterium | reverse complement strand
ATCATAGCGGCCAAGCTAAACGTTGGAGAAACGCGAACTCTTCGTTTTAGGCCCATAGGATGTTGCCAATGTCGGGTGAACGGATAAACGTCAAAAGGTCAAACGCGAGGCCTTTTAGCGCGAAGGCTCCTGGAGTAGGTCCATGAATTGTAAGGCAGTATATTCCATCTTATAGACTACCTTGTCTAAGTTGGACACTAACACATTGTAGCCCGCCATAGCCACAATAGACACCACTAAGCCCATTGCCGTACTGGTGAGGGCCTGATAGATGCCGCTAGAGAGCACTTGCGGCGTAACGTTCTCGGCGGTGGACATGTCTTGGAAAGACAAGATAAGCCCTAACACTGTGCCCAACAGCCCGAACATGGGGCCTAAGCCAGAGATAGACGCTAAAGTAGATAAGTTGCGTTCCAGTTTGAGCAGCTCTAAATTGCCCACGTTTTCAATGGCTTTGTTGATGTCCTCTAACGGCTTGCCGATGCGATCAAGCCCTTTTTCTACCATACGAGCCATGGGGGCATCCACGCTTTGGCACAACGCTTTAGCTGCTTGTAAATTCCCGCTTTCAACGCTGGCCCGGATGCTGTTCATAAAGTTTTGGTCGACGCGCCCGGCCCGTTTGATGGTCAAGTAGCGCTCAACGATGATGTACACAGCAGCGATAGACAGAAATACCAAAATGAAAAACACCGCCATACTGGAGGTGGTGTTACCCATGAAGGTATCCAACAAGCTTTTTTGCTCTACTGTCTCGGTAGTTGGGGTGGCGGGCAGGAATTGCAAAAACCAAAATGCTGCTAACTGGGATGCGAAACTCATACGGATAAGAATGCGTATTTGGTTTGTTAAACGTGTTGTTTTCTGATGCGCTTGCAAACGGCAAAGGTAGGCCGTTTTGTATTCTGGCTATGAAATGCGACTGGCTTTAGCGCTGCAAATGTGCGCAAATGTCTGACGGCATGCTTGTGCTTCAGACAGAAAAAAAGTAACCTACACCAACTCAAAGGGCGGTCTAAAAAAGAACAAAGCCACTCGCACACGAGCAGCTTCGTTCATATGTTGACGGGAAAACGAGTATATTGGGATTAAAGAACCCGCAAGAATCGTCTCGCTGTCAGCGGGCAAAAGTGCTCCACAAGTGAGCCATTCTGGGAGCAAAACGCACTACAAGGAGTGCCAGGAGGGCAATGTACAAAATAAGCATAGTGAAGAAACGGTTTAGATTATGAGAGAAGAAACAAAAAAGACCAGAGCCCAGACGTATGTTCCGGGTTCAGCGTCAAAGGTAAAAAATTGCCTCTTTATCGAGTTCCTCCCTTGAGCTAATTTTTTTAGAATTCGGATATTTTTTTCCGACGAATGGCGGCGCTTGTTCTCTCTAAGCCGTGTTTGGTGGCCAGTCGGTGGGTTGTCGGCATGAGAAAGGTCAGCGTCGGAGTGGCTTTATGAGCGTGCCTGACTTCATGCGAGGCTCAAAGTAAGTGCTTTTTGGAGGTAAGGTCTCGCCGACATCGGCAATGCGCATCATGTCATCGAAAGAAACTGGGTGCAGAGCAAACCCCAGGCGCTCGCGGTGATGTCCAACGGCTTTGCGAATACCTTTTAGCCCCTTGCTTCCTTCTACATAAGTGATGCGCATATCGGTGCGCACGTCTTTGATACCCAGCAGTTGATGGAGGATATATTCATTGAGCAGGGAGACGTCGAGTAAAACGGGCAGAGGATCGTGTTGCCTGGCGTGCTGGAGTAGTTCAGGGCGCCACTGCAGGCGATACCAATGGTCGCGAAAGAACATCTTCATCTCGTGCTTGTGGCGCGGCTTACGGGGATGCTCCACATGTTCTATGGTGCACATCTGGCCTAAATATCGAAAGAACTGCTCCGGCGGCAGTTCATTTAGCCCTTCCACCACGCGGTTGTAGTCCAAGATATCCAGCTGGTCGGTGGCGAAATAAGCACAGAAAAGATGCTCAAAATTCATCTCTGGGTACTGGCTTTGTTGCTGTTGAAGCAAGGCTAGGGTAGTCGTGCGGTGGTGCCCATCGGCAATGTACACGTTGGGTACATGTTGGGCGAAGAGCGCTTGTAAGTAGCGGATATTTTCTGGATTTTCTATCGCCCACACGGTATGTGTTTGGTTGTCCTCTTCAAAATGCACTCGAAATAGAGGAGGGTGGGTGTTGAAGAAGGGCTGCATCCACGCATTTAGTTCGGCTACGGGCGGGAAGGTAAGTAACACGGGCTTGAGAATGGCTTCCCAGCGCAGCAACAGTTCTTGCTGTCTTTGTTCGCGTTCGCTAAGCGTACGCTCATGCTTCTTCACTTTGCCACCTAGGAAATCGCTAAGGTCATTGACTGCAACGATGCCCGTGTGGGTGCGATGCGCTGTTTGGATTTGGTACAAAAAAATGGCTTCTTGCTCTGCCTGCGCCAAAAGTTGCGCTTTCTGATAATCTAAATAGGCGTGTTTGGCGTTCGCACAAAAATCATCGGGAGAAGCAATGCGCTCGAAAATGGGGTATATGGCCCGGAAAGGGTGAATATGCATAGCCATTTAGCCGGTTAGGGCGGTAAAAGTAGTGGCATCTGCTTTTTGTTCTGGGCGTTCGAAGAGAAATTTTCACTTTTGAGCTTTAATTCTACCACAGGTGTGAAAACCCGGGTTGTAATGATGAAATGTTCTTTCTTGGTGAGCTGCTGCGTCGCCTGGCTTAGCTTCCTCCAGGCCGTGTCCGCGCAATCCGTGGCTGAGTTAAGAGCTAACTTGCGCAAAGCGCAAACGAAAAATGAGCGCATGCAAATTAGCTATGACTTGGCACAAGTACTTAGCAACCAACGCAACTACGCCGAAGCAGCCGACCTGGCCTATCAAGCCTACGACCTGGCCATTCAGTTAGGGGAAAAGCGCATGGCTTCGGATGCTATTTTACTCAGCGGCGATGCCCATTATCGCCGAAAAAAATACCCCGAGGCCTCCGCTCGCCTATTGGAAGCGTGGAACACAGCCCGCAATTACGGCCACCGCGACGTGGCACTTTCCGCCGCTGAAAAGCTGATGAACATCAATAAGGAGCAAAAAAACCTGGCTGAAGCCCTCAAGTGGAGCCAGGAAATGATTACCTACTTGCGGGAAAATACCGGCAGAGGGACAACCAGCGGCGATGCCGTTCGTCGCCTGGAAGGCCAAATAGCCGCCTTAGAAGCCGAAAATCGGAGTCTTAAAGAGCAAATCACCCAACTCTCCGGCAAAACACAGGAAATAGAAACCTCTTACAAGCAGCAAATCCAACAGGTACAGACCCAAACTCAACAGGAACTGGGCAAGCGCGAAATAGAGATTACCCAAACCCGTCGCCAGGTAGACTCCCTCGAAGGTATCAAAAATCTCCTGCTCAGTACAATGACTAAGCAGCAAATCATGGACTCTCTTTTCCGCGTAGAAAAAGAAAGGGAAATTCAAGAGCAAAAGGCCTTGGCAGCTCAGCTAGAACTGGAGCGCCAAAAATCGGAGTCTGCTCGAAACTTGCTGCTCGTGGTGCTGGCTGTTATCCTCATCGTCGCAGCCTTGCTCTTCCTCCTTTATCAAAGCAAACAGCGCACCGCCAAGACCCTAGCAGCCAAAAACAAAATTATCGAAGAAGAACAAAAACGCAGCGACGAGCTGCTGCTCAACATCCTGCCCCCCGCTATTGCTCAGGAACTCAAAACCCGAAAGAAAGTAGCAGCCCGCAAATACGACGAAGCCACCGTTATGTTTGTGGATTTCATCGGTTTTACCTACCTCGCCGAGCGGCTGACTCCCGAGCAGTTGGTCTCCGAGCTCGACTATTGCTTTACCACCTTTGACCGTATTATCGGGCAATACCGCATTGAGAAAATAAAGACCGTGGGCGACGCCTACATTTGTGCTAGCGGCCTTTCCGACAAAAATGCCAGCCCTTCAGACATGGTCAAGGCGGCTCTGCAAATCCAGGACTTTCTGCTGCACCTCAAAGCAGAACGCATGAACCAGGGGCTGCCCTATTTCGAGGCGCGCGTAGGTATCCACACCGGGCCAGTGGTGGCTGGCGTAGTGGGCGAGAAGAAGTTTGCCTACGACATTTGGGGCGATACCGTCAATACAGCGGCGCGCATGGAGGAAGCGTGCGAGCCCGGCCGCGTCAACGTCAGTGAGAGTACCTACTGGAAGGCCAAGTACGAGTTCGAATGGCAGCCTCGGGGCGCTATCTCGGCCAAGAATAAGGCTCCTATGGACATGTTCTATGTTACGGCTGTGCGCGACACGCGCTATTAGGCCGCGCGCTGTACCGAAGCCCTGAAAACAAACGAGCAGGAAGCACCACCCCTGCGCTCCCTGCTCGCGTGAGCCGTTGAGCGCGCGGGCGTTATTTCAAGACCAACACGCCAGCGGCCTCGAAGGCCAGCTCGCGCAGCGGTTCAGTAATGCCGGCAATCTCGTCGGGCGATTTACCGGCGTCCTCTGCAAAATGGCGCAACTCCTCTACCGAAGTCTCGGAAATGTAGGCAAAGCCATCCACCACCACGCGCTTGCCAGCCAAGTCTTTAGGCATAAAAAAGCCGTAGTCCTTGAATGTTACGCGCATTTCGGGCAAGTCCGTACCTTCAGCTACTAGCGTCATCCAGCACCCTTTTTTCTGGCAAACCTCCTTAACGGTGCCCACCACTTTGATGGCCAAGGAGTCTTTGCCTGCCATTTGTGCTGGCAACTCAGCGTAGGGAATAGCGCCCTCCGGAGTGGTGGGAGCGCCAAAGCTTTGGGCAACTTCAGGTGTCTGTTTGTCAGAGGCCTGCTGACCACAGGAGAGCAGCAGTGCAACCGCTGCGACAAAGAGAACAATTCTGTTGGGCATAGCTGTTTTTTTAAAAATTTGAAAATCAATAAATAAAGTATCTAATATGCTCCTGCAAAGGTACACTACCCGAAGTATGCAACGCATCTGGCACAGTATTCGGAAGGATTGGGACGTCTCCCGCACATGTGCCGGCTCAACTACTTTTTACGACCTTAGCGCCCTGAGCCAGGGTGCAGGGCTTTAATCTTCCTTTAATAAAATTATTAACAGTATTTGCACCCTTCCTGTGCTTTATGTTCGTTTAACCATCTCAAAATCTCATTTCTATGAAGGGTCTTACTTTCATCCTCCCGCTTTTTGCCCTGCTGTGGCTGGGCTTTTCCCAAAATCTATCTGCTCAATGCGTTCAAGGCGACTGCCGCAATGGCACGGGCACCTACCTCTTCAAGAATGGCGACCGTTATGTGGGCCAGTGGTCTGGCGGTCAGCCCCATGGAAAAGGTACTTACTATTTTTCCTCCAAAGAGCGATACGAAGGTGATTTTAAATTCGGTAAATTTGACGGTCAAGGGACTATGTACTATCCCGACGGCGCCTACTACACGGGTGGCTGGAAGGAAAATCAAAAGAACGGCTACGGTAAGTTGGTATATCGAGAAGGGAAAGTAGCCGAGGGTCAATGGGTTGCAGGTAAGATGAAGGCGCCAAGTAGTTCTTCCTCAGGAGCCAATTCAGGCGAGGCGCCCTCTTCTTCGATGACGCCGCCGCCTACGAGCGCGAGTGGGAAGAACAACATCGCGGGCTTGCGCAATTGCAACACCACTTTTTGTCGGAGCGGAACAGGCTACTATGACTACCCCGATGGTTCGCGCTGGATAGGCGAATTTAGCAACGGCGTGCCGTACGGCAAGGGCGTCTGCTATTATGCCAGCGGCGACCGCTACGAAGGCCAGTGGGCCAGTGGCGCGCCCAACGGTCCGGGGGTGCTGTACTCCGGCAATCGCGCCACTGGAGCCGTGTGGGTCAATGGTCATGTGATGCACGAATTGGAAGCAGAAGAAGTGGTGCCTAATAACCCTGTGCGCATAGAGCCAACGCGCGGCGTCAAAATTTACGCCGTGATTGTAGGCGTTGGACGCTACACAGCCATGCCCTCGCTGCGCTACACTGACGATGATGCCTTCCGCTTTTATTCTTTCTTGAAAAGCCCAGAAGGCGGCGCCTTGCCCGATGACCAAATCGTCATCCTGGTGGACGAAAATGCTACCCGCGAAAACGTCCTGCGCGCCATGCGCCAGTACTTCTTAAAAGCCGATAAAAACGATGTCGTCCTCTTTTTCTTCAGCGGACATGGCCTCGAAGGCTGCTTCCTGCCGGTAGACTACGACGGCTTTAACAACAAACTTCGCCACGAGGAAATCAAGCAAATCTTCCTGCAAAGCCAGGCCAAGCACAAACTGTGCATTGCCGACGCTTGCCACAGCGGTACGCTCAACTATGGATTGGCGGCCAAAGGGCCAGCGCCGGTATCGTTGAGCCGCTATTATCAGGCATTTGAAGAGTCCAGCGGCGGTATCGCTCTGCTGATGTCTTCGAAAGCGGAAGAGTTATCTTTGGAAGACCATGGCCTGCGCCAGGGCGTATTCACTTACTACCTCCTCCGCGGCATGAAGGGCGAGGCGAACGAGAATGGAGATAATATTATTACTATCCGCGAGTTGTATAATTACGTGCGCACGAAAGTGCGTGACTATACTGCCAACGTCCAGAACCCAGTGCTTACTGGGCTGTTTGATGACAACATGCCAGTAGCCTTTTATCGCTTCTGAATGCCTTTCTTCCCGTTATGGCGTATCAGCCCACTCAGCACCTTCGCTTGTACCGCAACTTCAAAGCGATTGATGCCGCGAACCACCACGGCATCATTCGCTATTTTGAACAGTACGAAGACCAGCTGCGTGCGTTGGACGAGAGTGAGTATTTCGACTGTGCTTACACCTACGCCGAGGCACTTTTTGCTGTGGGCTACTACGGTCAGGCCGTAGTAATGTACGATCATTTAATCGAGTTGGTCATTTTGCAAAACATAGCGCTTTGGGCTGGTCAGGATGTATTTGCCCACTTGTTGCAGCGCAAAGCCATGGTACTTATGCAACAGCGCCAATGGGCGCGCGCTGAGCACGTGCTGCGCGAATACGCTAAGATGTATCCTTCCAATCGGCACGCCTGGCGCTGGTTGAAGCGATGTCTCCTGCGGCAACGCCCGCCCTGGCTGGCGCGGTGTTGGGCCGTTTGTATGGGGTTTCTTTTCTTATCGCTAGCGGCCGCAGCAGCAGAGCTGTTCGTCGTTCGGCCATTTTTCCGTCCTTACGATGAGGCCGCGGTGGCAATCCATCATCTTTTTTTGGTTCTGGCCATATGGACGGTATTGGGTGGCGAAGGTTGGCACTGGTACTGTTGCCAGCGCGATGTCCGTACTTTTGCCCAATCTATTCGGGTGCGCCGAAAGGGCTAAGCCTTCGCGGCGCGCTGCTTGCCGAGTACGTTATCTTTCCTTCTCCTCATGAATCTGGGACGTATTCGACTCATCATTAGCTTGATGACTGTGGCCTTGGTTGGCATCATCTGCCTGCAGCTGTACTGGATAGGCTGGAATGTCCGTCTCAACGAGGAGCAGTTCGATAAAAACGTATACGACATCTTACACCGCGTTGCGGATAAGATTGAGTACTACGAATCCATTACCGTACTCGAAGCACTAAAAAATACTTTCCGGCCCTCTGCAGACCTCAATCGGAATTTGCGGCGCGCGGCTCAGCATCTTGAGAGCGCCTCGGCAGTTCGTCGCCGCCTCCACGCGGACACACTGACCCAAGATGCTGGCGAGCTGCCCCACTCCTTCGAAGAAGACATGCTCCGATGGGAGCTCATGAAAGTCAACCAACTGGTGGACTCTCGCGTACTGACGGACCGCATTCCCTTGGAGCTGTTGGATAACGTCTTGCGCGAAGAATTAAAAAGCTATGGTATAGATGCTCCCTATGAATATGCGGTCTATTCGAAGTCGCACCAAAGCTTCGTCATCAGAAATGGCTATTATGTAGTGCCGGAGAATACGCCACACCTCCCTGCCAGCGGCGTTTCTTCGCTGTACAATTCGCCTTATCGAGCGCCGTTGTTCTCGAAGGATGTTGAACCGCCAGGGTATTTAGTCCTCTATTTTCCCGCACGCACACAGTTGGTGCTCGGCTCGGTGTGGAAAAGTATGCTACTAGCTTTTGTTTTCACTGGCATTATCCTTTTCTGCTTTTTGTACACCATACAAGTCATCTATCGGCAGAAAAAACTGTCGGAAATGAAGACGGATTTCATCAACAACATGACCCATGAGTTCAAAACGCCCATTGCCACTATCTCCTTGGCCACGGACAGTATCGTCAGCCCTATGGTAATCCAGGACCCCGATAAAATCCGCCGTTTTGCTGAGATTATTCGCCAGGAAAATCGCCGGATGAATGGCCAAGTCGAGCGCGTACTGCAAATAGCTCAGTTAGACCGCAATGAAATCCAACTGCGCATCGTCGAAGTAGACTTACACGACCTCATCCGACAGGCCGTGGCAAACTTCAGCTTGCAGGTAGAGAAACGCCAGGGTACGCTCCGGTTAGACCTACAGGCGACTAACCCGGTCGTGCAGGGCGATGCTACGCACTTGTCTAACGTCATCCACAATCTGCTCGATAATGCCAACAAATACAGCCCTTTGCAGCCTGAAATTACCGTTCGCACACGCGATGCGGCCCACGGTGTAGCCATTACCGTTGAGGACAAGGGCATGGGCATCAGCAAAGAGGCGCGCAAGTATATTTTTGATAAATTCTACCGCGTGCACACGGGTAATTTGCATGACGTCAAAGGCTTTGGCCTAGGGCTGAGCTACGTCAAGGCTATCGTAGATGCGCACAAAGGCGCGGTGGACGTCCGCAGTGAATTGGGCAAAGGCAGCGCTTTCACAATTACCTTGCCTCGCGAATAGGATAGCGGAAAATGTCTTTTGCCAGCGGCAAAACCATTTTGAGTTAAGTTTGCACGACTTTTAGCCCAGGACAACTACCTCCACTGCCGCTATGCAAAAACCCACACCACATCTGCTCTACGTGGAAGATGATGAAAGCCTCAGTTACGTCACTCGCGATAACCTTGAGCAAGAAGGATTTCAAGTGACGCACGTTACCGATGGGCAACATGCGCTGGACTTGATCTGTTCTGGTCAAAAGTTCGACCTGTACATTCTCGACGTCATGCTGCCCGAAGTGGATGGTTTTGACTTAGCCCGTGAAATTCGCAAGCGCGACCAGCAGGTGCCCATCATTTTTCTATCGGCTAAAGTCATGCGTGAAGACCGACTGAAAGGGCTAAAAATCGGCGCCGATGACTATATGATTAAGCCCTTCAGCATCGAGGAGCTCATCCTGAAAGTACATGTCTTCTTGCGCCGTTCGGGCTTTGGCGACCCACTCCGCTCAGGTGGGCGCGTTGCTATTGGCAATTATTGGTTTGATTACAACAACCTGCTCTTAGCCTATGGCGACGAAGAGGGTGAGACACTCACCCAGAAAGAAGCCGACCTACTCAAACTGCTCAACGACCACCGCGGTCAGCTGGTTAAGCGCTCTTTCATCCTCGAAACCATTTGGGGCAAAAACGACTACTTCCTGGGCCGTAGCCTGGATGTGTTCATCTCGCGACTGCGTAAATACCTCAGCCGCGACGAGCGCATAAAAATTGAAAATATCCACGGAGTGGGTTTCAAGTTTCGCGTGGACTAACTTCTGCTTATTCGGAGTGCGCTATTGTCCCATATGTCGGTAAGCGTAAACATCGGTGCCATGCCCTACAGCGAGCCATTGCCCTGCAGCGTCGTGGGCATCGGAAAGCGCAAACGGCGTCGTTCCGCCTAAAGGGAAGCCCTGGGCAATGCGTCCGTTGAAGTCGAGCAAGAAAATTCGCCGCTGAGTCGACGACAACCCACCAAATCCCCTGTCGCCCACAGCCCAAAGCGCATCCAAAGGGCCAGGCAGCAATTGCTCGCTTTGGCGGGTGATCTTGCCTCCGGATAGCTTCATCACCTTTATACGTGTACCACCGGCAAGGGCAATAAAAGCACTCGACGACGTAGACACAGCGGCGCCCAAGTGTCCTCGCCCCCCCCAGCCCAACACTTCTTCGCTCACCTGGCCGGTAGTCGTACAGCAGAAGACGCGGCCAGCATCGTTAATGCATACGATGTAAGGCGTGCTCTTGTCCCATAGGCACAGCGGCGGCGTAAGGGTAAATGGGCCTGACAGCTGTAAGTTGGGGAAATGGGGCCTGCCCAATCGGTCAGCACACAAGAGGCGCCCTTCCGTATTAAGGGCAACTAGATAGTCTCGGTTAGAGGCAGTGAAATGCAGCAGAGGATGTGCTACCTGCCCGGCGCCGCTCTTCGGGTTCCACCCTTGTAGGGGCCGCCCAAAGGTATCGAAACCGTACAGGTTGCCGTTGGCGCAAGCAATAAACAGCCCATAGCGGCGCGCGCTTTCCAATGGCACCGCAATGACGCCGTTAGTAGCGGGCGACTGCAAACGCAGCGGAAACCCCAGTGCTTCGCGTCCGTCGGCATCGAGTATCCACAGCGCTTCCGTTGTACTGAAGGCGTAGTGTCTTTGGCGCGTGTTTGGGTCTTCCAATACGCTGATGCGCGAGCGGATGGGCTGCCCTACGGGCTTGCTCCAGCGAAAGACGCCCCCTGGAGCCAAGCAATGCAGCTGGCCGCGTTCATCTTGCACCAGTACGAGGGGCAGTGACTCGGCAGCGGAAGGCTCTATCACCTGTGGCGCACCTATCACTGGCGCAGGCAGCGACGCCTTCCACATCAGACTGACCGCCAGTGCGCTGCTCGACGCCTGACGCAAAACAACGGCGCGCCATAACCGTCGACCTGCCGGCTTGAAATCAAGGCCGATCAAACCCCAAGCGGCCAACGGCTTCGCTTCGGCATTCCGTGACTCAAGTGCCGACGCATTCAGTAGCTTCGTTATCAACAGCGATAGGTGGCGGCCATTGGCAAACACAGCCCACTGGCTGGCATCGCCCTGGCGCGAAAGCAGCGTCAGATAGTCTTCGTTGTTGGCCAAGGTCTGATTAGCCAGGTACTTGTCTAACCACAGTTCAAGCGCCGCTGCCGAGGGCGCAAATACCGCGAAGCCGTCCAGCAGCGCGCAGGCTGGACTTTGAAAATGCACCTCTACCCCACCCACTAGCAGCGGTTCAATTAGCGATGGGTTTAGAAATTGACGAATCTCGAAAACATGATACGAATAGCGGCGAATCATCCCGCTGCGAGCACCATAAGCATCCAGAAGGCGGTGCGCCTCCGGCTCGCTGAGCACAGAGCACACCCAGGCACAGTCGAAGCCAGCACCGCCCGCTTGGGGCTCCAGCCACACCAGGCCGGCCTCGTGCCCGCACCAGGGCAACACATAGCGCTGAAAATCAGAAAGATTGCGGCTGGGTTGGGCGAAAGCCGCCAATGCCTCACCGGCCTGCTCACTGACGCACCATGTGTATAACGCCACGTTATCAGGGAGTACCGCCGAAAAGGGGAGGCGTGTCAGCGGCTTGTGCGCGCGTATGGGTGCTGAAGCGCGCACCACCACTTCGCTGCTGTCTGAATAGATGCCCCATGTCACAGCCTCTACCCTCGAAGCTACCGCCAATGTTACCTCGCGCCACCCCGTGGTCAACACCGACTGCGCCCGCTTTGCTATCGCCTCGGAGCGTAGCAGTATGGCCAAAGGGGCCTCCGTCAGCGCAGCTTGTTCCTCCCACCAGCCGTCGCGGCGTTGAAGCTGAACGAGTGCCTCTTCCACTAAGTACGAAAAACGCGACATCAACAGCACATTGCGGGTGATGGCGGCAACCCATCGCGCTCCGCTCGAACTCCGACATTCGTACACGTCGTTGCCTTTGAAGCGATACTTCGACCACAGGCCCGCTGGCTCGCTTAGCACCTGTTGAGCCTGAGCAGCAGCACCCATGTCTATGACCAACAACGGATGCAGGCTGTCGTTGGGCATCAAACTGAAGACGGCGGCATGAGGATGGCCAACCCACCGCTGAACCGCCTCAGGTAGGAGAACCTTGGCGGCGCTCGCCACCTCTTGGCGATATTGCTGCAGCAACGGCAGCTGGCTCACTGAGGTCTCTTTACTGGAGAAGAGAAGCGCTGCTTCACTCAGTCCTCGGTTCGCAAAAAGTACCACAGATGCTTGCTCTGAGTCGGCCTCTAATGGGTGGTAGGGGCGGTACTTCCAATACAAATATCCCGCGCAAGCAACTATGACCAGCGCTATCCATAAAATCTTAGTAAACCGAAACGAGGAAATCTGGGAAAGAGAAATGTCGCGTATCATTTGGGCTGCTTTCGGGCAAAAGTACAAGGTGCTGCGTCCAGATACCCCGCTCTCCTAAGAACATCGGGAAAGAGGCTAGGGCCTGAAGAGGTAAAAGCGGATTCAGGACCACCTCGCAGAGCATGAATGCGACGTC
>JBEQAD010000074.1:0-12420 GCA_041640515.1 Saprospiraceae bacterium | reverse complement strand
AAAACAGTCCGCTCCACCTTAGGGATCGACAGTTGGCAAATCGCCACGAGTATTGTCGAATTCAACAAAGAGGCGCTGGCCAAAGGGCTGCGAGAACGCAGTTTTGTAGATGACCGGGAGTTGTGGGTGCCCTGGCATGCCCTCCACTGTCGCGATGAGCACTTAGCTGTTGCCGCGGCCAGTCTAGCTCCGGCGGCATTATCGGCTTCACTCAAAAAAGAGGCTTCTGCCGCTACCAGCAAACGTATCTTTCCCATCTTCGGGCCAGCGTATGAGCACGTGCCTTTGCTTAGCCAACGCTTTCGGGGGCAGGTCTTCTATCTTATCAGCGGCCATGGCGGCCCCGATAGCGGTGCCGAAGGCAAACGCGACGGATACACCCTTTGCGAAGACGAGTACGCCTACGATGTCACCCTGCGTCTGGCTCGCCTGCTCCTTAGCCACGGAGCGGTTACTTACATGATTGTCCGCGATAACAACGATGGCATCCGGAACACGCTCATTTTACCCTGCGACAAGGACGAGGTAGTCTGGGGCGATCAGGTCATTCCTTTCGACCAAAAGGAACGCCTCATGCAGCGCATCACGCTCATCAACCAGCTAGCTGAAGCGCACCAAAAGGCTGGAGCTAAAAAGCAGACTATTGTAGAAATCCACGTGGACTCGCGTCAGATAAGCCAGGAAATTGACGTCTTTTTCTACTACCGCCCTAATTGCGAAAAAAGCCGTGCGCTAGCGCTCAACATGCAACGGGTAATGCAGATAAAGTACTCGCGCTATCGGGCACACAAAAACTATTTGGGCACTGTCAGCGCGCGGGGGCTGCTTACCCTTAAGGAAACTACCCTGCCTCTCGCTGTGTATGTAGAACTGGGCAACATCCGCAACAGCTGGGACCAGCGCCGTCTAATAAAGCCTCGCAATCGGCAGCTGTTAGCTGAGTGGCTTTTCGAAGCATTCTGATGAGGCGCCCTCCAAAACAAAATAGGGCGTCGCCCCTAGCTTGGTGCAGAGGGCGGCACCCTGTCGTGCTGGCGCAGCATTGTTTAGCCTGCGCGTCCGCCCGTGAGTTGGTCTTGTAGAGCCTTCAGCTCTTCCCACTTTTCGTCTGCAGCCAAAGCGGCTTGGTGTGGCCATGTTTCGGGGTCGTGGACATTGTATTGGGGCCCGGCAGCATCGAGAATTTCGCGCAAGCGGTAGGGTGAAGTCATGGACAGCTGCTGCCAGGTTTCGATGCCAGCCGCGCGAAGGAGCTCGGCAATTTTAGGGCCGATGCCTTCGATGAGTTGCAGATCGTCCCACTTGTATTGTTTGCCTGCAAAGTTGACAGTGCGCACTGGCTCAGAAGAAGGTGCAGCGGCTTTTTTGCCTTTGTTGCCCATTTCGCCGAGTTGTTCGCGCAGGGCATTGCGTTCGCTCTCACACAGGATGAGGGCGTCTTTGGCTTTGTGCAACTCCTTGTTGCGCGTTTCCAGGTCGGCTTCCACTTTGGCGATATTCATGCGCAGCTCTGTGATAGTATTGGTTTGCTCTTCGACCTTGAGCTTGAGCTCGCCGTTTTCTGTCTGCAGCTGGCTAACTTTGTAGTAAATGTATGCCGCTATCCAGCCCAGGAGGAAGGGCACGATACAAAGAGCGAGGGCTACGGGTAGGTTTTCGGTAAAGCTGTTGAGCAGGATGTATGAGAGAAGCATGGCGTTGAGTTTGTTTTGATGGCGTATGGTTAAGGTTTGACAGTGATAACGACGCGGCGGTTGCGGTGGCGGCCGTCTTCGGTGGTGTTGTCGGCCACAGGTTCGCGCTTGCCGCGCGATTCCACTTTGATGCGGTTGGGAGCAATGCCGCGCTTAATGAGTACATTGGCGATGGATTGGGCGCGAGCACGGCCTAATTCCAAGTTGGCTTCATCGGTACCGACATCGTCCGTATGTCCTACGACCAGGAAGGAGGCTGTAGTGTTCTTGTGCTTCTCGACCAGCTTGCGGAGGTACTCCTCGACATTAGCGTCCTTGTCGTACTCGGTGGAGCGGAAAGGAAACAAGAAGATGACGTCCTTGTCTGACTCGATGATGGCCCCTTGCTCCATGGCAAGCACCATTTTGAGCCAGTCATAGTCAGCGGAGCGCATCGCCGGCCCACCTTCGGCCAGTTCGTCCTGAACGGTTTTGGCCGCCGTGCGGATGCGGCTCTCGGGCAGTTCAGGCATCATCATTTGTTTGATAGCTGCAGCGCGTGCCAAACCGATGCCGTCGGGTTCGCCTGGGCGCTGCCAGCCGGTGATCAGCAACGTGTCACCCTGGCCACCGCGCGCCAGCAGCGCCTTCTTCCAGACGGCAAAGTTGGCGTCGGCCTCGGGGGTATTGGCCATCCATCGGAAAAGGGGTTCGCCAGTGGTCTTTACTTCCGTGAGAGGTGTCTCGCCATTGCAGCATTGGCATACATGACAATGCCAAAAACGAACGGCCCACACAGAGTACCCTACGAACACCAGCAACACGAGCCAGAGAGGAATTTTACTCATAAGTGGAGTGGTTTTTAAATTTTGCACAGTGATGTTTGGGCAAATGTATTTCATTATCGCAGAAATGTTGCCTGTCAGACATAAAAACTTAATCTGCTCCCGTTGTCTAAAGTGCACCTTTTAAAAAACCTTTCTCATGAAGTTATCTCCTCGCGATTTTGTCCAGAAATACTGGCACTATGCCCAGCAAACACAAAAAAAGACCGGTATCAGCGCTGTAGCCATCCTCGCCCAGGCTGCCGTAGAAAGCGGCTGGGGGGAGCACGCACCAGGCAATATGTTCTTTGGCATTAAAGCCAGGGCCACCGATCCGCGCCACAAATGCCAACTGCTGACCACCACGGAATACCTCAGACGCCCAGACCAAGGCCACCTTTTTCCCAAAGTCATCTCCATCACGGAAGTGAAACCGGGCCTGTGGAAGTACCGGGTGAAAGACTGGTTTCGCAAATACCGAACGGCAAAAGGCTCTTTTGAAGACCACGCCAAATTTCCTGCCTCCCTACGCGGAGGCCGTACGCGTGGGTGCAGACCCATTAGCGTTTCTTCGCCAAGTAGCCCGTGCCGGCTATGCCACTGATCCCAACTACTTCGACCTGTTGGCTAAAGTGGTGCATACGATTGAACGCCACATGTCTGGTCAGGTCTCTCCTCGAGAAGGGATTGCTCCGCCGCTGGCGCAGGAAAACGCAGCCCCTTCCTTTATCGAACGCGGACGGGTGGTGCCCACGCGTACCCTGTCGAACGAGTAGCTAGGGAGCTGCCGCAGCATTCTCTACTTCCCCTAACCCACTACCAGGATTGCGCGCCAGAAGGTTCTGATAAATTAGCCGGCTCATAGCAGCGATACTTTGGGCTAACGGCTCTGGAGCATTCCCTCGCGTCATAACGACAAGTAAGTAAGGTGCGCCTTCAACATAGAGTACGCCCGCCTCGTGCAGCTCACAGGGCTGCTGAGGAGAACGCCATTCGCCGAATTTGTGCCATAGTCGTGTGTCGGGCGGAAGGCCCCTGCGAAAGCCTTCTTTGAACGCGCAGCGCGACATCAAGCGAGCGGCGTACTCCGAAGACTCCGGGCTGAGATAGGAGGAGTTGAAGATGGCCTTAAACAGCACCGCTACTTCGGGTGCCGACATGGTGAGGCGGCTGGGGTCTTCGGTGGGCACGCTCAAGCCAATGTCGGCAAATAATTTGGGAGTGCTCTGCGGATTCAGGCGGCTGGCCAATAGCCACGTAGCGTAGTTGTCGGAATAGACTATCATATACTCCATCAACTCCGCCACGGTATACTCTTTGCCAGCCTCAATATGGTCATAGACAAAGTATTGCGGAGGCACCGTGCCTTGCGCCGGAGGCGTATACAGCAGGCGTTGCTCCAGCAGGCCAGGTTGTCTTTCTGCGGCCTTGAGCATGGAAGTGAGCAATGCCACTTTCATGAGAGAGGCTGGGTGATAGCGCTCTTCTTCGTTAAGTGACATCCACTCGCCCCGGTAGAAATCCCGCAGGTAAACCGAGGCCTCGCTCAGGCACTTGCTTCTCTGGAGGCTATCTATCTGACGCGAAAGGGCAGTTTTCAGGTCGTGATATGTCTCCGTTTCGCATTCTTTCTCTGCGTATAACAATGGCCCTACCCACTCATAGCCGCCCACACGCGCAATCTGATAATCACAGATTTTCTCTGGCTTGTTTTCCACGCCTTTCAGCAGCCAGTAAGCAACTAATATACCGCTACTAAAAGCACCTAACAAAGCCAGACCTAACGCGCGCCCAGATAGTAAGACGCCCATATAAAAAGAAGGATGTGTTTATTTGTTGGAACACTCTACCTAACGACAGCTCTCTTTACGCGGTTGCGCAGCCCATGGGCAAAAATCTACAGGGACGCCTACGGACTTTTCCCTCCCCGGTTCCCGCTACCTAAAGGCCCGGATACAACCGTACTCAGGGCTTTTTCAGCAAGTTCTGCATCTGCTTCGTAATGAAATGAACAGCATATCGCGGCGCCAGCCGATAGAGCCGATCCATAAATGATGCGTCAGAGCCAACCAGCACCCGAAAACGGTCGCTTTCCATGCCATCCAGAATGATGGCCGCTGCCTTGTCGGCAGGCAACGCCTTGAACTTCTCGCCGTTCGAGGAAGGTGGGCGCTCTAAACCGGAGTTTTCTACGATGGAAGTGGCTACAGCGCCCGGCATTACCACAGTTACCCGTACGCGAGTGTGCAAGAGCTCGGCGTAGAGCGCTTCTGTCAGCAGTTTTACAGCGGCTTTGGAGGCTCCATAAACGCTCTGTCCGGGCACAGGTAAAAAGCCGCCCATGCTCGATACGTTGACAATGTGGGCTTCCGGACGCTCTAAAAGGTGGGGCAAAAGAGCCTTTGTCAAGTACACTGTCCCGTAAAAGTTGATGTTCATCACCCGCTGAATGGTCTCTATAGGTAAGTCATTGATGGGTACGAAGGGTTGGATAATACCCGCGTTATTGATGAGGCCATCCACTGCGCCAAATACCGACGGCGCTCGTTGAGCAAAGGCGAACACGGCCTCTCGGTCAGAGATGTCTAACACTGCGCTGCTGAAATGGTCGGCTTTTGCTCCTGCGAGCGACTGCGTTTGCGCCAACGACGCCTCTTTGACATCTATGCCGATAACTCGCCCCCCTCTTTGGAGCAAGAGCAAGGAAAGCTGCTGACCAATGCCACTCCCTGCGCCGGTTACTACAAAGACTTTGTTGGAAATGTTCATGGCTGCAATTTGATGGTGTTATAAGATGTAAAGTTCACTTCATAAAGTTAGTCTCGCAGCCAGGATTTACTCCACTGCTTTTTGTCAATAAATATTGTGCTCTTGCGCACTGAAAATGTTTTCTACTTTTGCCTTTCCGCTTCGGCAATTCTTATTCTTTATCTAAAATGATGCAAACTGTCTGTATTATGCTCAAACGTCTCCTATTGCTCACCATGGCCGCTGTCGTTTCGATGGGTATTTACTCCTGCGTTCGCGATAACGGCGCCGACGAACTACTCCCCACTATTCCAGAAGACGTTAAAGCGAAAATAGCCCGGCTTGGCTTTAGTCCGAAAGACGCCTATGCTTACGAAGATGGCTATATCGTAGAGGGTGATATCTTCTTGCGCAAGCAAGACTTAGAGGTATTGCCTGCAGGACCGAACTTAATCATTGCCGAGGAGGAACAGTACCACACCTTTAACCTCGTCACAGGGCTGCCGCGCACCATTAAGATTAGCACTTCTGGGTCGCTTACCACTAACATTAGCAATGCTATTGACATCGCCATCAGCCGCTATAACGCCGAAAACCTGCTGCTGACCTTCCAGCGTGTTTCGAGCGGCGCCAACATCATCATTCGCATAGTTAATGGCGGCTCGTTCATTGCTTCTGCGGGTTTCCCCAGTGGTGGCAACCCCTATCCCGAAATTCAGTTTAACCGACAGTATCGCAACTGGAATGTGAATACCTTGGCTACTGTCTTTGCTCACGAAATTGGCCACTGCATTGGTTTCCGTCACACGGACTACATGAACCGCTCCTATAGCTGCGGCTCGGGTGGTAATGAAGGTCAGGAAAGTAATGGGGTAGGGGCCGTGCACATTCCAGGCACGCCTACCGGCCCAGATCCCAACTCGTGGATGCTGGCTTGCATTAGCAACGGAGTAGACCGTCCCTTCAATGCCAACGATAAGACAGCGTTGAATTATCTCTATTAAAGGCTCTGGCCGAAGCGGTGATACAACACACGAGCCACTCCTACCTATGGGGGTGGCTCGTGTATTTTTGGGAAAAAAGAAAACGGCTACCTGAGTTTAAGTGAGGCAAGCTAAAGAAGAGTCTTTTTTCAGCCAGTGAGCGCGTTGTTTAGTATCCAAATGGCCCAACATCGCTGGCGATGGATCGCTTGCTGCACCGCGTTCATTTGTTTACAAGAGGCGGAGCGCGCCTGGCCTCTGTGCCGCAAGTCCCTTTGCGTCTGCTGGCGCGGTCAAAGGTGTTTATGGCCGGATAATCAAGGCGCTACAGGTTACTTGTTGCCCCTTGGTTAGCAGGCGCCATACGTAGAAGCCAGGCGACAAGTGTGGCAAACGCACTTCTGTATAGCCATCTTCTATGGCATGCACGGCGACCAGCTGTCCCATAGCGTCGAACAGTTGCCACTGAGCTGGCAGCTGCTCAGCAGCGGCCAACACGGTAATTACTTGCGCCGGGAGTGCAGGATTGGGGTATACGTGCGCCCCGGCTACCCCGGCGTAGTAAACACTTATCTCGTCGCTGGTTAGCCAGGCGCCACTGCTCATGCGCACACGGACGCGGTAGGTATGTTTACCAGGCTGCACAGGGCTGTCTTCGGCTTGTAACAGCAACCCCTCTGGAGCCTGCTCATGCCAGGTAAGCCAACCCTCAGGGCGTCTTTTTTCCCAAAAAACCCGCTCCACACCATACAACGAGCCAAGCGACAGGGTAAGGGTGATGCTTCCACGCCCTTCGTCCAGTAGTGCCAATAGCGCGTTCAGGTAGCAGCCAGCGCCCTGTTCGGCAACGTCAGGTGCTGCGGAGGGAGGTGTTTCCACACCGTCCAGCAGCGCCGAGACAGCGAAACGGCTTTGCGGGAAGAGGGTTTTAGACAAGACGAGCGCCGTGTCCGTTGTTAGCGATAGCGCTTCTAAATAGCGCGCACCCAGCCCCCACAGGCGATATTGGGCGTCAGGAGCAGCGGTGTTCCAGTGTACCAGCAGCGAGTCGGGGCAGTTGACGTCTACGCTTAGGCGTAGCGCTGGTGCAATGAGAAACGTGTCAGAGAGCCATTCCCCTTGATCAATGCTCATGCGCACCTGTGCTGCCGTCGTCATGTCGGGCAGGCGCCAGGACCAACGACCTGTGTTTAGGGAAATACTATCGGCTAAGGGTACCCACGGTCCGTCGGGCAAGCGCCGCCAAGAGAGCGCCCCGTGCGTTTCGGGGCGTGTGTGATGCCAGCGCAGCGTCAGCTCGCCGGCGCAGACGGCGCGTTCTCCGGTCAGTGGGGTTTTCCAGGCAAAGCGGCCTGCGGTATCCAGATGTACCGCTACGGTGAAGGGCTGAAGGCCATTAGCAACTGCTCGCGCCGACACGCGCAGTGTATACGAACCGGGTGGGGGCGTCTTGAGGCTAATCAGCTCAACCGTGTTTAGAGTGTCGGTACCGCGCTGGGCGGGCCGGCGCAGCGAGTCGGCGTTCGGATAGGGCTGGAGCACCCAAGGCAACCACATCTGCCCTGCAGGGCCGATAAGCACGGCATCCAGGTCGTTGACGCGTGCGAAGGACGCCAGAGGGGCAGCGGGCGGATCGTTCCAGCACAACACCGCGCGCAGCTCGTGAGTGCCAGCGGCTACGTCGAAGGTGTAATCCACCTGCTCGCCTTGGGCCAAGACACCTTGCCAGATGGGATGGCGCTGGGCGGCGCTTACAGCCCGCCGCAGGTTGAGACTGCCAAAGCCACTGACGAAGTCTGGTCCTGGCGCACCTAATTCGTCGCAGGCAGCCAACAGGACGGCGCGCACAGCGTCGGATGTAGGGAGTAGGCCGCGCTGTTCCTGCAAGCACTGACGCACAATGGCTGCTGCACCGGAGACGAGCGCTGCCGCTTCAGAGGTGCCGTTGGGGCCATAGGCTACCATGTCGGGTTTTACGCGTCCGTCATAAGCAGGGCCGCGCCCACTGAAGGACTGTACTTGCCCCGTTGTATCGGTGGCCCCGATGACCAGTGCATTTTTAGCCATTTTGTATTGCCCCGTAAGATTGGCCCAGCCACTCAACCCTTGATAGGTGCCCCCGGGCGCAGCGGCTTCTCCCAAGTTGCCAGCAGAGAAGACATGCAGCAACTCAGGGTGACGCTGAGCAGAGACATCGTAAGCCAGCGCACCCGCACCGTAATAGTTTTCTATATCGGTGCCGTAGGCGTGGTTTTGCACACCCACGTCCCAAGCTTCGTACTCCTCATCGGCATCGGGTAGTAGGCCGAGGAACGAGGAGGAAAGTACCTGTGCCCCGCGTGCTACGCCGCGCCCACGCGAGTTGGAGTTGCCCGCGCCGGCAGCCAGAGTGGCCATAAGCGTGGCATGCACCGTCGTCTGTGGAGCCGATAGCCCGCTTAGTAGCACGCGCCCGTGTAGGTCAACATCGGTAGAGTCGAAACGCCATTCCTTAATGGATATCACTGTGCCGCGTCCATCGAGTGTAGGATGTTGGACGTGCACGGCGCGAATGTCGTTGACCGACAGGTCATGACCGGGCACAGCGCGCTCCGGCTGGCCTGTTAGTTGGCCGCGGTCGGCAAAACGCACCTCAGACATAGGCAACACATGCATCCAAAATATTTCGGGGGGGCACCTCAACACTATCACCCCTGCCGGCGCATACCGATGCAGCACGCGCGCCTGCGGGGCCGTGGTCGATAGTTGTTGTTCAAAGGCGGCTGCGTCTGACACGACAACGGCAAACACTTCGCCGGTTTCATCCAAACGAAGCGAAGGAGCGCATTTAGAAGCTACTTCTCCAGATTGCCCCCACAGCCAGGTTGCCCAAAACCAACAGGATACTACAATGACCTTGCGCATAATCTGTCGCTTAAAATATGCGCAAACCTACAGCGCAAAGCCACTTGACAGGAACGATAGCAAGGAGCATGCTCCAAAGGAAATAAGCCAGCAAGGGCAATAGCCCTATTTTTAACAAAACCGACGCTGGATTGTCTATTAGCTGCATCTTGCCCGTGCAACCGCCGGTATAGCCTTACCTTCGCCCCTTATTCAAAAATAACTGCTATGACCTCTCCTTCGACCACATGTGTTGGTTTTACAACGATACCGAACGACCCGATAGGGGTGCTACAGTACACGCTGAACAATGGTCTGCGGTTATTTATGTCCGTCAACCGCGACGAGCCTCGGGTATACACGGAGATTGCTGTGCGAGCAGGCTCGAAACACGATCCGGACGATACCACTGGTTTGGCGCACTACTTTGAGCACATGATGTTCAAAGGTACCGACCAATTGGGAAGCCTGGACTGGGAAAAAGAAAAACCGTTGCTCGACCGCATTGAGCAACTTTTTGAAGCACACCGAGCAGAAAAAGACCCTGCCCGCAAAAAGGCGCTGTATGCTGAAATAGACCGCCTCTCGTTCGAAGCCGCCCGCTACGTGGCGGCCAACGACTACGACAAACTGGCCAGTGCTATGGGCGCGCGCGGCACTAACGCTTACACCTGGGTGGAGCAGACGGTGTATGTCAACGACATCCCTGCCAATGAATTAGAGCGTTGGTTTGCTTTGGAGAGCGAGCGTTTCCGCCGGCCGGTGCTTCGGCTGTTTCACACCGAGTTGGAAACGGTCTTTGAGGAATACAACATTAACCAAGATCGCGACTTTCGCAAGACACTTAAAGCCATGCAGGAGGTGCTTACGCCCACACACCCCTATGGCACACACACCACCATCGGGCGCGGTGAAGACTTGAAGAACCCCTCGCAGACGAACATCTACCGGTTTTTTGACCAGTACTATGTGCCCAACAACATGGCTATCGTGTTATGCGGAGACTTTGACCCTCACCAAGCCGTAGCCTTGGCGGAGCGCTACTTCGGGCGCTTTACGCCCAAGGTCCTGCCTCCTTTCTGCCCAGAGCCACAGCCGCCATTAACAGAGCGGGTGCAACGGGACGTGTACGGACAAGAGCCTGCCTGGATAGAGCTGGGCTGGCGTTTTGCTGGCGCAACTTCTGAAGAGGCGCTCTTGCTGCCGGTAGTAGCAGGCATGCTGCACAACCATCAGGCGGGGCTGTTCGACCTTAACCTTATTCAAGCGCAGCGTGTGCTGGAAGCTTATGCTTACCCTCGCATTTGTGAAGACTACAGCACGCTGGTAGTATTCGGTAAGCCTCGAGAGGGGCAAGCACTGGCCGATGTAGAGGCGCTACTGTGGGAACAAGTTGAGCTTTTGCGCCAGGGGCATTTTGAGGAGTGGCTCCCGCAAGCGGTAGTGAAAGACCTCAAGCTATCGGAAATCAAGCGGTTCGAAAAGAACACTGGCCGCGCTAGTGCCCTCACAGGAGCATTCGTATTGGGGCTACCCTGGGCTGATGTTGTAAACCGCTGGGAGCGTTTAGGACGCTTAACGAAAGCTGACATTGTCGCTTTTGCCCAAAAGTATTTGCACCCTAACAACTACGTAGCCGTGTACAAACACCACGGCGATGACCCCACGGTGATGAAGGTGGAAAAGCCGCCCATTACACCGGTGGAACTCAACCGGACAGCTATGTCGGCTTTCGCTCGCGAGTTTCTACAGCGGGACGTCCCTCCGATTGAGCCTGCTTTTGTGGACTTTCAACAGGCATTGCGTACGGCTCGCCTGTCGCCGGGCGTCGCCCTGCGCACAGTGCATCAGCCCGACAGCCAGCTGTTCCGTCTGTATTTTCTCTTTGAAATGGGCAAAAGCGCTGACCGCCGCCTGGCCAACGCCGCGAGTTACCTCTCGTTCCTCGGCACGAGCCGCTATTCGCCGGCGCAATTGCAGCAGGCGTTTTACCGCATCGGCGCCAGCTGCTCGGCCGCATGCTATGGCGACTATTTCTACGTGGTATTGACTGGCTTGAGCGAAACCTTCGACGAAGCTGTGGCCCTGTTGGAGCATTTGCTGACCGACCTGCAGCCCAATCCGGAGGCGTTGGAAAAACTCAAAGCAGACATCCTACTGCGGCGCGAAAACGCTAAAAAGGACAAGCACACCATCCTGACGAAAGCGCTCTACAACTATGCGCGTTATGGTGCCTTGTCGCCATTCACCGATCGCCTCAAAGCTGATGAATTGCAAGCGCTAACGGCCACCGAACTGACCGACCTACTGCGCCAATTGCCATCGTTTGAACACGAGCGCTTCTACTACGGTCCTATGCCCCTCAGGCAGGTAGCCCAGCGCCTCCGAGGCGCCCTCATGCCCGAGGAGTTTCGGCCGCCGCTGCCGGGCCGCCGCTACCGGGAACGCATCGCACGGGGAGAACAGGTGTTCTTCGTGCATTTCCCTATGGTGCAAGTTGAGATTATGCTCATAGCCAAAGACCTCCCGCGCTTTGACCTACAAGCCTTTGCCCTGTCGGAATGGTACAACCAGTACTTTGGCTATGGGTTGTCATCTATTGTCTTTCAGGAAATTCGCGAGGCTAAGGCACTGGCTTATGCCACTTATGCCTATTACGCCAACCCCGATAAGCGCCGCCTTCCGCACTATTTCCAGGCGTATGTGGGCACGCAGCCCGATAAGTTGCGCGAGGCTGTGGAGGCTTTCCAGCGCTTATTGGCTGACATGCCGGTATCGCTCCCGCAAATGGAACATGCACGCCAGAGCGTTCTGAGTCAAATCGCCGCCAGCCGTATTACGCGGGCGGATATCTACTGGAACTGGCGCACAGCGCGCCGCCGCGGCTTCCGCCGCGACTTGCGCCAAGACATCTACCAGGCGCTACAAAAAGCTCAGCCCGAGGATTTGGTGCGCTTCCACCAGGAGCATGTGGCGCCGCATCCCAAGCGCTGGCTCGTCGTGGGCGACGAAGCGCGCATAGACTTCGACTTTCTCGAGAAAACCGTCGGACCAGTGAAAAAACTAACGTTGGAGGATATCTTCGGCTATTAACACCGACCGGCTATTTGCGTATGAAATACACGGCCAGCACCAGCAGGGCAAAGCCCACGTAGTGATTCCACTTGAGGGTTTCGCTTTTGAAAAAAAACAGCGAAAAACCCACAAACACCAGCAGTGTGATAATTTCCTGTATGACCTTCAGGTGCAGTAGCGAAAATGGCCCTCCGTTGCCCTGGTAGCCGATGCGATTGGCCGGCACCATGAAAC
>JBEQAD010000073.1:0-12478 GCA_041640515.1 Saprospiraceae bacterium | reverse complement strand
AGGAGCTTCAGCAGCGAGAGACATAGTATTTCTATTGCGGTTTGAGCCAGAGGCTGGGGTTGAGGCGTTGGTTTTTGTGCCATACTTCGAAGTGTAAGTCCGAAGCATTAGACAGAGGGCTAGTGCCAACACGTCCGATGGTTTGACCAGCTTTAACGCGCCCTCCCTTAGCGACACTGACTTCCACTAAATTGCTATAAACGGTGTAAAAGTCGCCATGTTGAATGATGACTGTGTTCTCATGACCAGGCACATACTGTACACCACTAATAATACCATCGTATACCACCTTCACGGCGGCATTTTCGGAGGTACGGATGTCAATGCCCTTGTTGTCCAGCTCTACTTGAGGGAGGGTGGGGTGCTTCTGGCGTCCGAACCGACGCGTGACGAAGCCACTCTGCACCGGCCAAGGCAAACGCCCCCGGTTTTGGCGGAAGCTGATAGTAACAGCATCTTCTTTGTATGCTACCTCCCTTTCCAGAGCGGCAGCGCTGGAGCCCGAAGGTATAGCGGCAACGCTGGCCGTTTCCTCCTCTTCTTTTTTGGCCGCTTGTTTTCGCACCTCTTCGAGGATAATGCGCTCAATAGCGGCATTCAGCGCTTCATGGTTTTGTTGTTGCCTTTTAAGGTCGGCGCGTAAGCGCTCCTCGTTGGCCTTAATTGTCTTGAGCAGTTGCTGTTTTTCTTCTAATTCAGCGCCTAGGGTTTGGCGTTGTTGCTGAAGCGAGGCCAATAGTTCGCTTTGCTGGCGACGAGCGTTTTCCAAAATGGCAGTGCGGTGTTGCAACGCCTGCTGCGTTTGGGCGATGGCTTCAGCCTGGGCTTTTCGGTATCGGTCGTATTTGCGCAAAAAAAGCCAGCGGCGAAAGGCCTGGTTTAGGTTGTCGGCCGACAAAAGGTAGAGCAGCGGATTGGTCAGCGTTTTGCGTCGGTACGCTTGGCGCACTGCGCGGGCGTAATCGGCGCGCAAGGCGACAATATCGCTTGTCAATGACTCAACGACGGCAATATTGCGCACAATGGCAGCCTCTGCAGCGGCAATCTCAGCAGAGAGGGTTTGAATGAGGCGCTCTCGCCGCTCAATTTGTTTTTGGAGTGTCATATAGCGGTCGAGCGTGGCGGCCTTCTCGCGGCTGGTTTTCTCTAGCATGCTGGTAGTCATGCTAATCTCGCGCTGCAACCGCTTGCGTCTTTCTTCCAGTTCTTGACGGGTCTGAGCTAAGCCAGGCATAGCCGGTGCGAAGATCAGCCAGGCTATTAGCCCACCGATTATCCCTTGCCAACCCTTACTGGATGCGCTGGTAGTGCTCGGGAATTTCAAAGCGAAAAGGTTTGTCAACGTTGACTTCTATTTGGGTAAAATCAATGTCCATCCGAAAATAGCCACGCTCAGGGCTAAAGAGCTCTATGCGGCGAAAATACGGGAAGACCACACCAGCGCGGGGCAGTTTTTGAAAACGCGCACACGTTTGCGAGAGCCACTGCCCTTCGGCGGGCTGCACAAACGTGCTCTGACGGACCAAAAATGTCCCCTCTTCCACTCTATAGTCCATCAAAAAGTGACCATTTGTGCCGCTCAGGCGGTGCATACCCTCCTTGATATCGGCCTGAAAGGCTACATTTTCAGGTAGCCACGCCACGGCAGCCAACAAATGCTGGAGCACCCGCAACCCCTCGGGCAGCTGGTAGCGCCGCTGAAAGTCGCGCTGAGGTATCGCCATAGCCGTTTTATCTATGCGGTTGAGCAGGAAAAACGAGTCGGGCGTAATGAGAACGCGGGCGACTTCCATGCCAAACTTCTTGACGTTGAGCCACAAGACGCTATCGCGTACCCAAATGAGGTTGGCGCTGGCATCGGCGGCCACCTCATCGCCCTCGATACTCAAACGAGCATGGGCGCTTAGCGTGCGCACGCGCTGCCACTGCGGCTGTTGAAGTCGGCTCGTCAGTGCCTCGGCCGACAAGGGCGTGGTAGCCGGAACGGCAAGCGCATCCATCACATCGGCAGCCGCTTTGCGCCGGCAGATAAAGCTTGTCAACGCCATCAAAGCGACAAAGAGCAGAGGTTGAAACAGGCGCGGGTGAACAGAGCTATATTTCATCATCGTCAGGGTCAATTTCCATGCGGACAGCATTCAGCTCGGACCAAGCGTGCAGGTCACCAGTTTGACGCGCTACTTGCATGCCTTTGCGATAGACCTCAAGGGCATCGGCCGAACGGCCCATGCGCTCGTGAAGCCGACCCAAGTGGTAATACAACCCTACGTAGGTAGGGTCGGTCTCCTGCAGCCGCACGTACCAAGTCAAGGCCTGGGTGTCGTCGCCAATTTTTTCGTATTCCTTAGCTATGGCAAACAGAACAAAAGTATCGGTAGGGTTGGCCTCCCAAAGTGCCATCAATTGCTGCAATCGAAGACTCATAGGTGCATGAACGAAACAAGTGGGTGTTTGTTGATGAGGGCTTCGAGGCCATATGCAAAGGGCTTGTTACCTTTGCCGCGCTTTTGGGCAAAGATAGTGGCGATAGCGACTGCACGCCTTTGACTTCTTCCGAACCTGTTTTCTTACTTGCTTTCTATGAAATTTCTCGTCTGTATCAGCCAAACGCCGGACACCACGGCCCGCGTTGCTTTTACGCCCGACGGCAAGAACTACGACGCCAGTGGAGTTACTTTCATCATGAACCCCTACGACGAATGGTATGCCTTAGTACGGGCTTGCGAGCTAAAAGAAGCCCTGGGCGGCACCGTAGTAGCCCTTCATGTGGGGCCGGCTGCCAATGAAACAACTATCCGTAAGGCGCTGGCCATTGGTGCCGATGAGGCCGTGCGTATTGACGCCGAGCCGACTTCCTCGGCTTTCACTGCCCGTCAAATTGCCGAGTATGCTCGCACCAACCACTTTGACATCATTTTTTTAGGTAAAGAAACCATAGACTACAACGGCGCCGAGGTGGGCGCCATGGTAGCGGAGCACCTGGATTTACCTTTTATTGCCTTTGCTAGCAAGCTTGACCTTTCGGGCAATACGGCTGTTGTTGAGCGCGACATCGAGGGCGGTGTAGAGGTCGTGGAGGTGGATTTGCCCTTTGTCGTTAGCGCAGCCAAAGGCATGGCTGAACAGCGCATTCCTAATATGCGCGGCATCATGATGGCACGCACTAAGCCGCTTCATGTAGTAGCTCCCGTGCCCGTAGATGAGCCGGTAGCTGTAGTTCGGTTCACCTTACCGCCCGCTAAGACCGGTGTAAAGCTGGTAGACCCCGAGCAAATGGACGAGCTAGTGCGCTTGCTCCACGAAGAGGCCAAAGTAATTTAGATAGTACCGCAACCCATCATTCTTACAGACCTTTTTTGCTTTTTTGTTATATGGTTCTGGTATATGCCGAAAGCCCGCGCGGGCAATTCAAGAAGGCCACGTTGGAGGCCGTCACGTTTGGGAAAAATCTGGCCGAGCAACTAGGGCAACCCTGTGCTGCTGTAGTGCTGGGCAAAGTACAAACCGATGCGGGCGAATTGGGGCGCTATGGTGCTGCACGCGTGCTGCAAGTGCCTGACGAACAGCTCAATACACTGGATTCTCAGGTCGCTACGCAGGTACTGGCTGAGGTAGCCCGCCAAGTGGGTGCCACGGTGCTGGTGCTGAGTCATACGTCCACAGGCAAAAGCATTGCCGGCCGCCTGGCCGTTCGGCTCCAGGCTGGTCTAGTGTCCGGTGTCAGCGGTGTGTCCGAGGCCGAAAGCCAAGGACGGCTCGTGGTACGGAAGCCCGTATTTTCGGGCAAAGCCATTGCCGAGTACGCCATTGCCACGCCGGTAAAAATCCTCTCCCTAATGGGGAATGCTGTCCGGCCCGAAGCCACAGGCAGCCCTGTTACTGTTGAAACGCTCGATGTAGCTGTGCCGCCGGCGCGCGTACGCGTGCGCGAAGTACGCACGGTGGAAGGCCGCGTGCCTCTACCCGAAGCGGAGGTGGTGGTGTCGGCAGGCCGCGGCATGAAAGATCCTGCCAATTGGGGCATTATCGAAGAATTAGCGGAGGTACTCGGCGCAACCACTGCTTGCTCACGCCCGGTGGCTGATAGCCATTGGCGCCCCCACCACGAACACGTCGGGCAAACCGGCATTGCTATCCGGCCTAACTTATATATCGCAATAGGTATCAGCGGTGCTATCCAACACTTGGCGGGCGTCAACAATTCCAAAGTCATTGTTGTCATTAACAAGGACCCTGAGGCGCCCTTCTTCAAAGCCGCCGACTACGGCGTTGTAGGCGACCTCTTTGAAGTTGTTCCTCGTCTGACAGAAGCTATCCGCAAATTCAAAGCAGCTCAATAGGTAAGCGGTAAAAGTCCACACAAGGGCTATTTTTGCTGTGCTCGAGGGCTGCGCCCCTATTTCTAACAGACTTTTATTTTTCCGACCATGAAACGCGTCGAACTGGAAATTATTAACCTATCACATAGCGTCTCCCAAGCACAGAGCTATGCTGTTGTGCTGAAAGAACGTCAGGGTAATCGCCGCCTGCCTATTATTATCGGTAGCTGCGAGGCCCATTCCATCGCCATTGCTCTGGAGCAGATGTCGCCCGCACGGCCACTGACCCACGACCTCTTCAAGAGCGTGCTGGAAACTTTTCAAATCGAGCTGCGCGAAGTGGTCATTAATAACCTTTTGGACGGCATTTTCTATGCCCGCCTTGTGTGCACACACCAGGGCGAAACCTTTGAAGTGGACTCCCGCACCTCCGACGCTCTGGCTTTAGCGGTGCGCTTTGATTGCCCCATTTTTACGTATGAGTTCATCCTCGACGCCGCGGGTATCATCCTGCCCGAAGAAGGCTTCGAAGAAGAAGAGCCCGGACTCTCCCCCCAAGGCTCGACGCCTCCTGGCCCGGCTGACCGCATCAACCTCAATGCCTTAGAGAACTACTCCGAAAACGATCTGGAAGAATACCTGAAGAAAGCCCTCGACAACGAGGAATACGAAGTGGCGGCCAAAATCCGGGATGAGTTGCGCCGTCGTAAAAGTTCCTAATCTCTCTACCTTTTGGCTATGGAAGAAAACACGTGGATAGGTCTTCTCATCGCGGCCGGGGTGGTTGGGTTTATTTTGCTCCAAAAACCCAACTCGCCCATAGAAGAGCTCAAGGCCCAAACCATGGCTATCCACGACGAGGCCATGGTCGAAATGGCCGAAATGAACCGCCTAGGCCGCGCCCTAAAGCGCGAATTGGCCCAACTGCCCGAAGAAGCCCTCAGGGCAGACTCCATACGCACCGTCCTGCGCCAAATGAAGAAAGCGGAGAGTGACATGTACGACTGGATGCGCCAATACCAAGACCCTATTGACCGCCCCCAAGAAGAAGCGCTGCGATATCTGGAAGAAAAAAAGCGCCTCATTACCCAAAACCAGCAAGATATCCGCACCGCGCGCGACGCCGCCCGACAGCTATTCGGAGCACAACCCGACCGCTGATAGAAAGGATGCCAAGAAGCACAATAGGGACACTGCCGTGTTCAACCCCATTTAGCCACTTTCTCAAGCCCAAATCTCGCCTTATTTACCCGCCGGATGCGGTACTTTTACTTCCAAATTCCACCGGTAATTATGGGTCGCTTTCTGTGCTTTTTTTTTGCGATGGGGTTAATTGTTGCCTGCCAACCCTCACCGCGCCGACTGCCCATTTTAGGCGAACGCGATGTTGTTAATGGCGATACGATTTACCCTACTATTCCCGACTTTGTCTTCATAGACCAGGATAGTCAACGCGTTACGAACGAGACCTTCCAAGGCAAAATCTACGTAGTGGATTTCTTTTTCATCCACTGTCCTACCATTTGCCCAAAGGTAAAAGCCAACACCCTGCGCATCTACCAAAAATACCGCGACGACGACCGCCTTATGCTGCTGTCGCATTCCATTGATGTGAAGAACGATACTGTAGGTGCCTTGAAGCGATACGCTCAAAAACTCGGCATCGACTCGCGGCGCTGGAAGCTTGTTACGGGCGACCACGACGCCATCTATGGCATTGCGGACGACTACTTCAGCGTGGCGGTTGTCAACCCGGATGCTCCCGGCGGCTTCGACCACAGCGGGCGGCTCATCTTGGTGGATACTCGCCGTCGCGTTCGCTCCTTTTGCGATGGCACCGACGCCAGAGATGTAGACCGTTTCATGGAAGACATAGACGTCCTGTTGGAAGAAGAATTTGGCACAGCTGCTGCTCACCGTTCAAAGGCTACACAATGAAAAGCCTGGGTGCTGTTCGGCTCATTCTTTGGTCGTGTGTGGTCGTCCTGTGGTCAGACAGCAGCGTCCAGGCCCAAGTGTTTATGCGCGCTCCACTGATTGCTCCAGCGCTGGGGGCAGGCGGGGCCACAGTGGCATATCCTGGTTTAGGAGTGGGGCTGGGGCAAGAGGCCGTGTTGGGGCTGGGAGAAGCCAGCGGGATGTGGGCCAGCGCTACCCTACCTTATGGCCTGTCGGGCTGGCGGGCAGCCCGCGTGCAGGTGGCCGTGCGCACCAGTGTGCGCGATGGTTTAGGGATTGATGTTGCCTATTCTGGCATAGAGGCCTACGGTGAGCAGCATGTGCGTCTGCTGTATGGCCGGCGCTTGAGCCGGTCCCTATTCATTGGCGGCGGGGCAGACGTACTGCGAGTGTCGGCCTTCGAATACGGACAGGCCACCGCGCTCACCTTTAGTTTAAGCGCCTTGACCAATCCAATACCTGGTGTCTGGGTGGGCGCCCAGGTCTACAACCCCATACAGGCAGAGATAGCCGGGGGGCCCGTCCCTGCGGTACTTCGCTTGGGCACTGCTTGGCGGGCATCGGACACTTTCACCGCGCTGGCCGAAATAGAAAAAGACTTGGAACGCCCTGCACAAACTAAGATGGGTATGGCCTACCACCCGCTTGCAGCCCTGACGTTGCACATGGGTATACGCAGCGAGCCTCTGCGCGTTGCGCTGGGCGTCGACGTTCGTCTTGGCCGCGAGCTGGCGTTGGCCACTGCTGCCGAGTGGCATACGGCGCTAGGGATCACACCTGCCTTAGCCTTGGTGTGGCGTCGGGCTGCCGCCAATTAGAGGACAATTTCCCATTTCCAGGCGTCTCTGGGTGTCTGATACATCTGCCAGAAAATCTCAGCAATGCGGTTAGGGTCGTACTTCGTATCGGGCTGCACCGCACCGCATATGGTAACCGTGCCAACTCGGATGCCGTGCGGAGCGCACTCTTCGGCCAGGCAATAGGTCAGGTTGCGCACCCCTGCCTTGCCGATGCTCAGCGAAGCCAGCTCGGCGGGCGCGCGCAAGGCCGAGCCCCCGCCGGTAATGAAGATTGTGCCGCCGCCGCGCTGGCGCATAGCGGGCACAAATGCTTGGGCGGCCAACAAAGCACCGACAACATTCGTGCTGAAGTCGCGGTGAAATAGGGGCAGCGAAATGGCCGTAGGCACTGCTGGATTGTACGCACTGGCGTTGTAATGCAACACCTCGAGGTCGGCATGCTCGGCAGCCAACCGCTGCATAAGGGCTGAAAAGGCGGCTTCGTCGGCAATATCGCAAGCATAACCGCGGCTGCGAATGCCTTCCTGGGCCAAGTCGCGCTCTATTTGCGCCAGTTTATCGGCGTTGCGGGCTACCATGAGCGCTTCGAACCCTTGCCGACCAAAATGGCGCACAACAGATAAACCAATCCCTGGCCCTACTCCAATAAGTAATAATTTCATAAGCATGTGGTAAGTCGTCTTGAGCGATAGTGGCTCTTCTGGCGATAAAGTTCTAATAGCGGCGCCATTGCGGCAGCAAGATCTTGCTTTTCGAAATACGCTCAACATATTGCCCGCGCGTACTTTGAGCGCTGTTATATCCCACTTTGCACCCATGTCACTTAGCCTCTTGCTCAGCTATCGTCAGTGGCTTATTCGTTGGAGCGCCTGGGAGTTCTGGCCTTTATGGCTGACGGCGATTCCTATTGTAGGCATGTACCTGTGGTTTGCCCTGCGAGCGCGCCACCTTTTCTTCTTTTCTAACGTCAACCCAGCTATTCCCTTGGGCGGTGCCATGGGCGAGTCCAAGCGAGCCATCCTGGACCTACTGCCTGCCTACGTCCGCCCCGCCACTGCCTGGGTACCGGCCCGTCTACCCTTTGACGAGGTGCTCCGGCGCATGGCGTCGGCAGGCGTCACCTTTCCCGTTGTGGCTAAGCCCGATATTGGTGAGCGCGGCTTCTTAGTGAAGAAGGTGGACACGCCCGAAGCCCTACGCGAGCACCTACAGCGGTACAGGGTCGACTTTCTGGTGCAGGAGTTCCTGGAGGAGCCTGTGGAAGCAGCTGTTATGTTTTGCCGGCACCCCGACGGTCGCTTTGCGCTACTTTCTGTGTGCCTCAAAGAGTTCCTAAGCGTTACGGGAGACGGCTATTCCACTGTGGCGGATTTACTGGCTTGCCACCCCCGCGCCTTGCTGCAGCGGCAGCGCTTAGAGCACGAACAGGCTCAACTGCTCCAGTATCGGGCAGCACTAGGGCAACGCGTCGTGGTGGAACACATCGGCAACCATGCCCGCGGGACGCACTTCGTGGATGCCTGTGACCTCATTGACCCCGCCATGACGGAAGCCTTCGAAGTGCTGTGCCGGCACATTCCTGGGGTGCATTTCGGACGCTTCGACCTCAAATGTGCCTCGGTGGAAGCCTTAAAGCGCGCTGAGGGCAAGGTCATGGAGCTTAACGGCGTGTTGGCTGATCCGGCGCACGTCTTCGACCCCGCCTATGGCGCCTGGAGGGCCTACCGCACCTACTACCAACAGTGGTGCTTGTTGTACGATCTGCATCGCGCCCAGCGGCGCAGCGGCATACGCCCGACGTCGCACAGCGAGGGCTTACGGCAATTTTTCCGCTATTTTCAGTACAAAAAGCGGGCAACTACCCCAGGGTAAGTGCAAGTGCCGTATCTTCGCCAATAATTAACCTTTCTTTTTTCACTCTTTTTACTTTTTCCTAAATGGTTATAGAAAAAAATAAGGTAGTGTTCATACACTATACCCTTACCGAGGGCAATGCCGAAGGTGAAATCATTGAGTCTACGCAAGGTCTGGAGCCTCTTGGCTTCGTATACGGCATCGGCTCGATGCTCCCCGAATTTGAAGCCAACCTAAAAGGTTTGAAAGCCGGCGATACGTTCGCTTTTGTAGTTAAAGCGGCCGATGCTTACGGTGACTACGATGAGAGTGCTATTGTGGAAGTGCCCAAGAGTATTTTCGAAACCAACGGCAAAATTCCCGATGGCTTGCTCGAAATCGATAACGTCTTGCCGTTGACCGACCAGGAAGGCAACCACTATCAGGCGGTAGTCAAGTGGATTGGCTTAGAGTCGGTACGCTTAGACTTCAACCACCCCATGGCTGGTGTTGACTTGTACTTCACAGGCCATGTTGACAGCGTGCGCGACGCCGAACCGGAGGAGATTAGCCACGGCCACGTGCATTACGACGGCAGGCATTAAAACTGCCTCAGGAGGCATTCAGCCTGCGCAAGCCGTTGCTCAGAGAAGGTTTTTTCACAAAGAAAACCTGCCGGGCAACGGCTATTTTTCTTGCGGAGAAAAGGCCGGCAGCACGTCAGACTTTTTGGTTAAACGTGAAGGTATAATTGGCCCAAAAATTCCAAAGCATGACCAAAGCCGTCGCAATAAGTTTGGCTACGTAGAAGAGCACCTCGGCCTGCTCGTGCAGCACATAGATAATGCCGTTGTTGAGCCCCAAGCCGATGAGCGAGGCAACGAGGAATTTGGAAAATTGGGCAGCCACGCCCGGGTCGCGGCTGCGGAAGGTCCACACGCGATTGAGTGTGTAGTTGCTCACTACCGCTGCCAAAAAGCCGGTGCTGTTGGCGACGTATTGGTTTAGCCCTATGATTTCTCGGCAAAGTCCGGTGATACCAAAGTCAACGAAGACGCCCGAGAAGCCTACCAGCCCAAATTTGACGAACTTGCGGAAGACGTCGCCCTTCATGAGATGTGTGCCGTTTGTAGATTTCGCCGAAAAGGTATAAACACTTGAACTGTAAGTGCGCACCAGATGAAAATGCACGGCACAGCCTTGAGCACGTAGGGCTGCACCACTCCCGTGCGCACAGCAGGAGGGAATAGGTCGGAGGGAGACAAGGAGGCCAGAATGAAAGCCAACCACAACAGCACTTGCATCCAGCGAGCAGGCTGAGGCGTGCTCCAGTACCATACCGCTACGCCACACAGCGCCACCACGAACGTGGGCGACTCGGCCTTGTGGTTGAAAAGGACGACCCAAAGCAGCACCGACGCCCACAAGTACGCCCGCTCTAATGCCGAGGGCCAACCTTCAGCACTCCGACGACGCCACACCACCCATACACTGGCTAACAACACCAGCAGCCCGGTCAATACTACGGTCAGTTTAGGCGGCTGCCAGCCAAACCACGCCTGAAGCCAGCCCATTACCGACAGGCCAACGGACACCTCGTGGTCGGTGCGCAGCAATGCCCACCACCACCCATACACTTGCCAAAGATGTTCCGGACTGACAACAACCAAAGGTAAAACTAGACACCCCACTGTCCACAGCACTCCCCCTGCCAGCAGCCCCCCCTGACGCGGATAGACCAGCGCCGGCAAGGCCGCCAAAAAGCCAAATATCTTAAGAAAGCCGCCCGCCACCACCCAGCCTGCCGCCTCCAACGGGCGACTACGCTCGGCAGCTATCCACGCCAACAGCACTAACGCTGCAACCAGGCCATTACTCTGGCTATTTTGCAGGGAAATAAGCAACTCCAACCACACGAACCAACCTACCCAACAACGGCGGCGCTCCTCAAGCACTGGCAAATGCAAAATGGCCCACAATAGCGGAAGGGCGTTGAGCAGGTTCCATAACATTAGCCCTACCGCATCGGGCAAAACGCTAAAAGGCGCCATGGCAACAGCAAACGCCGGGCTGTACTTGTACAAGTCCCATTGTTCCGCTGGGAAGGGTGCGTAGGGGTTTAACCCCTGCACCAAATGCCCAAAGGCGTTGCGGAAAATGACGTAGTTCTCGTAGGCCGTGTAGCCCTCTTTGCCCGAGCGCAGCCATAGGCTCTGGACGCTGGCACCTATGGCTGCCGCCGAATAGGCAACCCATAGCACAAGCGGACGGGTCCAGAGGGTTCGGAGCCACATAGGTTAGAAGTACGGGCGCAATTTTTCCAACAACAGCTCGGGCGCAGGCACCACCTTTTTCTCGTCAGCTCTGAAGAAGCACAGGCGCACTACGCCGGCGTTGACCACCTCGCCCGCAGCATTGAGGATATCCGTGTGAAAAGTAATGTGCGAGTCGGGCAGCTGGCGTATCTCCGTGTGGATGGTCAGCAGGTCGTCGTAATAAGCCGGCCGTACAAAGCGCATTTGCAGGCTCACTACGGGTAACCATATACCGTGCACCTGCTCTAACTCCTTGTAGCTGAGTCCTAGCGAGCGGATGGTTTCCACGCGGCCAACCTCGTAGTAGTCGGCATACCGACCGTAATAGAGATAGCCCATTTGGTCGGTTTCGCCGTAGCGCACGCGGAGCTGGTAGTCGAAACTATACACCGGACAAAGCTATATATGTTGGGCTGCTAAATTTCCTCTCGCTCGATAGGGCAGGTCATGCAGTGGCTACCGCCTCGCGCTCGCGAGAGTTCGTAGGAAGGTATGGTGATGATGGTATTTTCCACTTGGTCGGGCGATATCTTGCCGTTTTCTATGTCGCGCAGAAGTTTTTCTGCACCCACGACCTTGTAGCCAAACGACTTGAAAGCGCGCTCGGTAATGGGGTTGCGGTCGTAGGTGATGGCTACGCCCGGCTTGAGAGCAACGAGATTGCAGCCGTCGGTCCATTGCTCGCGCTCCTGGTAAGGGCTTTCCCCCTGGCCTGCCCAGATGAATTCCATCTTGGGATTGATTTCGGCCAGCAAAAAGTCTTTCAAAGAGGGATACTCCACTTCTTCGCCTGTGTGGCGGTGTACGTCTACGTAGGAACCCAGGCCGTCCTGCACGATGGGCTTATAAGCCACCATGTGGTGGTGGTTTATCTGAGTAAATACGGTGTCAATGTGCA
This sequence comes from Saprospiraceae bacterium, assembly GCA_041640515.1. Classification (GTDB taxonomy): domain Bacteria; phylum Bacteroidota; class Bacteroidia; order Chitinophagales; family Saprospiraceae; genus M3007. The sequence goes on along the minus strand of JBEQAD010000073.1, from coordinate 354 downwards.
TGTAGGTGCGCTCTGCTGGAATGTTTACCTGAACAACGTTTTTTACAATGCCCCGGTCGAAGAGCGTTTCCTTGAGCAGTTGAAAGGCGTAGTTGTTGGTGCGCTCCGAGCAGCCAATGAGCAAATAATCCTTGTTGAGCACCATCACATCGCCGCCTTCGATGCTGACGGTTTCGCCCTTCTTAGAGGGCGGAAACTTGTCTACGCGGTTGAGATTGATGGTCTTACCGTCGGCCTTCAGGCGCCGGAATACGGGGTGGCTGCTAAAGATAAGCCGTGTGAGAAAGTTTTCCCGAAAACGCGCCGACTTGTTGGCTTTGGTAATGATGACATAGTCCTTGATCGTGACGGCAA
>JBEQAD010000072.1:5732-12554 GCA_041640515.1 Saprospiraceae bacterium | reverse complement strand
TTAGGGCGCTCGTGAAGCCATCGCAGCAGGTATAGGGTAGCCCCAAGAGGTCAAAGTAGCCCTGCATCTTCCCATCCTCCAGGGGGCTGCCATGAATAGCGCCGAATATCGCGTCGAAGTGAAGGGACCCTTCCTCTGTTGGCAACGAGAAATCGTTTTTGTCTATGGAGACACCAGAAGACATTTCGCACCAGTTGGCCCTTTGCACATCTATAAGAAAAGGGCGATAGCGTTCGCGAGGTAGGTGTTCGTAAACCACTTGTCCGCTGCGCAGTGAAATAACGCGTTCGGCAGAGTCTCCGCCCGTTAGGATGGCAATATTTTTCATAGAAAACAAGGCTCAGGGCAGCGAAGGTAAACCGACCAGCGCATTCTCGTTGTCCGAATACAGGAGGCAAAAAAGGCCCTGCAACCCTAATCAATCTTCACGGACGTTGTCAGCCAGTGACCTGTAAGGCAAGAGGCCTCGCTTTTTGCAAAGGGAGGCCTCTTGAGCAGACTTACCTAAGCTCCCTTACTGAGCCGAGTGCAAGTAGAAAGTGCTGGAAAAGAAGAAAGTCCGGCCCCAATGGACGGGGCGAAGGTCGCCGCTACCATGGCCAATCTCTGCTCGGGAAGTGGCGCGTATTTGGCGCGTGCCCAACAAGTTTTTAACGCCTGCACCGAGGCGAATTTTTTGTTTCAAGAAGAGCCCACCTACGGCAAGATTGAGCAGGTGCCAGGCGTCCGTTCTACCCTGCACCACTTGTCGATTGTTTTCAAAAAAATAGGGGGTCGGGCCGGTTAGTTTGTGCCAAAGGGTGAAATAAGCGCGCTGGTTGGGCAAGGTAAGAGTCAGGTCATTCACCCAATCGGGCGCCCAATTGAAGCGCGGCAGATAAGTTTCGATGTTGCTATCCTCCGAAAGGGTATTGAAAAAGCCTGTGAGCACAACGTCGGAGCGCCAGCGCAGCCACTCGCCTACGCGCACCGAAAAGCCGGAGCCACCGCCGACAGTCTCCCAATGGCGTAGGTTGACGTATTGAAACTGGATAGGAGCAAATTCCGCCAGCACAATGCGGTCGCGCACGCGGTTGTAGAAGCCCGAGGCGCTGACGCTCCAGGTGACATGGCAGCGGTCATCGGATTGCCAGCGTACCTCTCCGCGCAGGTTGTCGGAGCGCTCCGGCTGCAGGTCGACATTGCCTATAATAAAGTGGTTGATGTCAATGAACATGAAGTACAACTCCTTCAGCCCAGGCGACCGAAAACCGTTGGCGTAAGACAGACGTACTTGCCAAGCAGAGCGTGGTTGCCAAAGCAACCACACAGAGGGCGTTAGGGCCGTACCATAGAGACTATTGAGCGTCCAGCGTGCACCGCCCTGCAAAGTGAGCCTGTGAGCTAATAGGTTTACTTTGGCACTGGCGAACAAACCTAAGTCGCGGCTTTGAGCCCAACCGGTTCGGCTTGCTGTTGTATCTACAATTCGGGCTCCCTCGGCTGTTTCGGTGAAGTTTTCCAACCCAACCAGGACATTCCAGGAGCGGTTTCGCTGGTCGCTGGCAAGGGTAAGGCGGGTAAGCCAGCCGGTAGCGGAAGAGGTGTCTTGCTGTCCCTCGATGAGGGTCTTCTTTTCCTCTTCGAAATCGAAGCGATAGGAATTCTTGATGCGGTCGAAGCGATTCCAGCCGGCAGTCGCTTGCCAGAACCATCGCCCTGGTAGCCAACCTTCGCCATGCAAGGTCAGGTCGGCGCGGTCGTTGAAGTAGTAATCGTCAAAGGCGTAGGGTCTGAATTGAGGCCGCCGTAGCTCGCCGAGGTTGGTTACCTGCTCGGAGAAAAGGGCTCCGGACAGGCGCAAATCGAGCCTGTCGGACGGCGAAAACCGCAACACTGCCCGCCCGTTCGTTTGGGTTTTGGGGTTCCATAGCTGAGAGCGTCCGCCGATGGAGTCGGGCTGCGGCTGGAAGTCCAACTGACTACCCGTCACCTGCAACAGAAATTTTCCTATTCGAGCGCCTGCGCGGCCTTGCCAATTGCGGAAACCACTGTTTTCCCACTGAGGGCTGGCCTCTACCTCAAGACGATAGGGTTGGCTCTTGCGCGTTACTAGATTGATGACACCAGCGGAAGCTTCCGAGCCGTATAGGAGCGATTGGGCGCCCTCAATGATTTCTACCTGCTGTACAGCACCCATGGGTAGCTGCCCGGCGTCCACACTGCCATTGAGGCGTCCTACGACGGGCACCCCATCGATGAGTATTCTGACATTCTCGCCGCGCATACCATTAATGCTAATCGCGCTGCCCAAGGCTGGGTCCTGCGAGAGGCGAAGGTTGGGCTCGGTCTGGAGCAGCTCTTCTAGGTTGATGGCTCCGCGACGCTCAATAGTTTTCCGGTCGAGGACGCGGACGGAGTTCACCGTCTGTCGCACGTCGGTAGGGGTAAACTGGGCGGTGATCACGACTGGCGCCACACTACCATCGGGCAATGTATCCGTCTGAGCTGCGGTGTTTCGACCTGCAAGCAGAACAGCCATTGCTATGGCCACGCGTACAATGGGTAATGCCATACTTCACGACTAATTTTTGACAACTCTGCCCAACAGTACGTCTCGGTCAGGCCAGCGCAAACGCAAGGCATAGAGACCGCTGACCCAATGAGCCGATGGTAACTCGATAACTTGGAAGCCTTCTGTTAGTAGGACGCGCTGAGCGCTCGTTGTACGGCCTTGCAGGTCTACGACCTCCAATTGTGCTTCGCGAGCCAGGGCTGGTGGCACCTCCAAGGCTACGGTGAGCTGCTCGCGCACCGGGTTAGGGTAGGTGAGCACCTGTAGCCCTAACGCCTGTGGTGCTTCTACGGCGCTAACGATGCCCAGGTCTTCCTTTTCAAAGGTAGCAGTTCCCGTCGCAGAGCCCTCAAAATCAATAAAATGGATCTTCCACACTCGGTTGGCAGCTGTCTTTACAAAATAAACCCTATCGGAGGGCACCACCCAACCCGTGCCGGTGAAGGTCTTCCAATCGTGGCCGATGACATCCAGTTCGCTGCGCAGGCTATTGCGGTAGTCATCAAATTTAACTGTTTTCGGATTAACACCTGCGGCTTTAGCCACTTGTACGCCCCGGCCGCTTAGGATGCCTGTGACCATGTACTGCAGCACCACGTTGTTGATGGAGTCAAATTGGGGTGTTGTATATCGGCAATACAGTAAGTCGAAGCCGCCTGTGGCCGGTTCTACGTCTACCGTGCTGCCCGTAGCAAAGCTGAAATAAGCCAGTACTTTGCCGGGGTGATCGGCTTTGTTAATGGTCTTGGTTTCCTCGTTAGAACCATCCAGATGGGCATATCGGAAGGTGTATGTCGTGCCGCTCAGCGACTCGATTTTTATCTTCCTGAACTGACCGTTGCGCAGTTTGATGACGTATACCGCACTACCAACGACTTGGTTGGTCATGAAGTTGTAAGTACCCCAGCCATAGTCGGTCTGTTTGGTGGTATCGCGTCTTTCGTTGAACGCGCCGTAGAACCAGTTGCGCTCGCGGTTGAAGAGCCGGAAGTTCTGAAGCGCATCTGGGTTGGGTTGGGCTGAAAAATCGTTGGTTTGAGCATCGTACAGTTCTACAGCAGCTTGGGGCTGCCCCATACTGATGCCTGCGCTTTCGTTGATGAAAATGCCTCCGTCCTGTTGGCCATAAACCGTAAAAGCGATATCCCAGGCAGTGTTAAGCACTTGCTTTTCCGTGCCGGCGCCCAGGTTGATGTAGCTCTGGCGCTGATAGCCTGCACCGGTGCTGATTTGCTGGAAGCTTTGAGCCCAGATTAGCTGAATGCTTCCTGCGCAGAGGATGGTAATTATAAGTGGTCGCATATGTTAAAGGTTTTTTTGCTGTGGTGAGAGGAACTTTTTGCCCTCGTAGCGCAGTTAAAACTGCTTTGCGCTGCAAAGTTCCTGGCGAGAGCAGGCAGGCCTCTCATTTTCCCTGTCAAACGATTGTCATTTTTGCACAGCCTCCTGTCGCCCTACCCGATGAGCTAGCGCTACAGGAGTTCAAGGTTGTTTTCTCTGCTGCGCGTAGTTTTCCGCTGACACTACTTAGCGGTGGCGTAATTTGGCCGATGGATCTTTGTTAAGCCGATTTTTCACAAAAACCACACGATATGACCGCACTTTTGTTTTTTACCATCTTGGCCATTTTGGTCATCATGTCCTCTGTTAAAGTTGTGCCGCAGCAGACCGCTTACGTCGTCGAGCGTTTGGGTAAATTTCATGCGGTACTGGACCCTGGCATCAACTTTATCATTCCGTTTTTCGATAGGGTTGCCTATCGGCACAGCCTCAAGGAGCAGGCTTACGACATCCCAGAGCAGGTTTGCATCACGAAGGACAACGTCCAGGTGCAAGTGGATGGCGTTATCTTTTTACAAGTTGTTGACCCAAAGACAGCCTCCTATGGGGTGAATAACTACGTCTTTGCCGTGACGCAGCTGGCACAGACGACCATGCGTTCTGAAGTGGGTAAAATTGACCTGGACCGTTGCTTTGAAGAGCGCACCACCATCAACCGCGCTGTGGTATCGGCCATTGATGAAGCCGCTATTGGCTGGGGAGTGAAAGTTTTGCGCTATGAAATCAAGAATATTTCACCGCCGCAGTCGGTGCTGCACGCCATGGAGAAGCAGATGCAAGCCGAGCGTGAAAAGCGCGCCCGCGTGCTGCAGTCGGAAGGCGAAAAACAATCTGTTATTAACGTAGCGGAGGGTCAGAAGCAAAAGGTTGTACTCGAGTCTGAGGCTGTGCAATTGCGCCAAATTAACGAGGCCAATGGTCAAGCCGAAGCCATCCGCGCAGTGGCCGCTGCCACGGCTGAAGCTATTAGCCGCATTGCTAGCTCTATCCAACAACCTGGCGGTTTGGAAGCCGTTCAACTGCGCGTAGCTGAGCAGCTGGTGGAGCAGTACGGCAAAATGGCGCGCACCAACAATACCCTTATTGTACCGGCCAATTTTGGCGACATATCCTCGCTCATCGCCTCTGCCATGACGGTGGTCAAGCATCAGCAGCAAATAGGCGACACTCCACCCAAAAAGTAAAAAACGCCCGTGCCATGGAACTCTCAACCGCTCAAATATGGCTTATCGTTGCCGTATTGGCACTTATCCTGGAGCTGCTCAGTGTGTCGTTCTTCTTCATGTTTTTGGCTGTAGGCGCTGCTGCAACGGCCTTGCTTACCTGGCTGGGTGTTACCCCCGGGCCAGTAGGTCAGTTTATCTGCTTCTCTTTGGTATCACTGGTGTCCACGGCGCTGTTCCGGCGCTATACGGTGCGATTTTTTGGAAGAAACGAGAAGGTGGACGAGTATCGCGACTTTGTAGGACACCGAGCTACGGTAGTCGAGGCCATTCCCTCTCGCGGCGAAGGTCGAATCAATTACCGCGGCACCCTATGGATTGCCATGACGGAAGACGGCTCCGCTTTGCCTGAGGGAACGGCCGTGGTGGTCAAGCGCATGGAGGGCATAAAGGCCGTTGTAGCCCCTGTGGCGTAAGGCCGAGCCTGTTAGGGTTTAGCCACCAGCAAAGGCTGGCGAACAGTTCCTTGCCTGCCGGTACATACGAGATAGTAGGTGCCGGCAGGCCATTGTTCGGTGGGCAAGAGCAGCCATTCACGCGCTGACAGAAAGGCATGCTCGGCGCGATAGACCAAACGTCCTGCTGCGTCGAACACCGACAGCACCAAGGATTGGTCTTGCCATGTCGCTGGGGCCTCTACAGCTAAAGGCACGCCCTGAGGCAGCAGCGTGGGATAGAAACGCCAGCCGGCTTGAGTGGCAGACTGTACGGCGCTGGCCGGCACAGATAGGAACCGGCCGCTGGTGCTGTAGGGCCCTACTGAGGCAGCGTTGAAAGCTCGTACGCGCCAGAAGTAGTTCCAGTTAGCCGTCAGATTCGTGGCCAGGGCGAATGTGTCTGTCACAACAGCCTCAAAATCGCGAATACCATACCCACTCACCTTCGACACCTGCACTAAGTAGTGAGTGGCGTGTGGCACAGGAGACCACTGCAGCACGGTAGCACTAATAGGGCTTGGCGCTTGGTTGATGGGAGCTACCAGCTGCACGGCTTGTGTTACCAATCCTGTTATTGGCGTTTCCGCAGACAGCCAGCTGGAGCGATCGGTCAGCAGGCGTGTGCGCATGATTTGAATTTGCTGTGGAGTAAAGCGCTGTTGACAGTTATCGGCAGCATAGGACATAAACAGCGTGCCGTCAGAGAAGAAAGGCGCGCCTGCTGGGTCGCGCTGTTGCACGGTGCTCAATCCCTGTGCATTGCACTGCCAGCGGTAGCTAAGATAGTCTGGGCCGGTATCGCAGATGCGGTCCGCAGCGATGGCGCAGTTTCGGCCGTCCACATATTCGACCAGTGCTGTGTCTAAAGGTGCCGGCACGATGGTGTCGGGCGTAGCGTGAAAGTGGGTGTAATCGTACAGCAGTGTGTCGGGTGTCGGTAGGTCGGGGTTGTAGGTTTTACCTTCCCAGCCCAGGAAGGGATGTGGCAGGGCCAGGGCATGGCCTACTTCGTGAGCCCACGTGTGATCGTTAGCCCCAGAGCACGCGTGAGCCATGGCAATGCCAGCATAGGGCAGATTGTAGCCGCAGTTGCCCGCTGCGCGCGCCATGAAGTAGACATTAAGGGCACCGGGAACGTTGTTGGCAAACATCATGGCTCGCCCTTGCACGATGGAGTCGTGCTGAAACCAAAGTGCGTTGTTGATGAGATTCCAAGGATACTTAAAGTAGAAGCGAATGCCTGTTTGGGCGAAGTCTTCGTTGAGGC
>JBEQAD010000072.1:0-5722 GCA_041640515.1 Saprospiraceae bacterium | reverse complement strand
AAAGGCATCGAGCATGCGGTCTGGAGTCAAGCGTCCGCTGCCGTCGTCGCGGCCCAGTAAGTGAATCTGTAGCCCTGCCCACAGGGTATCGTTGTTTTCTGGATAGGTTGTGGGAGCGGCCAAGTATTTGCGCAACCAGGGGTCAATGCCTGCAGGCGTCCCACAGGGATGCAGTGCTTTTTTATCGGTATCTTCTTGGGCTGAGATAGCGCCCGGAAGCAGGGTAAGGAAAAGCAGCCAATAGAAAAAAGAGAGGTGTTTCATAGCCCAGCGCAGGCTGTAATGTTGAGCCCAGATGTGTGCGGGTAAAAGTACGGCAAGAGCCTGGTTGCTTGCAGCACCCCTTTGACGAAGTTTACCCGCCACTCAGAAATGGCTTTTGCTCTTCCTGTTGACGCTGCATTTTTGTCTACCCTTAATTTGACTAATAAAAAATCATAGTATGCGCCCCGTTGCCTTGCTTATTGCCGCTCTTATCCCTGCAGCTCGCGTTATTTTTGCCCAGACCTCTCCCGCCTCTGTTCACAGGGAAGAGCAGGCATACTATCGCCAGTTGGGCCTGGCTCCCGATGAATGGCAGCGCATCAACGAACGCGAGGTGTCTGTCCTGCCGCGAAACCTCGACAACTGCACCCTAACCAAACGCATCTTTGGCTGGCACCCTTACTGGAGCAATGGCCTGGAAACCCACTACCAGTGGAATCGCCTAAGCGACCTGTGCTATTTCTCCTACGAGGTTAATCCTCAAACGGGTAATCCCAACAGTACCTACAACTGGTCTACGGCGGCAGTGGTTACGCAGGCCCTTGCCCGCGGTGTGCGCGTCCATCTCTGTGTGACTCTTTTTGACAACCACGCCACCTTTTTCGGTAGCTCTATAGCCCAGCAGACCCTCATTGACAACCTCACTGACCTGCTCAAACAGCGCGGTGCTCATGGTGTTAACATTGACTTTGAATTGGTTCCCTTGTCTCAGAAGGCCGCCTTGACTAACTTCATTGCATCGCTTAGCACGCAGTTGAAAAGTCAGCTCCCTGGTGCTGAACTGACTATTGCCCTGCCTGCTGTGGATTGGAACAATGTGTTCGACGTGGCAGCAATGGAGCCTTGGGTAGATCTGTTCATCATCATGGGCTATGACTATTATTGGAGCGGAAGCACCGTCGCAGGTCCAACGGACCCGCTCTTTAGCTTTTCTGCTACCTTCAATTACAACCTCTCTCGCTCTGTGACGACGTATCTGCGCGCTGGCATTCCACGCCACAAACTTCTCCTTGGTGTGCCCTACTATGGTCGGGAGTGGGAAACGGTAAGCCATCTGGCGCCTTCTCCTACTACGGGCAACTTTAGCACCGCTCGAACCTACCGATATGTTCGCAACAACCCGACCATTTACCAGCAGCGCTATGAACATTATCCCAGCGCTTCCTCTTACTTCGCATATCCTATCGGCAATATTTGGAGGCAGTGCTTTATCAACTCAGCACAAACCCTGAGCAGGCGCTACCAGCTCGTCCTCCAGCGCGGCATAGCCGGTATCGGTATCTGGGCGCTGGGTTACGACGCAGGCTACGCCGACCTTTGGAATCTCCTGCGCGACCATTTTACGGATTGCGCCCAACAGCCTTGCTCGGACACGCTCTACGACGGCGGCGGCCCTGCGTGGCATTATTATTCTTTTGAAAACTACACTTTCACTGTTGCGCCGCCTAATGCTAACGCCTTGCGTGTTCACTTTTTGTCGTTCGAACTCGAGAATGGTTATGATACGCTCTGGGTTTACGATGGCCCGAACATCACGGCCCCGCTTCTCGGCGCCTGGACGGGCACCCAAAACCCAGGTTCCTTACAGGCCAGTGGCGGTAGCTTGACTTTTCGTTTTGTATCCGATGGTGCCACCAACGCTCCCGGCTGGGTGGCCATATACGAATGCACTTCGATATCACCCACGACGACTCGAAGCGAAGCCGACTCACTCCTCCATGTATTCCCTAATCCGACGCCTGGCGTTTTTGTGCTGCGCTTTGAGATGTCCGTAGACGGCCCTGTGCATCTGGAGTTGATGGAGGCCACTGGCCGCAGGCGTTCTCTGGCAACCCTTGACGGGGCTGCTCCAGGGCAGGCGGTGTACGTTACCTTGCCGCCCGGGCAGTATGCCGCAGGCCCCGGTTGGCTTCGCCTTTGGAGCCATAATCGCGTGTGGATAAAACGCATTGTCTTGTACTGATTCCTCTTTTCTCTGCAGGGTCTTGCCTGGGCTAATAGCCAGAGGGCGGCATTCATCGCGCTTTATCCACAGTAAAAAACGTTGTTCCTCTACCGCCTATTTATCTTTGAACCATTGCTCTTTGCTGCCCGTGCTCGAAGCTGAGGGGTAGCGTGAGGTGGTACAAGGGTTAATATCTATGGGAAAAACAGTCTGGTTGCTCGCACTTGTTAGCGGTTTTTGGGCTTTACCTCACATTGAACCGCCAACGGAGCGCACCTCGATGAACGAGCCTCGATATCCGCAGCACTACTTCCGCCTGCCCGTGGATGCTCAAAACCTGCGCTTGTCGGGTTCATTCGGCGAGTTGCGCGATAACCATTTCCACTCCGGCATTGACCTTAGCGGCGACATCGGACAGCCCATTTACGCTGCTGCAGACGGCTACGTGCACCGCATTCGCGTGCAGGAGGGAGGCTATGGCAATGCCCTATATCTCCGGCATCCTAACGGCTATACCACTGTCTACGGGCACCTGCATCGCTTTAGCCCGGCTATTGCCCGCTACGTCAAGGCTGAACAGTATCGCCGAGAGCGCTTTGAAGTAGACCTCTATCCGGGTGAGAAGGCTTTTGTGGTAAAGAAAGGCGACCGCATCGGTGACATGGGCAATTCGGGTAGTTCGTCGGGTGCTCACCTGCATTTTGAAATTCGGCGTACCGCCGACCAGAAAACCCTAAACCCCTTGCTCTTCAACTTGCCGATAGTTGACCGTGAAGCGCCTGAGTTGGTCGCTCTTAAGATCTATTATCTCAACGACCGACGCGAAACAATAGACGCCCAGGTGTTAACGGTCGAGCGGCGCTCTGGCAACACTTACGGCATTAAGGGGGGCGATACGCTCGTGCTGCCGGCTTGGCGCATTGGCCTTGGCCTGCGTGCCTTCGACCGTGTGACGGGCAATCCTCACAACAAGAATGGCCTCTTTTCGCTCCGATGCTTCGCCGATGGACAACCTGTCTTTGGCTGGTGCGCTCGAGAACTGGATTTCGACGAAACCCGCTACTTGAATGCTCACACCGATTTTGCAGCGCGTAAACGCACGGGTGCTTGGTTCCAGCGCTGTTATATCTTACCCGGGGATCGCTTGTCACAATACGAACGGACCGATAACTTCGGCGTTGTCTCCCTGTATCAAGGACGACTAATTCCTGTCGTCATAGAAGGCGCGGATGCTAACGGCAACACCGCCGTACTGCGTTTTTGGGTAAGGCGCGGCGAAGTATTACCGGCAATGCTGCCCCCCTTTCAACACCGATTCGCCTGGGATGCTCCCCATCGCATTGAAATTGAGGATATGGCGCTTTCTATCCCGGAAGGCGCTCTATACGAAACCCTCTACTTTCAGTATACCGTCAGCCCAAGTCCGGCCAATGCGTTGGCTCCCATTCATCACATCCACAACGACGAAACCCCACTGCATCGTTACTGCACCCTGTCCCTTCGCCCAAAGGCGCTGCCCCCGGCCCTGGCGTCCAAGGCCATCGTCGTCTGCCTCAACGGTGAGCGCCCAGAAAGCGCCGGCGGAAAGTGGGTGAACGGAGCTGTCGAGACGCGCATTCGCGAATTGGGCCGATACACTATAGCCCTGGATACGGTCGCACCCAGCATTCGCCCGGTCGTCTTTGCAGAAAATATGCGTAGCAAATCGCTCATGTCCTTTGCTCTCACCGACAACTTTAACGTGAGCGGCACAGCTCGCTCGCTGCGCTATCGCGCTACCGTAAACGGTCAGTGGGTGCTTTTCGAGTACGATCGAAAAAGCGGACGCCTGGTGCATTACTTCGATGAGCGCATCCCACCGGGCGAGCATCTCCTACGCCTGAGCGTTACAGATGACCGCGACAACACCGCCGTCTTCGAACGAAAATTTGTCCGTTAGCCCTATTGTGTGGATTTTACTGGATAGGAACTGCGCAAAGCACTTTTGAAGTTTAATAAAGAAGGACATTCCCTCCTATTTTTGAAAGAAGAAAAATACTCCGGCCCATGCCCTCAACGATGGCTTATTTCAACGCCCAAAACTAACTGGACCCTCTGCCTCACGTCTGAGGTTCTTAAGAAGGATACAGGGGAGGCTCAGAAAAGTTTTTGTAAAGCCCGACATAGGTTGTTTCTTTGTTGGAGCATTCTCAAGAAATAGCATGGTTTTATCTATACCTGCTCCATATCTCTTAAATTTATTGTGCTATGATGTCCATTTTTGCCAAACATTGGTGGCTATTAGCCCTTCGGGGTGTAGTAGCCATAATCTTTGCCATAGTTGCTTTATCTCTTTCGCGTTCGCCCTTTGTAGCTTTGGCTACGTGTGTTGCTGTCTACTTACTGGCTGATGGTGTACTTGCAGCTTACTCCGGCTGGCAGCTGCGGAAAGAAGAGTTTGCTGGTTGGCTCCTTGTAGCGGAGGGGTTAGTAGGGATGGTGTTAGGTCTTGTCATCTGGCAAGGTAATGTGACCGACGACATGCTAGTGTATTTGTTTGCCGCTTGGTGCATCCTAACTGGAGCGCTGGAGGTATGGTTGGCCTACTATATCCGCAAAGAAATTGAGAGTGAGTGGCAGCTGGTTTTAGGAGGCATTATCTCCTTGGGTATAGGGGTGGTCATGCTGTTTCGCGCCTATGGCGGCACTGTGGTGCTGGCCTGGTGGGCAGGTTTTTATGCCTTTTTTTTCGGCATGTTACTTTTGGGCGTAGGGTTGCGCCTGCGGCGATGGTTGGCCCATTAAAGCGCACGGAGTGTCAACGAGGTGTTGCCCTTAAACGGCAGATAGTTAGGTTTAGCCGATAGTGGCGCACCGTTGGGAGGATATCCGCGCTTGTTTATCGAGATGCTTCAGCGCTCGTGCAACACGGCTACAGGGAGAGGTGTCTTTTATTGCTGAACGAACACAACAACGTATAAGCAATGAAAACAAGCCTCTTTGCCAGCCTTCTTTTGTGGCTATTGCCTACCTTCGTTTTACCAGCCCAGAATGACCCCGAGACTCGAACGCGTGCTCCTTACGTCGAAGTTGTTGTAGCTTCCAATAAAGTATGGCTCTTGCCCGAAGAGACACCCCTGACCGCAGTAAAAGTACAAGTGCTTGATGCTGACAACAGAGTATGGATGGAAAAAGAGTTCCGCACTGGCTCGGAAACGTGGTGGATAGATATCGCTGCTCTGCCTACGGGCCAATACCAGTTGCTCTTCACCACTGGTCAGCGTGAATACTTTGAAAAGCGCAGCCGCAAGCGCAACCTCTGAAACCGAAGGTCTTACATTTTCCGCAACAGCAATTGCGCCACTTGCGGCTCGGCAAAAACCTGAGACAAGTCAGGCCTATTAGCTTCAGCTAGCTCCTGAGCTATAGATAAGCGTAAGTCGTTGGGCAACAGCGGCAACAGGATGAACGCCCGTAAGTTGCCCAACTCTTCCTCAGAAAGCGGCTTTTCGCGAACCAGCAGATAGTTGATTA
>JBEQAD010000071.1:0-12610 GCA_041640515.1 Saprospiraceae bacterium | reverse complement strand
CTCGAGCTGTGCCTGACGCGCATGCCTAACCAGAATGTGTCTATCGGGGATGCGCGTGATTTGCTCGAGTTCATGCGCTACAACGACGACGAGCGGTAGAACTTAGGAAGACATTTCTTTAGAAGTATTTTATATAACTTAAAATCAAGAGCTTATGAAAAAAAATTATTTGGTTTGCCGTGGGCTTTATTCTAATAGTGGCAGCCCTGTGGCAGTGCAAAACGAGAGGAGCTGCAGGAGCAGCTGCATCGGATACGGCGCAAAGAGTGTATGTAGCGCCTGGTACTTATGACGAATTCTACAACTTTGTTTCTGGTGGGTTTAATGGTCAAGTCTCGGTGTACGGCTTGCCATCGGGGCGCTTACTGAAGATTATACAGGTATTTTCCGGAGAATGGTTACGGCTATAGCGAAGAGACCAAAGCCATGTTGATGACCTCGCATGGTTTTGTACCCTGGGACGATGAGCACCACATTGCCATGTCGCTGACAAATGGAGAGCAAGATGGCCGTTGGATGTTTGCCAACGCCAACAACACCCCCCGCGTAGCCCGTATTGACCTGCGTTCGTTTCGGACGGTAGAAATCATGGAAATTCCTAACTCTGCTGGAAACCACTCTTCACCGTTCATCACAGAAAACAGCGAATATATTGTGGCTGGAACGCGCTTCTCAGTGCCGTTGGACAATCAACCGGATGTGCCTATTGAAACCTACAAAGAGAACTTCCGCGGTACGGTTTCCTTTATCAGCATTGACCCCAAAAGTGGACACATGAACTTAGCCTTTCAAGTGTTGCTGCCGGGTATCAACCTCGATCTGAGTCGTTCTGGTAAAGGGCCAAGCCACGATTGGTTTTTCTTTTCTTGTTACAACTCCGAGCGTGCCAGCACACTTTTAGAGGTAAATGCTTCGCAAAATGACAAAGACTTCATCGTAGCCATTAATTGGAAAAAAGCCGAGGAATATGCTCGAGCAGGCAAGGGTAAGACCAAGAACGTACGCTATGCCCATAATATCTACGACGAACGAAAGCACATGGCCGCTACCAAATGGGAAGACCAAGTCATTGTGCTCGATCCGGCTGAGCTTAAGGATTTTGTTTACTTCATCCCGTGCCCCAAAAGCCCTCATGGCTGCGATGTCGACCCTACAGGCGAGTATATCGTGGGCTCGGGCAAACTGGCTGCGGTTATTCCTGTGTTCTCATTCGGCAAAATGCAGAAGGCTATTGCCGAGCGCAATTTTGAAGGTGAATATGACGGGATTCCAGTCTTGAAATACGACGCTGTGCTACACGGCGAAGTTAAGAAACCCGGTCTCGGCCCTCTGCATACAGAATTCGATGCGAAGGGGAATGCCTACACATCGTTCTTTGTCTCCTCCGAAATTGTGAAATGGAGCCTCAAGACTCTGGAGGTCATTGACCGTGTACCCACTTATTTTATTCTATCGGCCACCTATGTGTGCCGGGCGGCGATACGCGTAAGCCACACGGTAAGTATGTCATTGCTTACAATAAGATTACTAAGGCCCTACCTTTGCGCCCGCTCATCCTAAGGCGTCCCACATTGGCGACGAACAGGTACGAATTTTAACATTCATTAATAAAAAGACATGGCTCTTCAGTGCGGCATTGTCGGCCTGCCTAATGTCGGCAAATCCACCCTTTTTAACGCGCTGACCAGTGGGAAAGCCCTGGCAGCCAATTATCCCTTTGCGACCAAAGATCCTAACGTAGGCGTCATTACTGTACCTGATGACCGCCTCGACCAACTGGCTAGGCTGGTGCAACCCCAACGCGTAGTACCCACTACGGTGGAAATCGTGGATATCGCGGGCCTCATCAAAGGAGCCAGTAAAGGCGAAGGATTAGGCAACCAGTTTTTGGCGAACATCCGCGAGGTGGACGCCATCGTCCACGTCGTACGCTGCTTCGACGACCCCAATGTCGTACACGTAGATGGCAGCATCAATCCTGTACGCGACAAGGAAGTCATCGACCTCGAACTGGGGCTGAAGGACTTGGAAACCGTCGAAAAACGCCTCGATCGCGTCAGCCGGGCGGCGAAAGCGGGCAACAAAGAGGAACTGCGCAACCTGGAAATCCTTCACAAGCTTAAGGCTCACCTGGAAGGTGGACAGCCCGCCCGCTCCTTGCTCAACACCTTGGACGAAGACGGGCGCCGCCTGCTGATGAAAGATCTCTCGCT
The DNA here is from genome assembly GCA_041640515.1 of Saprospiraceae bacterium. Taxonomy (GTDB): domain Bacteria; phylum Bacteroidota; class Bacteroidia; order Chitinophagales; family Saprospiraceae; genus M3007. Next base: position 10,397 of record JBEQAD010000071.1, on the reverse strand, counting down.
CCTGACGGCTAAACCTGTGCTCTACGTTTGCAACGTGGATGAGGCTGCTGTGTTGAAGGGCAACGCTCATACAGAGGCCCTACGCGCGGCCATAGCAGGTGAAAATGCCCATCTGCTGCTCATCTGCGCCAGCATCGAAGCCCAAATTGCTGATATGGAATCGCCCGAAGAGCAAACTGAGTTTTTAGAAATGATGGGCCTGAAGGAACCCGGCCGAAACGCTCTTATCCGCCATTGCTATGCTCTGCTCGACCTAATTACCTACTTCACCGCGGGCGAAAAAGAAGTGCGCGCTTGGACGGTGCGCCGCGGCGCTAAAGCACCCGAAGCTGCAGGGGTCATTCATTCGGATTTTGAAAAAGGCTTCATTCGCGCTGAAGTCATCAAGTACGAAGACTTTATTCGATACGGCTCCGAAGCCAAAGTAAAAGAAGCCGGTAAAATGTCTGTGGAAGGCAAAGAATACGTCGTCCAGGACGGCGATATCATGCATTTCCGTTTCAATGTGTAGAGGTACGGTGTTCCCTTAGTGCTTAGTAATAGGCCTTTTTCAAGCGTAGGCCAGGTGAGGAGTGTCTGGCCACCTTAGCCAATATTGGCTTCGCCGATATCGGCATTCAGAGAGGCTAGCTCTAATACATCATCCTTGATTTGGAGCCACCGGGGAAAGCAGGCAAACTTTACGTCTACAATGGTGAGCATGGCCTGAGTGAGTTCCCTTTTTCTTCACCTAAGCAATCTGCGGAGAGGCCTTCTATGGTGAATGATGGAGCGGTGGCTAGGGCGTGAAGCCCGCTCAGCAGAAGATGGCGACAAGGTTCTTCTTTTGCTTTTCCTCAAGAGCAAGCAACATGGACCTCAACGCCGTTGGCAGAGACGTGCTACCAATCCTCGAATGGAATTTGCGTAGCAAGCAGGTCGTCGAGCGTCTCGCGTCGGCGGATAAGGTAGCCTTTTCCACCGTAAAGCATCACTTCGGCTGGCCGGGGGCGCGAGTTGTAATTAGAAGCCATCATCCACCCATAAGCGCCGGCATTGAAAAAGCATAAAATGTCGCCCTCAACGACCTCAGGAATTCGGCGGTCAGCGGCAAAAGTATCCGTCTCGCAGATGTTGCCCACCACAGTGTAGATCCGAGGCTTAAAATTTGGCTCCGTTACATTGACAATACGGTGATACGCCCCGTAGAACATGGGCCGAATAAGGTGGTTGAAGCCCGTATCTAACCCTACAAATACAGTAGAGGTAGTTTGTTTCACTAAAGTGCATCTGGCAAAAAGATAGCCAGCCTCGCTGACTAGAAACTTACCGGGTTCGAACATTAGCGTCAGGTCGCGCCCATACTCCTGGCAGAATTCAGCAAAGCGCCGGCTAAGTTTATCGCCCAATTCTTCCACGTCCGTTTCGATGTCGTCAGGTTTGTAAGGCACTTTGAAACCGCTGCCCAAATCGATGAACTGAAGATCAGGGAACTTGGACGCCGCCTCGAAAAGGATATCGGCACCGCGTAGAAAAACGTCCACGTCTAAAATATCCGACCCAGTATGCATGTGCAAGCCCTCTACCCGCAGCCCTTGGCTTTCCACTATGCGCAGCACGTGAGGCAATTGGTGAATACTGATGCCAAATTTGGAATCAATGTGCCCTACGCTGATATTCTCGTGTCCGCCAGCCATGAGGTGTGGATTAATGCGGATACAAATAGGCACTTCGCGATGGTGCAAGCCCCAATTTTCAAGCATTGGGATTGCGTCAATGTTGATACGTACACCCAGCCGAGCGGCTTCCTCATACTCCTCTAAGGCAGCAAAATTGGGGGTGTAAAGAATATCCTGCGGAGCAAAGCCCGCCTTTAGGCCCATCTGCACCTCTTGAATGGATACGCAGTCGAGCCCCGCCCCTAAGCGCTGAAAAAGACGCATAATGGATACATTAGTCAGGGCCTTGCAGGCGTAGTGGATGCGCACATGTGGATACACAAATGCCGAGGCCAAGCGCCGGTATTGGCGCTCCATAACGCCACTATCGTACACATAAAGCGGTGTGCCATATTGTCGGCATAGTTCGAGCGGGTCTACTCCTCCACTTAGGCGGTATTTTCCGTCTATTAGTTCCACAAGTTGTTGTTTTTTTATTTTTTATTCTATCAGCTGCGACGGCTTTAAAAAAGCATTGGGCAGGCGCCATTTTTTTAGAAAATATTTCTAAGAGAGCCCTTCTTGTCGGCTGTTTCTGGAAAATCACCAGAGCTACCTGAAGCGAGGGCGAAGGTAAAGCGTTTAGTAGCAGTGCTAAGCCTCAAACACCGATACACCGCAACGCTTGTTGCATGCATCATAAGGAGAAGCAATGATGAACGAGCAAACGCTATTAGAACGGCTAAGGGCTGAAGACCCCAAAGCGCAGAAGTGGCTCTACGAACGCTACGCCCCTCTGCTGTTTGCAGTTTGCCGACGCTATCTGAATTCACGCGAGGATGCCGAAGAGGCGCTTTTAAGTGGTTTTTACAAAATTTTTTCCCAGATAAACTCCTATCAGGGCAGCGGCAGCTTCGAAGGTTGGATGCGGCGCGTAGTGGTCAATGAGGCCTTGATGCTGCTGCGTAAGACGCAGCTGTTGGTCTTCCCGGGCGAAGAAGTGCGAGCCATAGAGGCTGCCGATGATTTTTCGATAGAAGCCAAACTGTCGGCACAGGAAATTTTAGATTTGTTAGCCCAGTTGCCTCCGGGGTATCGCACGGTATTCAACCTGTATGTGTTGGAAGGCTACAAGCACCACGAAATAGCGGACTTGCTCGGTATCAGTGTAAACACGAGCAAATCGCAGCTGCTGCTGGCGCGGGCCAAGCTGCAGCAGTTACTTAAAGCCAAAGGTATTGACAGGGGGTGATCTATGGATTTATTTGAGTTTTTCCAAAAGCAAGAGCAACAGCTCTATGAGGCGCCGCCTGAGCGCGTCTGGAAGCGCCTGGAGGTTCGCCTGGAACAACGGCGTCGGCGTCGTCAGCGTCGGTGGCATATTCGTTTTCTGCAGATAGGCTCCGTGTTAGTTGTGTTACTCTTATTATTGCTGGCAGCAGTGTTGGTGTGGTATTTTGCCCGTCGCGAAGGGCTGTAATTTAGCCCATCTACTGAGCGGGTAAATCTCGCTACCTTGTGCCGTTCTTTGGCCAACTTGACCAACCCACACTTGCCTGTCGTATGTCGAAAGCGCGAAAGCAAACGCCGCAAAAACCCGCTACTCGCAAACCTATAACTACGCCCAAAACTGCTGCCGAGCCTTTGGCTGCTCACGACCTGCTGGAGCGGCCGCCAGTGAGTAGCCCCGCCGACCCCCAGCTGCGCCGTTGGTTTTGGGGTATAGCGGCTGTTGGATTATTAGCCCTGTGTGCCTTGTCGTTTGGCGCCGGTATCAATGCTGATGATAAATTTCAGAACGCCTACAGTGCGAAGCTTATTAACTATTACACTACCTGGGGGCGCGATACCTCGGCACTCTATGTGCCCGATGGCAACATGCATCTCTATGGGGGGTTCTTTGAAGTCGTTACTGGCTTTACCAATAAAGCGCTGGGTTTGAAGGAGTCGGACATGGGATATCATCACGTGCGCCACCTCTTCAGCGCAGCTTTGGGCTGGGTAGCTGTCGTTTGTGCTGCTTTGTTAGCGCAGCTCATTGCAGGTTGGCGAGCGGGGTTATGGACGCTGCTGCTCCTGTTCCTGTCGCCTCGCTTCATGGGCGACGCGTTGGTCAACCCTAAAGATATTCCGTTTGCTGCCGGCTATATGCTCACGCTATATCACATGGCGGCCCTTTTGCAGCAGATGCCTCGACCTTCGCGCTGGCATTGGGCGGGATTGGTGGCTGGCTTGGCCATTTCCCTGAGCGTGCGCGCCGGCGGTTTGCTAAATTTCGCTTACCTATTCCTCTTCGCTGGGCTTTTCCTGCTGCTCAAGCACCGCTGGAAAGGTTTGCTCGATGGTCAGGTTTTGCGCCGTTATGCGACAGTAATTGGCTCGGCAGCCGTAGTGGGTTACGCGCTGGCTCTGCTGTTTTGGCCTTTTGCGTTACAGGCGCCGCTAACCAATCCCTGGTTAGCGCTGACGAAGTTTTCCGATTTGGAAATTGCCATCCGTGTTTTGTACGATGGCACTAACATCAAATCGAACCTCACTCCCTGGCACTATCCCGTCAAATGGATAGCGCTGACCATCCCACTGGCCGTACTGGGCGGCTTTGTAGGGAGTTTTGTCTTGGTGCTCCGTTTGCTGCGCCGCTACCAGCCGCTTTGGGTGATCTTGGTGTGGTTTGCTGCTGTTTTTCCAGTGTTTTATGTGGTATACAAGAATGCCACGCTCCACGACGGTTGGCGTCACCTGACGTTTGCCTATCCGCCTATGGTTGTGGCTGCCAGCCTGTTTTGGAACGAGCTTCTGAGCCTTTTCTCCGCAAAGCGCGCCGGACAATACGCCGTAGTGGCTGTTGCAGCGCTTTTGATGGCTGATGCCGCCGCCTTTCTCTTCCGAAACCCTCGCATCTCTTATCTCTATTTCAACCCCCTCATCGGCGGCGTAAAGGGCGCCTATGGCAAATACGAGACCGATTACTGGGGCATCAGTATCCGCCAGGGTATCGAATGGTTGGAAAAACAGGGTATCCTGCGACCCGACATGGATGAGGTGGTCGTCATTGCCACCAACATGTATTACCCGGCGCAGCAGTACTTAGCCAAGTATGGCGACAAGGTCGTGCTCAAATACCTCAAATGGGAGCGGCGTTGCGACGATGCTTGGGATTACGCCTTGTATCCGACGCGCTTCATCAACGGCCATGCGCTAACTCGCGGCCTGTGGCCTCCTGACAATGCCGTGCACGTCATCGAGATTGGCGGTGCGCCTATTTTAGCCATTTTGAAAGATACCACGCGCCATTGTGCCTTGGGCACGGCTGCGCTCAAGCTTCAAGATTGGAATAGTGCGGTAGAGCGCTTCCAACAGGAAGTCAAGGATGTCCCAGACAATGAGCTAGCCTGGTCGAGCCTGGCACAGGCCTACTTTAACAGCAACCAGCCAGAAGAGGCTAAGGCAGCCGCCGAAAAAGCCCTGGACATCAACCCCGCCGACGAAATGGCCAACAATGTCTTAGGCTTGTATTGGATCAACCGGGGTAATCTGGAAATGGCCAGAAGGCAATTCGAGCGCGCCGTGCAATTAGAGCCGGGAGCGCCCATGCCGTACTACTATTTGGCGTTGCTTTCCCAACAGCAAGGCCGCTCTGCTGAGGCTCTCAAGTATCTGGAGGCTTTGCTCCAGATAGCACCAGCCTTCCGCCCGGCCTACGAATTAGGAGCTCAGATTTACGAGGCTTTGGGCAATGCGCAAGTAGCCCAGCAGTTCCGCCAGGCGGCGCAGCAGCTGAAGTAATGCGTTAACTTTCGTATGCGTTCCCACGTATTGAGATTGGCGGCTATGGCTCAAAAGCCAGAGCGCATCATTTTAGGCCTAATGGCGGGCACTTCATTGGATGGCCTGGACATGGCCTTGTGCTCGATAACAGGCGCTGGGCCAGGCACTCAGGTAAAGGTATTGCATTTCGAAACAGCCCCCTTTGACGCTATCTTTCAGAAAGAAATCCGCCGCGTTTTTGCCCGTCGAGAGATAGATTTTCAGCACTTGGTCTTACTCAATGTCGTTGTGGCGGAGAAACATGCTGCGCTTATTTGCACAGCGTTAAAGCGCTGGGGCTTGGCGCCGGACGAGGTGGACCTCATTGCGAGCCATGGCCAGACGGTCTTTCACGCACCGCGGCACATTCACGGCCTCCCCGACTACCCTAACGCTACGCTTCAGATTGGCGATGGTGATCACCTAGCTTGTCGCACAGGTATTATTACCGTCAGCGACTTTCGCCAGAAGCATTTAGCCGTTGGAGGGGAGGGGGCGCCCTTGGCCCTCTATGGCGACTATTTACTTTTCTCGCAACCGGGCGAAGATCGCTTCCTGCTTAACATAGGCGGCATTGCCAATTTCACCTTCCTGCCTGGCGATGGCGAGGTGAGCAAGGCGTTTGCCACGGATACCGGTCCCGGTAATACCTTGCTTGACGCGGCAGCGCGCTATTTTTTCGACCTGCCCTACGATATAGGTGCTCGGCAAGCGCAGCAAGGTCGAGTGCTCGAGGAGGCTTTGCAGCGCCTGCTACAGTATCCGTACTTCTTGCGCGCTTTCCCTTGTACCACGGGTCCCGAGGAGTTTAGTTTGGATTGGGTAAAACAGACCGCTCGCTTGTCCCAATGGCCTGCTCCCAATGACCTAATGGCAACCCTTGCCCATCTGTCGGCCCGAACCATTGCCCAAGCCATTTTGCGCGTGCCTCGCACGTGTGCTCGCGCAGCCGTGTATTTGAGTGGGGGCGGTAGCCACAACCCATTGCTGGTGTCGTTGCTGCGCATGCTGCTGCCCAAAGACATAGCCATGGCTCCCATGGAAACTTTAGGCATATCGGCTGATGCTAAGGAGGCGGTCTTGTTTGCCGTGTTAGCCAACGAAGCGGTGGCAGGCACGGCGGCTCCCAATGCCCGTTTGGGTGGGCTGCCCTGGGTGGGCATGGGTAAGATTTCGTTCCCGGGTTAGATGGCTTCTGGGCTTACCTCTATTTCCTCTCTTTGAGTGAGTTCTGGTCAAAAGGGAAGGCGTTTATATCTTTTCCCTGACAACTTTTATCTAATTTTTTTAAACATTATGGCGGGCCGACGCTTTTTTTGTTTATAACTGGATTTTCTCACTACAATTAAATCTTATACAACATGAAGAAAGTATTTGCATTCGCGCTGTTTATGCTCTTGGGAGGAGCCTTTGCACTGGCTCAGACAGCGGAAGAAATTATTGCTAAACACATCGAAGCCATAGGTGGAGATAAATGGAAAAATATAGAAGCGGTCCGCATGGAGGCCAACATCTCGGCCGAAGCCGCGCCAGGTATGGCCATTGGTTGGACGCTGATTGCTGTGCGCGATAAAGCCGCCCGCATGGAAGTGTCGGTCATGGGCATGAGTCAGGTGATGGCTGTCAAAGGAGAACAGGGTTGGTCGAACAATCCGTTTATGGGTAGCACGGACCCAGAGCCGATGACAGCAGACCAAGTAAATTCGTTAATGGAGCAAACGGACATTGACGGAACACTCATTGGCTATAAAGAGAAGGGTTATCAGGTAGAATATGTAGGTAAAGAAGACGTGGAAGGCACGGAGGCATACAAAATAAAGATAAGCAAGGGCGATAAGAAAGCAGAATATAGTTATTTTGACCCGAAGACTTTCTACGAAATCAAGAATATCCGAGTGGAAGAAGTGGATGGGCAGGAAGTGGAAAGTGTAACGCTGTATTCCAACTTCAAAGAAGTCAATGGCATCATCGTGCCACATACTATGAATCAAGGAAGCCCTATGATGGGTAACACCATTGTCAATATAACCAAAGTGGAATTCAATCCCACGGTAGATATGAAGATCTTCGACATGCCGAATACGAGCAAAAAGAAATAGCCGGCACTTTGTTGCCTCCAAGCGAGGCCACTGGGGTATCGCTGTATAGGGAGCGAAAACGGTGGCCTCGTTTTATAAACCAAAGAAGCTATAAAATAATATTCTCCTCCTTCTTTTGCGGCCATGAAAAGATATCTCAGCGCATGCTTGCTCACGGCTTGGTCAGTGGCCATGTCCGCACAAAACGCGCTAACCTCTGCTACTTTTGGTGCTCTTGAAGCGCGTAATATAGGCCCTGCGGTTATGAGTGGGCGCATTACAGCGATAGAGGGCGTCAGCAATAACCCTAAAATCCTCTACGTCGGCACTGCGGGCGGCGGCGTGTGGAAGTCCACCACGGCAGGTATGACTTTTGAGCCAATCTTCGATAAATATCCGCAGTCCATCGGAGCATTGGCCATAGACCCTGCCCGACCCGATATCGTGTGGGTGGGCACAGGAGAAAGTAATATGCGCAACAGCGTGTCCATTGGTTTGGGTATTTACCGCTCCACGGACGCCGGACGCAATTGGACACATCTGGGCTTGGAAAAGACAGAGCATATTGCCAAGATACTTATCCATCCTCAGCAGTCCAATACGGTTTATGTAGCCGCCCCGGGCCCTCTATGGAGCGACAGCCCTGACCGCGGCCTGTATAAAACGATAGATGGTGGCAAAACGTGGGAGAAGATATTGTACATTAATGAGCGTACAGGTTGTGCCGATGTTATCATGGACCCGCGAAACCCCGACGTATTGCTGGCCGCCATGTGGGAGGTGCGCCGTACGCCATACTCATTTACATCGGGCGGACTGAACAGCGCTCTATACAAGACAACCGACGGTGGTAAAACGTGGCGGAAAATCACCAATGGCCTGCCCACTGGCCCGTTTGGACGCATCGCCTTGGCCTTAGCGCCGAGTGCTCCGGACAACATGTGGGCCATTGTGGAGAGCGAAAACACGGGCCTTTATATTTCTAATGATGGCGGAGAGACCTGGAAATACCAAAGTGCTACATCCAACGTAACAGCGCGGCCGTTCTACTTTAGCACGTTGGTAGTTGACCCAAAAGACCCCAAACGCGTCTATCGCCCAGCCTTCTCGCTCTCTATCAGCACCGATGGCGGCTATTCCTTTAGCGAAGGCGGACGCACTAGCGGCTGGGTGCATTCGGACCATCACGCCCTGTGGATCAATCCTAACAGCACTAACCACCTTTACCTGGGCACCGATGGCGGCGTGTACATGAGCTTAGACTACGGTGTCTCATGGACAATGCTAAAGACCTTACCTGTCTCGCAGTACTACCAAGTGAGTGTTGACCTACAGGACCCTTATCACGTTTACGGCGGTCTGCAGGACAATGGCTCTTGGCGAGGGCCCTCACGCGCTCGCGGTGGCATCAAAAACGGCGACTGGGTTGACCTTTACGGTGGCGATGGTTTCTGGGTGCAGCCTGATGCCCAAAATCCCGATGTGGTATATTGCGAAAGTCAAGGGGGTAACATGGTGCGCATCAACTTAAAAACAGGGCAAAGCAAATCTATCCAGCCGCAAGAGCGCCCCGGAGACCCCAAGTACCGCTGGAATTGGAACACACCTGTAGTGAAAAGTCCCATCAACCCCAACATTCTTTACTGCGGCGCACAGTTTCTCTTTCGCTCCAACGATCGCGGAGAATCCTGGGAGCGTATATCGCCCGACTTGACCACCAATGACTCACTCAAGCAACAACAATACACCAGTGGTGGGCTTACGGTGGATAACACTTCTGCAGAGAACCACTGTACCATCTATACTATCGGACCTTCTCCTTTGGAGGAAAACCTTATCTATGTGGGCACCGACGATGGCAACCTACAGGTTACGCGCGATGGCGGCAAGACGTGGAAACGCTTAGACTCTACTATGGCTGGCATCCCAGCCGGAACCTGGGTCAGTCGCGTTACACCTAGCCGACACGACCTCAATCGCGCCTATGCCACTTTTGATCGGCACACCTATGGTGATATGCGCACCTATGTAGCCCGTACCGACGACGGTGGCCAAACTTGGAAGGCTATCCACCTTAGCGAGGGGCTCAAGGGCTATGCCCATGTCATTATTGAAGACATAGAAAACCCTAATCTGCTCTTCTTAGGTACTGAGTTTGGCCTCTACATCAGTAACGACGGCGGCCAGACCTGGGTGCACTACAAGGCTAAACTGCCCGAATATGTAGGTGTGCGCGATATAGTCATTCACCCGCGCACCCACGATCTCGTTATTGCTACGCATGGGCGAGGTATCTTTATTGTTGATGATATCTCCCCTATCCGGCGTTTGACCCCGGAACTGCTCGAACGCCCCGTAGCGCTCTTGCCCAGTCGACCCACTCCCGTTACTACAGGGCACTATGGGCAGGGTTTTCCTAACACGGATGCCTTTGTAGGGCCTAACCCTACGGAACAAGCAGTTATACAGTACTATCTCAAAGACCGCGTGCTGACGGGCGAGGTAGCCATAGACCTTTTCGACCCTTCAGGCAAGAAAGTACTCACTCTGCCTGGCTCCAATCGGAAAGGTATAAACACTGTCCGTTGGGATATGCGCACCACACCGCCCCGAGCAGCTCAGGGTGTGATGGTGCGCGGCGAAATGGGCGTTTTTGCAGGGTTCTTTGGACAACTGGCTCTGCCCGGCACCTATGGTGTGCGGCTTAATGCTGCCGGGCTGACGGATAGCGCCGTACTTGAACTTATTCCGGATCCGCTCCAACCTGACCTCGACTACCAGCGCCGCCGAGCCATCTCACAAGAATTGTATGAGATGGTAGAAGACCTAGGTTTGCTCGTAGCCCAGGTGCAAAGTGCCAAAGACACGGCGCTGC